>JAZDKA010000052.1:0-2304 GCA_043803385.1 Patescibacteria group bacterium | reverse complement strand
CGTAATCCGGATAAAATCACCTTCACTTTGAACTTTTCCGCCTGAGGCGGATCCGCCCTTGGCGGAGAACTTTGAACTTTGAACTTCTGGGGCGAGCTCTGCTCGCACCGTGACTCCTCCCCGCCTCGTGTATTTCACCGCGTTGTCCACCAGATTGGAAACGACTTCCTTTATTTTCGCTCCGTCAACTTCAATTTCCGGCAAGCCTTCCCGGGGAAGATCAATATTGAGATAAAGGCCTTTGTTTCGGGCGGCGAAAACAAGCGAGTCGGAAATTTCCTTGATAATGTCTTCTGTCCGCCATTTTCTGAATTCATATTCAATTCTTCCCGATTCAATGCGCGAAACATTGAGCAGGTTTTCCACCAGCTGGATCAGTCGCTCGCAGGAAAGATAAATCTTATTAAGCGCCTCCCGCTGGGGCGTTGAAACCTCGTCATAGGTTCCTTCCAGAAGCAGGGAAACAAACCCTTTGATGGCCGTGAGGGGCGTGCGCAACTGATGGGAAGCAATGGAAATAAATTCCGATTTGGCGTTGTCCAGTTTTCTTAATTGATCATTGGCTATCGCCAGCCGGTCCGACATAATCTGCAATTCTTCCTTGCGCCTGACTTCGTTTTTCACGGACTTAATTAAAGCCCACCCAAAACCGATTGCCAGTATCAAAGTTATTCCCGTCAAAATCCGGCTGGTGTTATTCTGCACGTAGAAAAATTGGGAACCGACCAGAATGACCAGCGCCGCCACCAGCGCCTGCGCTGCCAGCAACTTAATGTCAAAAGCCTTAAACTTCACGATCAAATACGCCAAAAATCCCATAAAAATCACCATTCCAAAAAGACCATATTGTTCTAACGCAAAATTATCAACATAACTCGCCAAAAATCCAGAAATAAAAAAGGAAAAAAGGAACAATTCTATTCCGACTGTCAGCAAGATTATCTGCTTTTTGAATTCATAATCTGTTTCTTTTCTGTATCGGATAAAAGACAAAACAAGAATCCAGAGAAACACTAGAAACCCCAAGCCATAGTAATAATAAGTGTAATAATTTCCCTCAACCGCTTCGCAATTCACCAAATCAAAACTTCCAAGATTATATGCAGTTGACGAAAGGAAGATAACCGGCAGAATCAGAATTCCAAGAAGTACTTTTTTAAAAAAGAATATATCCTTTTTATCAATAAATACGTAAACAAAATATAAGCTTAATACATAAATTAAGGAATATAAAAGTCCAAAAAAGGACCAGACAAGCATTATTAGCCGGCTGTCAATGTTAGTCCATGTTATAAGGCTTAAAAATAACCAGAGAGAGAAAATTATTGAGATTGTCAATAAAATTTTGCTAATCAGTGCCCTGTTTTTCCAAAAAACAAATATGCCCAAAATTAAAGAAATTATGGCAACGGGAATATGAGAATAATAAAGCAGTTGCGGAACAGAATTGGAAAATATTAAATATGTTGGAGCTGGAATATCACTGCAAAACATTTTATTTTTCTTTTAATTTATTAATTTTCTCCTGCAAAAAATATTGAAAATATCCGTCATATTTTTTTTGAAGTTCTGGAATTTTCCAATCTTTTTCGGTTATAATTCTCCGGCACCTATTTGAGCTACAAATACATTTTATAGTATAGCTTTCTTTGGGATTGTTGCCAAAAAGAACCATTGCATAATCAAAAACTACTTCCTCATTTTTATTAATGTTTTCAATAGCAACTAAAAAAATCTGTCCGTTAAATCCAGCGTTTGGATTGCAACTGTGATTAAAACAATCTGTATCTTCTTTTTTGTTTTTGCTTGAAATTACAAAATTTTTAGCTATTTGAACTCCAGTATCTCTGTATTTTTTTGGTGATTTATTTTCCTTATCTAAGGTCATAATATATCCACCAAAAATAGCCAGCATCTCTCCTTTTTTTATATCCTCTTTCGCGAACACGCCTTTCTCATCTTTCCCATACTTCAGCGCTGTACGCGCTTCCAGTTTCGGATTCATCCAGGAAAAAGTTCGTTTTGGTTTTCGTTTCATTTCAGGCATAAGGATATTATAGCATAAAATCGGGAAAAGAAAAAGATCGTAGGAAGCAAAAAAACATTTGACAATTCCTAAAAAAGACTGTACTCTTAAGCGTTAGGAAAACATTGAATTTTTACTAAATTAGATTCAAGAATTAATTGCAACTAATTTGTTAAATGTTTCTTGTGGAGTTTCCCAATTTAATGTTTTTCTGGGGCGAGTATTCAGGAGATGTTGAGCTTTTTTAACTTCTCTCTTGCTCACCTTGTTGAAATCCG
>JAZDKA010000051.1:0-11266 GCA_043803385.1 Patescibacteria group bacterium | reverse complement strand
AGGTAATTGGCAGTGATATAGTATCACTGTTTCAATTTGTGAACAAGCTGGGAGCTATTGACATAATAAAATAGAGATGTTAGTATTTCCTAGTAAAAAGAAAATTATCCACGCACCAAAAACAAGTTTTGGTGTGGGATTTCGCTCTTACAATAAGAGGAGTTTTTAGCTTCACTTCTTGTAATTTTTTAGCGTACCTGTATAATATATAGATACTTGTCAAGTCCTTTCGCGAAAGCGATTGAGACGGGGGGCCAAATGATTCATTTTTCTATCAATTAAATACATTTTCTAAAAACCTCATTCTAAAAATCTCTAATTTTCCAAGAAAATAAGCGAAAAAAGAGATTGTAAATGAGGAGTGTTTTTATGCTTAAAAGTCCAAAAACTCTCAAAGTGAGAGATAATTTTAGTCCTTCATCTTCTCTTTCTCGAAGAAAATTCTTCAAAAAAAATCTAGTTGTTTCAATGCCTAATCTCATTGAAGCCCAAACCGTTTCGTATCAATGGTTCTGGGACAAAGGGCTCAAGGAACTTCTTAGTGAAATAAATCCGATAAAAGACTTTACTGGAAAAGATCTAGAGCTTACTCTTTCCGATTATTATCTCGACGAACCAAAATATGATGAGCTGGCTGCCAAAAACAAGAATATTTCTTATGAAGCTCCGCTTCGAATAAAAGCCAAGCTCATAATCAAAAAAACTGGTGAAGTAAAAGAGCAGGAAATCTATCTTGGAGATTTCCCTATTATGACTGATAGGGGAACTTTTATTATAAATGGGGTAGAAAGAGTTGTAGTCGGACAGTTAATCAGGAGTCCCGGAGTATTTTTCACGATGGAATATCAAAAAGGGAAAAAACTTTTTGGCGCTAAAATTATTCCTAATCGCGGTGCCTGGCTCGAAATTGATACCGACCTTGAAGGAGTGCTTTCAATAAAAATTGACAGAAAAAGAAAAGTACCGGTCACGTCGCTTCTCCGGGCTTTTGGATATGAGGGCGACGAAGCTTTGCTCAGAGAATTTTCCGATGTTGACAAGGGAGAAATAAAATATATAGAGGCTACAATAAAAAAAGACCCGGCCAAAAACAGGAATGAAGGATACAAAGAAGTTTATAAAAGAATTCGTCCGGGAGACTTAGCTACGGCTGAGAACGCTAAACAAGTAATCGACTCAATGTTTTTCAATTTTGAAAGATATGATTTTGGAAATGTGGGAAGGTACAGATTGAATCAAAGGCTTAATATTAATATTTCGGATGTGGAAGAAAACCGGATTTTAAGGACAGAAGACCTGATTCTCATAATTAAGGAAATTATAAAGCTCAACAATGATCCAATGGCGCAGGAAGATGACATTGATCATCTTGGAAACAGAAGAGTGAGAGGAGCAGGCGAACTCATTCAAAATAAATTAAGGCTGGGATTCAATAGGATGACGAGAAACATAAAAGATAGGATGAGTACCTGTGATATAGCAATCGTTATTCCAGGACAACTCATTAATTCCCGCCCAGTGGCAGCCGCAATTAAAGAATTTTTTTCAAGTTCGCAACTCTCCCAATTTATGGACCAGGTTAATCCGCTTGCTGAACTTGAGCATAAGAGAAGATTTTCCGCAATGGGTCCTGGAGGCCTCACTAGGGAAAGAGCCGGATTTGAAGTCCGTGATGTGCATACGTCCCACTATGGAAGAATCTGTCCGGTAGAAACCCCAGAAGGACCGAACATCGGATTAGTCGGCCATATGGCTAGCTATGCCAGAATTAATGACTATGGATTTTTAGAAACTCCTTATCTTAAAGTTATTCAGGAAGTTGAAAATAAGAAAGAAAATTCGGTAAACAGGATTCTCAATGAAAACATCGGAAGCATTGCCAAGAAAGGAGAAAAAATTTCCGAAGGATTGGCAGAAAAAATTTCCAAAGAAAAAAACAAAACCATAAAAGTAAAACCTTTCATAAGTTTTGAAATTGAATATCTGAATGCCACTACCGAAGACAGAAATATTATTGCCCATGCCGGAATAAAATCGGACGAAAATCATAATTTTCTTAATGATTTTGTCGAAGCAAGAGTAAAAGGGCATCCTGAAATGATTGAAGCGGAAAAAGTAAATTACATCGATGTTTCTCCAAAACAATGCATTTCAGTAGCCACTTCGCTGATTCCTTTCCTTGAGCACGATGATGCAAACCGGGCTTTGATGGGATCAAATATGCAAAGACAGGCTGTTCCCTGCATTATTCCAAGTTCGCCTACAGTCGGTACAGGGATTGAAGACAAGGCTGCTTCTGATTCAGGACAGGTTCTTTTAGCGCAGGGAGAAGGAGAAGTCGTGGAAGTCGACGGCAAGCATATAGTGGTGAAAGAAAAAGCTCCGGCGGGAACGAAAAAAGATTATTTTAAAAGAGAATATAAGCTCCTTAATTTTGCCCGGTCTAATGCTTTTACCAGCATGAGCCAGGTGCCAAGAGTTGAAAAAGGACAGATGGTCAAAAAAGAAGAACTTCTGGCAGACGGAGCTGCAACTGATCACGGAGAATTAGCTCTGGGACAAAATGTATTGGTCTCATTCCTTCCCTGGGAGGGATACAATTTTGAAGACGCAATCATACTTTCAGAAAAGTTGCTTCGAGAGGACCGCTATAGCTCTATTCATCTCGAGGATTTTTCAATTGATGTCCGGGATACAAAACTTGGGCCGGAAGTTGTCACCAGGGATATTCCGAATATCGGCGAAGAGAGGCTCAAAAATTTGGACGAAACAGGAATAATTCATATTGGAGCCGAAGTTTCTTCCGGAGATATTCTGATTGGAAAAATTACTCCCAAAGGAGAAGGAGATTTAACTCCGGAAGAAAGGCTGCTCCGAGCAATTTTTGGAGAAAAATCAAGAGAAGTTAAAGATTCCTCGCTGTATCTTCCTCATGGAGAACATGGAAAAGTAGTTGACATCAAAATTCTTTCCCGCGATCAAGGAGACAAACTGTCTACGGGAGTAATTAAACAGATTCAAGTTTCAATTGCCCAGCTTCGGAAAGTATCAGTTGGAGATAAATTGGCAGGACGGCATGGAAACAAGGGGGTAATTTCGAGAATAGCGCCAGTTGAAGATATGCCTTATCTTCCGGACGGAACTCCGGTTGATGTGATACTTAATCCATTGGGAGTAGTAAGCCGTATGAATATCGGACAGATTTTAGAAACTCATCTTGGATGGGCGGCAATGAAACTGGGATATAAAGTTGCGACTCCCGCACTTGATGGAGTGGGCGAAAAAATTATCAAAGAAGAGCTTAAAAAGGCAGGCCTTCCCGAAGATGGAAAAGTAAAACTCATAAACGGGAAAACCGGAGAATTCTTTGACAATAAATCTACCGTAGGAATTATGTATATTATGAAACTCAATCACCTAGTTGAGGATAAGATACATATGCGCTCGATCGGTCCTTATTCCTTGATTACCCAGCAGCCTTTAGGAGGAAAAGCCCAATTCGGAGGGCAGAGATTTGGAGAAATGGAAGTCTGGGCGCTTGAAGGATATGGAAGCGCGTATACGCTTCAGGAGATGCTCACGATTAAATCAGATGATGTTCTGGGAAGATCAAAGGCATACGAATCAATAATAAAGGGAGAGAAGATCAAGAGTCCGAATATTCCAGCTTCTTTCCATGTTTTAATCAATGAACTCAAGGGGTTGTGTTTGGATGTTGAACTTCTCGGGCTCAAAGAAATTGACAAAAGTTTGGAAGAAAAGAATTTTGGCGATTATAGGTAATTTTTAATTAGTGATTGGCAAAAGCATTCATCCTTTTGCCGGTTGCGCTTTCAATAAAAATGGAAAATATTACCAAAGTAAGCGATTTTCATAGTGTTAAGCTGAAACTGGCAAGCCCCGATGAAATTTTAGCCTGGTCTCACGGAGAAGTGACTAAGCCAGAGACAATCAATTATCGGACCCAGCGCTATGAAAAAGACGGGCTTTTCTGCGAGAAGATTTTTGGGCCTTCAAAAGACTGGGAATGCTATTGCGGAAAGTATAAAAGGATCCGCTATAAGGGAATTATCTGCGACAAGTGCGGAGTGGAAGTAACCAGATCGATTGTTCGCCGGGAAAGAATGGGGCATATCAAACTGGCAGTTCCAGTTTCTCATATTTGGTTTTTGAGAGGCGTTCCTTCAAGGATTAGCTTGGCTTTGGGAATAACACTTCAAGATGTTGAAAAAGTGATATACTTTTCCGCATATATAATTTCCGAGGTTGATGAGAATGAGAAAAAAGCAGCTATTGAAAAGCTGGAACAGGAATTCAAATCCAAGCAGAAAGAAATAAAAAACAAGGAAGAAAAAATAGAAGATTCTCTGAACGAACTTACAACCGCCTACAGAAACACCAAAGAGGAAATTAAAAATCTCAAGTCCTTGAGAATTTTATCTGAAGTGGAATATTTTAATCTTTCCACCCGCTTTGGGCAGGTTTTTACGGCTGGAATTGGAGCCGAAGGAATAAGAAAAATTCTGGAACGAATAAATATTGATGAAATGATTAAGAATATAAAAGTCGAACTCAATTCGGATCAGATTTCAGACAGAAAAAAACTTCTGCACAGGCTCAAACTTTTTCAAGGATTCAGAAAATCAAATCTTCATCTTGAATGGATGCTCCCAACGGTTATTCCGGTTATACCACCCGATCTTCGTCCAATGGTTGCTCTTGACGGAGGAAGATTTGCAACATCCGATCTTAATGATTTGTACCGAAGAATAATAAATAGAAATAACCGCCTTAAGAAACTTATTGATCTGGGAGCTCCAGAAGTAATTACCAGAAATGAAAAAAGGATGCTCCAGGAAGCTGTTGATGCTTTGTTTGACAATAGCGCCAGGCGCGGACAAGTTTCAGTAGCTGCTTCAACCGGACAAAAAAGAGCTTTGAGGTCGCTAGCCGATTCCCTTAAAGGAAAACAAGGAAGGTTCAGACAGAATCTTTTGGGCAAGCGCGTGGATTATTCTGGACGAAGTGTTATTGTAGTTGGACCGCAGCTTAAGCTTCATCAATGCGGACTTCCTAAGAAGATGGCTCTTGAACTTTTCAAGCCTTTCATTATTAATAAATTAATTGAAAGAGAATTTGCGCATAACGTCAGAACGGCTGGAAGAATTGTTGATTCTGAAGCAGAAGAAGCCTATGAAATTTTAGACGAAATAATTGAGCATCATTATGTTTTGCTAAACAGAGCGCCAACCCTGCATCGCCTTTCTATCCAGGCTTTTCAGCCGATACTTATTGAAGGAAAAGCTATCCAGGTTCATCCGATGGTATGCGCCGCTTTTAATGCGGACTTTGATGGAGACCAAATGGCAGTTCATGTTCCTCTTACTGACCAGGCGAGGGAAGAAAGCGCCAATGTGATGCTTTCTTCGAAAAATCTTCTGAAGCCGGCTTCCGGAGAACCAATTACTACTCCATCCCAAGATATTGTTTTAGGAATATACTACCTTACTCATATTCAGGAAAACGCCAAGGGAGAAGGAAAAATATTTTCAACTCCAGAAGAAGCGATTATGGCCCATCAATTAGGAATAGTAAGCGTTGGAGCAAAGGTAAAACTTTATCTTGACGGGAAAGTCATCGATACTTCAATGGGAAGAATAATTTTCAACGATGCATTACCTCAAAATTTGAGATTCATCAATGAAGAAATGACCAAAAAGGAGCTGAAGTCAATGCTTTCTAGAATTTTGGAAACTGAAGGACAGGAAAAAACAGCCGAATTCATTGATAAGATAAAAGACCTTGGATTCAAAACTGTTACAATGTCCGGAATAAGCTGGGGAATGGATGATTTGAAAGTGCCTAAAAACAAGGGCAAAATTCTGGAAGAAGCAGAAGCTAGGGTGAATGTCATTAAGCAACAGTATAATACGGGACTTCTCACTAACGAAGAAAGAAAAAATAGAACGATTGAAGTTTGGAACGAAGCTAAGGACAAAATCGCGGAAGAAGTGAAGAATTCTCTTGATAAAACCGGTTCTGTTTACGCGATGATCCATTCTAAAGCAAGAGGAAGCGAATCGGTTGTAGTCCAGATGACAGGCATGAAAGGATTAGTGGCAGGACCGACAGGAGAAACTATCGAACTCCCTGTCAGAAGCTCATTCAAGGAAGGATTTGATGTTTTGGAATATTTCATTTCTACTCATGGAGCCAGAAAAGGCATGGCCGATACAGCTCTTCGAACCGCAGTGGCCGGATATCTCACTAGAAGACTGGTTGATGTAGCCCAAGACGTGATAGTTCAGGAAGAAAACTGCAAGGACAAAGAAGGAGCATATCTTTACAGGGAAGATTCTGATAAAATAGGGCAAAGTTTTGCTAGTAGAGTAGAGGGAAGAATAGCGCTTGAAGATGTTATTAATCCAAAAACCAAGAAGGTCATAGCTTTAAAAGATAAGATGATTACCAGGGAAGAATCGAAAGAAATAGAAAAGTTGGGAATAGAAAAAGTTAAAATCAGAAGCGTTGTGACTTGCAAAACCAAGAGAGGAATTTGCAAAAAATGCTACGGAAAGGATTTGGGAAGAGACAAGCTGATAGAACTCGGACAAACTGTCGGAATTGTGGCTGCCCAAGCTATCGGAGAACCGGGAACCCAGCTTACGATGCGTACTTTCCATATTGGAGGCGTTGCCGGAACCGATATTACCCAGGGCCTTCCTCGAGTTGAAGAAATATTTGAAAACAGGCCTCCGAAGGGAGAAGCGGCTATTGCGGAGGTAGAAGGAAAAGTCATTGAGATAGAGAATACCAACAAAAAAATTATTACCATAAAAATTGAATCGCAAGGAAAGAAACCAGCCAAGGTCTCGCCTCGTCTTCGACTTGTCGAAGCGGGCGGAGAAATCAAAGAATATCAAGTTCCGTCTGATGCGACTATAAAAGTATCTAAAGGCGACTTGGTTGAAAAAGGAACAGTTCTCAATGAAGGGCACATAGATCTCAAAAAACTTTACGCAACTCTGGGAAGAGAAGCTCTCCAAAGGTATATTGTTACGGAAATCCAGGAAATCTACGCATCTCAAGGGGAAGGGATTAATGACAAGCATATTGAAGTGATAGTAAAGCAAATGCTTAGCAGAATTCGAATTCTCGATCCAGGAGATACAGCTCTTCTTCCGGGAGATATCGTGGAAAAAGATGTTTTTGAGGAAGCTAACACAGAAGTGAAAGCGAAAAGCGGAAACATTGCCAAGGGAGAAGAAATGGTTACCGGAATTTCGAGAGTGGCGCTTTCCACGGAATCATTTTTATCGGCGGCTTCTTTTATGGAAACAACTAGAGTTTTGATCAATGCGGCGGTTACTGGAAAAGAAGACAAGCTTCGAGGACCGAAAGAAAATGTTATTATCGGACGACTCATTCCGGCGGGAACAGGATTTAGGAAGGGATAGTTTCTAACTAAATATTCAAAAACACCTCCGAATATTCAGAGGTGTTTTTTATAGTCGGGCTGCTGGGAATTGTTAGCCCAAGGCTGATCCGCCTAGGGCGGAAACCCTAAAAATTTCGGAGCGCCGAGAATCGAACTCGGACTAAATGGTCCCAAACCACTCGTACTACCACTATACTACGCTCCGGTATATTTACCCTGTAGTAATTCGCCAACTGGCGGATTTACTATAGGGCGACAGCCCGTTTATAATTTTTAAAATGCTTGTTAATAATAATGCAATAGTTAATGTCAGTCAATTTTATAAGTGCGGAAGAGGTGAGATTTGAACTCACGATACCTTTTAGGTATACTGCTTTTTCTCGATCCCGCACCAAAATTACATTAGCGGTGGAGGAGGGATTTGAACCCCCGATACCCTTTCGGATATACCGCATTTCGAGTGCGGCCCGTTCAACCACTCTGGCACTCCACCATATTTTGGTGCGGGACGAGGCAACGCTTTCCATTACTCTTCCATTAATCCATTTTGCCATTTTTACTTTATGTTGTAAAATGTATATAGCATTAAAAGAATTATAATAAAAACTATGGAATCAAAAAACTTCCTAGATCCCAATGATATTATCAAGCAAATAGATATTTTGCAAGGAAGTGTTGTAGCTGATTTTGGTTGTGGAAGCGGATTTTTTTCCTTGGCTTTTGCCCAGAAAATCGGAGAAGGGGGGAAAGTTTATTCCCTGGACATTTTGCCTTCAGCCCTAGAATCAGTTGAAAGCAAAGCCAAGCTTCAAGGCTTAGCAAATATTGTTCCGCGAAGAGCCAATCTTGAAAAAGAAGGCGGTTCAAAATTGGGAGATGATAGTATTGATTGGGTAATAATGAAAGATATGCTTTTTCAAAATAAGATGAAAGATATAATACTCAAAGAAGCTTTAAGAATCTTGAAGCCAGGAGGGAAGGTGCTTCTTATTGAATGGAATGACCATGATGCTTTGGTAGGACCGGAAAAGGGCATAAGAGTTTCGAGAAAAGAGCTTGATAAACTTGCGGAAAATCAAGGGCTTAAAAAAGAAAAAGAATTAGTGGCCGGAGATTTTCATTATGGGGCGGTATATGCCAAATAGTATCTGGTATTTTGTATATAGTATCTAGTATATTTATGAAAATAAACATAAAACAATTTATTTTAAAACAAACAAAGATTTTTGTCGCTTTTGCTTTTATTTCTTCTTTGCTTATTTTTTCCGGATGCGGATTTAAAACAAGCAATCCGGTTTACAAGGTTAATCTTGAAGTCTGGGGAGTTTTTGACAATAGCGATTCTCTGGATAAGATTGCCGGTGAATACAAGAAAATAAATCCGCATATCGGAGAAATTAAGTATAGAAAATTTACAGTAGATTCATATAGCGGAGACCTTATTAATGCTCTCGCTTCTGGACAAGGGCCGGATATTTTCTGGATTCATAACACTTGGGGGCCGTCTTTCAAAGATAAGGTTGAACCGGTTCCGGATTTTCTTCTTGGAGAAAAAGAGTTTCGCGATAATTTTGTGGATGTAGTCGCGCAAGATTTTTTGATGGATGGAAAGATCTATGCCCTTCCTTTGTCGGTTGATTCTCTGGCTCTTTATTATAATAAGGATATCTTTAATTCTCAAGGAATAACAAGTCCGCCAAAAACCTGGGAAGAATTTAATGATGTTGTGAGAAAAACAACAAAATTTGACCAAAATGGCAACATAATGCAATCTGGAGCATCAATCGGAACAGCTTATAATATCAACCGCTCCACGGATCTTCTGAGCCTTTTAATGCTTCAAAATGGGGTAAAAATGACAAATGACGAGCATACAGAAGCCACTTTTGACAAAGTTGTAAACGTTGGGAATAATTCAATAAAAGCCGGAGAAAATGCCTTGGACTTCTATGCTCAATTTGCCAAAAGAAATTCATCTCTCTATGCTTGGAATCCAAAACTGCATTATTCCATCGATGCTTTTTATGAAGGCACTAGCGCGATGATGATAAATTATTCCTGGCAATACAACGCAATAAAAAGCAAAAATTCCAAACTTAATTTTGCGGTAACCTCTGTCCCCCAAAATTCGTCCAATAGTCCCGTGAACTATGCAAATTATTGGTCAATGACTGTTTCAAAAAACAAAGTTTTGTCCCAGGATCAGAAAGCAAAGCTTGCTGAAAACGGACTTACTGAAGGAAATTACAATGACGTGAGAATTCGCGAAGCCTGGGAATTTTTGAAATACTTAACGGTAAAAAGCAATGGAAATGTTACCCTGTATAACAATCTCAGTGGCAACACGGCCAGCTTTGTGGTGAAAGAAGAACCGGCGGAAATTTATCTCAAAGATACCAATAAGCCGTCAGCCAGAAGAGATATTATCGAAAAACAAAAAAAAGACCCATTTCTTTCGCCATTTGCTTATGGAAATTTAATTGCCAAAAGCTGGTATCAGGTCGACCCGGTACAAATCGAAAAGATTCTTGGACAAATGATTGATTCTGTAAATTTAGGGCAGTCGATAACATACGAAGCTTTAAAATTAGGAGCGAATAGAGTAACGCAGTTAATGAGAAAATAACATGATAATTATCAAACAATGAAAAATTTTATATTTTTATTAATATTATTTTCCGTTTTAATATTTTTTGCAGCTCCTGCAGTTTCTCATGCTTCGATTGTTCCTTGCGGATTAAGCCAAGACGACCCGAACACACCCAATACTAATGAAAGCCAAATGTGCACTCTCTGTCATTTTGTGATTGGAATACAGGGGCTCATAGACTATGGGTTTAAAATAATGGTTTTTGTGGCGCTGGCGATGCTGGTATATGCAGGGGTAGTGTATATTATTTCAGCTGGAAGTTCTGGGATGATGGAAACAGCCAAGCATCTCCTCAAAAATGTCCTCATTGGATTTTCAGTAATTTTGGCTGCCTGGCTGATTGTTAATACGGTGATGTGGCAGATGGGAGCAAAAGAAGCAGGTGATGAAGGAGGAGTTTTAGGCATCCAGGTAAATAGCTGGAACAACTTTACTTGCAAAATAAAAACAAAGTAATTTTTTAAAATCTTTATTATGAAAAATACAAAAAAATTAAAATTATTGATGTTTATATTAGCAGGATGCTTCGGATTTTTTTTAAGCGTTCATGCTGTTTTAAGCGCTGGTTGTTGTTTTATTCAATATAATGTTTCGCAAGGATCTTGCGAAAAAAACGTAACTGATTCGACCGCCTGTAATAAGCTGACTGGAGGAAATGCTAAATATAAAGCTATTTTTTACAATAACGATCCAAATTGTGCCGGATCAAGCATCGCAGCAATTTGCGCCAGAGCTTCTCAAAGCACCACCCCAGTTCAACAGGGGACGCCAACAGCGAGTGATCCGGTAGGATGCTGCTCAAAAAGCATCACGGGAGGCGGGTATGCTTCTTGCGTTCAAAGCGTGAATAAAAGTAATTGCAGCAGCTTTGGCGATCAGTTTTGGTCAGGCGATCCAACCTGCCAATCTAATCAGGCCCAAGGATGGTGCAGTGCTAATGATAGAGGCTGTTGCGCTAGCAGCCCAAATTCAGGAGTCGGAAAAACTACATGTGCAAAAAATGTTAACAGTATTAATTGTAAAAGTGCTGGACAATATTTTATTTCAGGAGATATTGACTGCAGCGGAAAAGCTTCTCAAGGTACTTGCAATTCCGAGTCTACTGCCGGTAATACTGCTAAACCATCAAACATTCCTGGACCAACTACTGCTGTACCTACAAGCATAAATTTTACCAA
>JAZDKA010000050.1:0-2037 GCA_043803385.1 Patescibacteria group bacterium | reverse complement strand
GATTCCAAACATCAAAACCATGTTTGAGAAAGTAAAACAATTTATTCAACCCGAAGATATAAAACTTGTTGAACAAGCTATGGCGCGATTCGCGGAAATTCCGGTAGAAAGTTTACCGCACGCTTTTGTACACGGGGATTTTACAAAAGCCAATATAATGAAAGGCAAGGACGGCAAAATATATATTTTGGATTTTTCAGTTGCGAATTGGTATCCACGAATTCAAGAGCTTGCCGTCATTGCCGCAAATTTATTACACGAGGAAAGTGGTTCGTTGTCGCTCCGCGACAGAACGGAATTGATATTAGCTGAATATGACAAGCTCAATCCACTTACGCCCGAAGAAAAACAACATTTATATTCTTACGCATTGGCTGGGGTCGCTATGGAGTTTATGGGTTCGCATCAAGAAAAGTTTATTAAAGGAAACGCGACCGAAGAAACTGAGTACTGGCTTAATTTGGGAAGAAACGGATTAAGAAAAGAACTGGCCGCAAAGTAAACTATGGAAAAGCAAATATTCACAATCGGATATACAATACCAACATTTGACGAAAATTTTGTTGATTTTTACAACGAAGCGTCATTGATGGATGCTGATATTTTATTGATTTCACCTGACTCGCTTATTCCAAAGGGAGATTGGGTTAGCTTCACTACAAGCGATGGGGGTTGCTACAATGTCTCAGCCTCAAGAACATACAAACAGAAAATATTGAGATTAAGAAAAGAGGTGGATGATTATTTAAATGCTGGAAAAAATATTTTTGTACTTTTAACTAAAAAGGAGGAGTATCAACTTGCGAATAGCGTATCTTCAGAAAGAAAGGGGCAAAATACTTTTAATACTGAAATGTATAACAATTATGCTTTTTTGCCGATTAATATTGGCTCGTTAACTTCTGCTTCTGGGAAACATATTGAATTTTCGGGGAACTCTGTATTTAGTGACTTTAATGAAAAGTTCAAAAAAAGTTTGGAATACCAACTTTATATAGAAAATGCGACGGGGGCACAGGTTCTTTTTACGGGCAAGGATAAAACAAAGATTTTAGGTGCGATTTATAAAGTCAAAAGTGGGAACATTATCGTTTTGCCTTACATAAATTATGATGAGAAAAAATTTACTGAAATTAAGGGGAAAGAAAAAAAGGAATACTGGACAAAAGAAGCAACTCAATTTGGGAAGTCTTTAGTCAAAGCATTTGTTGATATAGATAAATCTCTACGCAAAGGAGGAGATAAAACCCCTCCTCCAGATTGGACGAGTGAAGTTGATTTTCATTTAGCTCAAGAGCAGATTTTACAATTAGAGGTTGAAAAGAAAACGAAAGAAATTGAAAAACTCATTTTGCAAAAAAATGAACTACTAATAAATCTTGATGAAGAAACTAAGTTAAGAGATTTACTTTTTGAAAAAGGAAAAGTTCTTGAGAATGCAATTAGTATTGCTTTAGAGATTTTGGGTTACAAGGCAGAAAATTATAATGATGGCAATCTTGAGTTGGACCACATTATCACTTCGCCAGAAGGAGATCGGTTTATTGGCGAGGCCGAAGGTAAAGACATCTCCGCGATAAACATTGATAAATTCAGACAGCTAGCAGTAAATATTCAAGAGGATTTGCAAAGAGATGAAGTAGAAAATTCTGCAATTGGTATTTTATTCGGTAATGGCTTTCGGCTCACGAAACCATCGGAACGAGCAGAACAATTTACAACCAAGTGCATGAATACTGCGAAATCTTCAAATTGTTCTTTGGTGAGAACTACTGACCTTTTCCGTGTTGCAAAATATGTGAAAGAATCAAAAGATAAAACCTTTGCAAAAAGTTGCCGAGATGTTATAAAAAATAGCGTTGGGAAAATAGTTGATTTTCCAGCAATACCAAAATCATAGCCGCCGAATTTCCGAAAACCCCCAGTCCGAAACCCGCCCGCATTCCTCCCCAGACCCCTCCTGCGGGCGGGAAATCAGCCGAGGCAGGGCAAATCCAAAACCCCAGAAAAATAGTTTGCCCTGCCGAGTCCGTATTG
>JAZDKA010000049.1:0-50255 GCA_043803385.1 Patescibacteria group bacterium | reverse complement strand
TTTAATATTTTATTACTATTATTATATATAACCCATAAATTATAATTTTTTACTTTATATGAAGTAAAAAATTATAATTTATGATGTGGATAAGGTAGGGGAAATAAATTAAATAATCTGTTTTTAAGATAAATTAAAATAAAACCTCATTATTACCCACTAGTTATTAACAACATTTAAAAATATTTATCAACGGCTAAAATTTAAAAAACAATACAATATCAACAGTTTATCCCCTATCCTATAGTGTAGAGTCTTTCTTTTAGAACAAAGATGGCATCCTTTAATTTCTCATTTTCTTCGAGTTCCTTATTTATTTTTTCAAAGGCGTGAAGAGCGGTTGTGTGGTCTCTGCCGCCAAATTTTTCTCCAATGCTAGGATAAGAAAGATTTAACTCGCTTCGCATTAAAAACATAGCCACTTGCCTTGCCCAGGCAACTTCCTGCTTCCTTCCCTTAGTTAAGAGATCTTCCGGGTTTATATTGTAAAATTCAGAAACCAACTCCACGATATTTTGGTGGCCAACCCCCTTCTTTTTGTTGCTCGAAATTATTGGAATCAAGGTTTTTTTGACAAATTCAAGGGTTGGCTCTTTCCCCTGAAGTTCTGACGAGGCGACTATCTTATTTAAAGCTCCTTCAAGCTCCCGGATGTTGTTTTTAATGTTTTCAGCTATAAATCTGGCTATGTCATCATTTAGGGGAAGGCCTCGTTCAATCGATTTTTCCTTTAAAATAGCCATTCTTGTCTCAAGATCGGGTCTTCCGATGTCAGCCATCATGCCACCCTCAAATCGCGACCTAAGTCTGTCTTCTACGGTAGCAATCGACTTCGGAGGCCTATCACTACTTAGCACAATTTGCTTGTTTAGCTGGTACAGGGCATTAAATATGTGGAAAAATTCATTCTGCGTCTTCTCTTTCCCTGACAAAAACTGGATATCATCTATTATCAAAAGGTCGATTTGCTGGAATTTTACCTTAAATTCGGCTACTTTGTTGCTTTTTATCGATTCGATGAGATCGGTGGCAAACTTTTCCAGGGTTATATAGAGTACGCTTTTTTGAGGATCATTTTTCAGAACCTCATTGCCAATTGACTGCAAAAGATGAGTTTTTCCCAGTCCCACTCCACCATAAATAAAAAGAGGATTGTATACTTTTCCGGGATTTTGGGAAACAGCGAAACAAGCGGCTCTGGCCAGTTCATTGCTTTCGCCAACAATAAAATTTTCAAATAAATAACGGAGATTAAGGTTGGCTTTTAAGAGAAGAGAAGAGTTACTCTGAAAAGAGGGAACGGAAATATTTTTTACGGGATTAGGATTTTTTATCGCATCGACAGTTTTTGCTTTATTTAAAGTATTAATTGAAGGATTATAGATAGTACAGCTTATTTCCTTAACCTCATCTTGAAAGTTTCGTAAAGCCTTTATTATGTAATTTCTGTATTTATTTTCCAACCACTCCTTCGAAAATCCGTTAGGAACCCCAATTACAATCTTTCCACCCTCAATTGATAAAATGGCGGTATTTTTGAACCAAGTAATGAAATTTGCCCTGGAAATAGAAAGCTCTATCTCTCCCAGCGCCGCTTGCCAAAGTTCCTCATTTGTCATAAAAAATTGGGCTAGAATCCCTTAAGAAATATTTTGATTATGTACTGAAAATTATAGCATAGTCAAAGCACGGCTTCCAGGAATAAAAGTTAATAAATTGTTTACAATCTGTGATTTGTTTAAGCAGGAGAAAAGCAAATAAAAAGCACATGTTGAAAAATAGTGGACAAATTAAAAAATGAGTGCTAGTTTATATTAAGATATCACAATAAACAAGCGCTTTTTTGTTATGAACAACTTTATTGCTCAAAATATAAGCTTATTTTTTGGAATTATTGCGGGGATAGTCGTTATTGCTATATTCTTGTTAAGCATTTGCCTGATTAAAATTTCAAGGGTAAATAAAAAAAGCAAGGTATTTTTTGAAGGAAAAAATGGGAAAGACTTAGAAGAACTGGTAGTAAAAAATATAGCCAATCTAAAGCTGCTAGACAATGAAATTCAGGAAATATATAATATTTCTAATAAAATACACAAGTTAACTCTAAAAAGCATACATAAGTTTGGAATAATTAGGTTTAACCCATTTAATGATATCGGAGGAGATCAAAGTTTTTCAGTTGCTTTTCTCGATGGCAAAAATTCAGGAGTGGTTATCTCATCTCTCCACACCAAAGAAGGAACAAGGGTATATGCAAAACCCGTTAATAAAGGAGAAGCGGTAAAGTACCCTCTTACCGAAGAAGAAAAAAAAGCAATAAACATCGCATTACAGAACAAATTAAATAAAGATTAAGAGGATAGAAATATTTTTATGATAGCAGAAAGCCAAAAATCGATAAAAATTCCCCAGACAGTCACTGTCAAAAAACTGGCTGAAATTTTAAATATGCCTGTCTCTCGAATAATTTCCGAATTGATGAGAAATAAAATACTGGCAACTATTAATGAGGAAGTTGATTTTGAAACAGCTAGCATTATTGCTCAGGACCTGGGATTTTCAACGGAAGAAGATGTTTCTACTTATGAAAATGAGGTTATAACGCTAGAAAAACTTATTGATATAATCAAAAAAGAAAAAGAATCAGGCAGAGTTCTTGAACGCCGTGCTCCAGTAGTCACTATTTTGGGCCACGTAGACCACGGAAAAACTACTCTTCTGGATACAATTCGGAAAACCAGCGTAGCAGCCAAAGAAGCCGGAGGAATAACCCAGCACATTAGCGCCTATCAGGTTAAAAAGAAAGGAAAGTGGATTACTTTTGTTGATACTCCAGGACACGAAGCTTTTTCGGCAATGCGCGAACGCGGCGCAAGCATTGCCGACATTGTTGTTTTAGTTGTAGCAGCTGATGACGGAGTAAGACCGCAGACAAAAGAAGTGATTTCCTATCTTAAGGAAAAAAAGATGCCGGTGATAGCGGCAATTAATAAAGTTGACAAACCAGAAGCGAATATTGCTAAAGTCAAACAAGAGTTGGCTGACAACGGAATCGTTATTGAGGAATGGGGCGGAGATGTAATAGCAGTCGAGGTGAGCGCTAAACAAGGATTAGGGGTAGACAAATTGCTGGAAGATATTCTCTTAGTGGCAGAAGTTGAAGATTTTAAAGCTGATTTTAAAAGAGACGGGCTAGCTATAATTCTTGAAGCTCATCTTGATTCGAAAAAGGGACCAGTTGCAACAGCCCTAGTAAAAACCGGGACACTTAAAGTAGGTCAAGATGTTGTGGCCGGATCCTCCACTGGGAGAATAAGAAGAATGGAAGATTTTGTCGGGAGAAGCATCAACGTAGCCGAGCCCTCCACGCCAGTTACAATAATGGGACTCGGAAATGTTCCAAAAACTAATGATATTTTACAGATTGTGAGTAAAAAGTCATTCTCTCAAATGAAAGCTCGGGCTAATGGAAGTAAATCATTTAAAGCCAAAATAGATCAGGGGTCACCTGAAGACGAAACGAAGAGATTAAAAGTAGTTTTGAAAGCTGATGTGCAGGGGTCTCTCGAGGCTATTGAACAGATACTTTCTACCATAAAAGCAGAAGAAGTCGCGATTCAGTACATTGGAATTGGAGTTGGAAACATTACCGAATCTGATGTAAAAATCGCAGAAAGTGCAGGAGCAGTAATCTTTGGGTTTAATGTCATCGCTACTCCAGTCGCCAAACGCCTCTCTGAAGGAGCGGGAATTTCCATAAAGACATATAATATAATTTACGAACTAGTAGAAGAAGTGAAAAAAATGCTTTCCGATCTTTTGCCAGTAGAAATAATCAGAACTGACCTCGGGATTTTGAAAGTTTTGGCGGTTTTTAAAACTGGGAAAAAGGATATGATTGTTGGAGGAAGAGTAAGCGAAGGAAAAGTAGTTAAGGGAGAAAATATTGAAGTAAAAAGAGGCGGAGAAATTATTGGGAAAGGAAAACTTCCCAATCTTCAGCAGAACAAGCAAAATATCCAGGAAGTAAATCAGGGCAATGAATGCGGGCTCACTTTCGAAGGAAGCGTTAAAATAGCAGAAGGAGACAATCTAATCTGCTATCGAGAAGAAGAGAAAAAGAGAAAACTGTAAAATCTATGGGACATAGAATTGAAAAAATAAATGAACTTATAAAACAGCAAATATCGGAAATTATACCTCGGGAACTTAATTTGAAACCAGGGATTTTTTTAACTGTGGCTAAGGTTGACACCACCAAAGATCTTCGCTATACTCGTATATTCATTAGCATTTTTCCAGAGAAGGAAACAAACTACGTTCTAAAAACTCTAAAAAAAGAAATTCATTTTCTTCAAGGAAAACTTAATAAAAAGCTTGCTATTAAAATCATGCCGAGGATTGAATTTACTGTGGATTTGACCGAATTGAAGGCAGATAAGGTTGAAAAAATTTTAAGGGATATTGATAGGGGCTAGTTAGCAAGTTTTTTATATGCCCCTATGAACTTTTTTGTTAAAGAATTCAATACCTTAAATTATATAATCAACAAATCGAAGAATGTGCTTCTCTTTGCGCACACGGGCCCGGACGGAGATACTGTCGGAGCTAATATTGCTTTGAAAGAGTATATAAAATCGCTTGGAAAAAAAGCAGATATCGCCTGCTACGATCCGTTTCCTGAGTACCTTGAAAAACTTTTTTCCTCTGAGTTTATTTTTCCGGACAGGCTAAACATAGCTTCTTACGATGCAATTATTGCTTGCGATAGCGTGGAAAGAGGATTTAGCAAAATAATTCCCAAACTTAACGAAAGTCAAGCTACAATTCTAATCGATCATCATCCCGACATCATTATTCAAGGTGATGTGAATATAATCGATTCGACTCGCTCATCAGTTTGCGAAATAATTTATCGCTTTTTTTCTTTCTACAATCTCAAAATAACCAAAGAAATTGCTACTTGTCTTATGGTTGGAATTTTGGGAGACACTGGGAGCTTCCAGCATGCCAATACCTCGACTCATGTAATGAATATTGCCTCCGATCTTATGAAAAAAGGAGCGCCAATTTCAAAAATAGTCGATATAGTTTTTGCCAATAAAAAAATATCAACCCTGAAACTTTGGGGAAGAGCTTTTGAAAAAGCTAAGATCAATCGAAAAAACGGAATGATAGCCACCGTTCTCACCCAAGACGATATTAAGGAATGCGATGCATCTACTGAAGATATCGCTCAGGTTGCGTCGATACTCAACACTGTTCCCGGAACCAGATTTTCACTTATTCTTTCCCAAAGAGAGGGAGATGTTATTAAAGGAAGCCTCCGTTCGGAAGAATACAAGGAAACAGATGTTTCTGAAATTGCCCATCGGTTCGGCGGCGGCGGCCACAGGCTAGCCAGCGGATTTGAAGTAAGGGGAAAAATTATCGAAACGGAAGAGGGGTGGGAAATTATTTAGAATTTATAATTATTCTAATTTCTAATTGATCTAAATAAATCCCAATTAAAAAATTTTAGAAATTAGGTTAATTAGAAATTTGAGCGCTTGGTTTAATTAAGAAAGTTTTAGTGGTAAAATTAGACTATAATAAACTCTCAGACTTTATTATATGAACATTGGTTGCCATGTTTCTATCGACGGCGGGATTGAAAATGCTCCCCAAAGGGCGCATGATTTGGGCTGTGAAGTAATGCAGATTTTTACCCGCGCCCCTCAAGGCGGAAAAGCCCCGGAACTAGCAGAGGAAATTATAAAGAACTTCAAAATACAAAATACTAAATACCAGATACAAAATACTTATATCCACGCTCCCTATTATATCAACTTCGCTTCAAAGAATAATCGCATTCGTTATGGTTCAGCGAGTGTTATTAGAGATGAACTGGAAAGAGGATCGTTGATTGGAGCTAAGTATGTAATGACCCATCTTGGTTCAGCCAGAGAATTGGGACAAAAAGAATCAATCGATATAATAGTAGAAATGCTTAAAAAAATGCTCGATGATTACAATGGGAAAACCAAGCTTCTTTTGGAAAATAGCGCGGGGACAGGAGAAATTATCGGAGACAATCTTTCAGAACTCGGAGAAATTATTAAAAAAGTAAACAATTCCGCTATAGCCGGAATTTGTCTCGATACCCAGCATAGTTTCGCTTCGGGCTATGATTGGCGAGATTTTAAAAAAACAATTAAGCAAATTGATAAAGAATTAGGAATTAAAAATATAAAATTAATCCATGCCAACGATAGTCAGTCGGAACTTGGATCCAAAAAAGATCGCCACGAACATATTGGAAAAGGAAAAATCGGCCTGGAAGCTTTTAAAAATATCGTTAATTTTGCCAAATCCCAAAATATCGATATGCTCTGCGAAACCGAATGGCCGGCGATCAGGGAAGATATCAAGCTCTTGCGATTATTGCGCGACAAAAAATAATTTTCCTTGCAGAAACAAAAGAGGCAGGAGCTTGATTAGCTAAGCCCTGCCTTCATTTTAATTCTTTCATTTTTGAATTTTAGATTGTATGTAGTTGGCTATCAACTGTGCTTTTTCAAAAAAATTTTTACCCTCCGCACCTTTCACACAAGATACAGCCTTCCCCCACCCACTGATTGAAAAGTCGTATTCACCAAAAGAGTAAGACAACAAAACCTCCGGACAAATCTCATTTTCTTTTTCTGTAAATTCATCATCACGAGAGCGAAACCGTTTCCATTTAGTGGTGGATCTTAGCCAAAACTTACCCTTTTGAAAAGAATATGATTGCCAATACCATCCTATGGTAATTCCATCTCCATCTTCGTAGGGTTCCGATTTCCACCACAAATCAACTTTAGTGTTGTTTTTGCTAAACTCCTTCTGGATATTAATCAAAATCAAAACCGCTGCTGCTCTTTCTTTATCTTTTTTCATCTTTTTCCCCTCCTTGATAGCATTTTTATGACCTCCTATGCGATTTTTAGGTAACAACATATTTTTGCATATTTTTATTAATTAATCAATAAAAACGAATAGGATATGTTATAAAAATGCCATAAATAAGGCATAAAATAAATGTTATCATTTATTCATCAAAATTATTGACTATTTTTAAAAATAATGATAAAACAGAGATATGGAACTGATTGAATCGTTAATAAACCTTGGTTTAAATGAAAAAGAGGCTAAAGTTTATTTGGCGCTTTTGTCTTTGGAAAAAGCGACTGCCTATACTGTGGCTGTACGGAGCGGGCTTAAGAAGCCTACTGCTTATGTGATTCTGGATAATTTAGTCAGTAAAAGTTTTGTTCTTAAAACTCCATATAAGGAAAAGCATATGTTCTTAGCTAAATCTCCTCAAGAGTGCATTGCTCTGGCTAAAGAAAAAATTTCAACGGCTGAAGAAATACTCCCAGAACTTTTAGCGATACAAAAAAAGACAGAAGAAAAAGCCAGCGTTTCTTATTACGAAAAAATAGAGGGTCTCAAGGAAATATACAGAAAATTAGTAAAGATTATGAAAACGAAACCAGAGTCGGAAAGAAATTTTGTAGCTTTTTACGCTCATCAAAAAGATACTCCGCAATTTCTTCAAAAATACTGGATTGAATTAAATGAAGAATACAAAGAAAATAAAATTAAAAGAAGATATATCACTAGTTTGCATCCTTCTATTAAAAAATACCTGGAAAAAGAAATGATAAAAAACTCTGGAGTCGAGTTGAAAGCTTTGCCAGAAAGGGATTATTCCAGTAATATCTCAGTAGAGATTTTTGATAGCTATGTTCTTATTGTTTCCCATCGCTATATTCAAGGAATCCTTATCAAAAATCCCGATATTGCTGATGTAATGAAGCAAATATTTAATTTGGTTTGGAAACTGACCAAAGAGGAAATAAAGAGATAGTTTTTTGCTTCGATTCGTATATTCGTATTAAATTCATAATTCGTAAAGAAATCATGAAAATTGCGATTATATCAGATGTGCATGATAACATCCCAAATCTCAAGAAGGTTTTGGAGTATTGTGTTTTGGATAAGGTTGAAAAAATAATTTGCTGCGGGGACTTGGCTTCCATTGAAACTTTAGAATTTCTCAACGATAATTTTAAAGGTGAAATTTATTTTACTTTTGGAAATATGGATAATGATTATTTTAAAAATTATTTCTTCAAAAATAATGAATTCAAGAAAACAAAAATATTTAAAGAAGAGGGAGAAGTAGAAATTAATGGGCTTAGAGTTGCCTTTGTTCATTTTCTAAGAATTGCCAAGGGTTTATGCAAAACTGGAAAATATAACTTTGTATTTTACGGACATTCACATAAACCGTGGGAAGAAAGTATTAACGGATGCATGATGCTAAATCCGGGAAATGTAGCCGGGCAATTTTATCCGGCAACGTTTGCAATCTGGAACACGGAGGATGGTAAGTTTAATTTAATAAGAATAAATCAGTTAACATAATTAATATGTCTCCAAAAAAAGAACAATTAGAAAAACTAAATAAAAAAATGTTAGAATGTTCTCTTTGTGTTCTACGTGGAACTTGTAAAAGGGTTGTTCCCGGAGAAGGAAGCACTGAAGCGGAAATTATGTTCATCGGCGAAGGTCCTGGACAGAGAGAAGATGAATTAGGCCGCCCTTTTGTCGGTGCGGCCGGAAAGTTTCTGGATGAAATGCTCGCCTCGATTAATTTGAAAAGAGAAGAAGTCTATATTGCCAACATAGTAAAATGCCGCCCTCCTGGCAACAGGGATCCACTCCCGGAGGAAGCTGAAGCTTGCTGGCCATGGCTGGAAAAACAGATAGAAATAATAGACCCAAAATTAATAGTGATGCTCGGCAGGCATTCAATGGAAAGATTTTTACTCAATCAAAAAATATCCCAGATTCACGGAAAAGCCATGCGAAGAAATATTCCTGGACTCGGTGCAAGGGTTTTTTATGCGCTCTACCATCCTGCCGCCGCGCTTTATAACGGTTCAATGCGGGAAGTCTTAATCCAAGATTTTAAAAAAATTCCTAAAGTTCTGGAAGCGGTGGAAAAAGCCGGAAATGAAATTATTGAAGAAAACAAAAATAATGTTGCTGAAGACAAGCAAAAAACTTTATTTTGAAACAAAAATCCTCCGAAAAGAGGATTTTTTTGTGGTCCAGGTGGGACTCGAACCCACAAGCCCTTTCGAGCGCAGCATTTTAAGTGCTGTGCGTATACCAATTCCGCCACTGGACCAGACTAGATAATAAATGAGGCCACGGTGGGATTTGCACCCACGAATAGCGGTTTTGCAGACCGCCGTGTTAGCTACTTCACCACATGGCCAGCTTAAGTACAAAATCATATTAACAAAGTAAATAAACAGCGTCAATTTTACCCTGTTGAATAAATTTTGTTCTGCAAAATTGCTTTCTCTTAGAAAGCTATTCAACAGGGTAAAGCAAAACAAAAAGCGTCCCGAGCACTCGGGACGCTTAATGTTTTTATTCCACAACTTCCGCTAAAAGATTTCTTCGTCCAAAAGCGAAAGCTTGCTTTTTGGTTTCCATGTAGATGTCAAAGTGATTTCCCTTGATCGCTCCTCCGCGATCTTCACAAACTAACGTTCCAATGCCCTCAATTTTAACCTTGGCGCCGAAAGGGTAGCCTGGAGGACAGGCTAAGGTTCTATTTTCTTTGACCTTCAACCCGCTGGAAGTAATTCCATCACTTTTTCCACATTCATCAGCGGCAGCGGTATAAGCTGAAGCATTGATGGTAAATTTTCCCGAAGGAAGATTTTTCCACATGGCTTCTTGCTTATCTTTCCATTTATTAAGCTTTCCCTCGTTTTTTTTGTCTTCTTCAGATTTTACAGGCGCATAATCTTCAGAATTGTAAGGAATGCTTTTATTAATGACCTTGCCATTTGCTATTAAAATATCTTTTTTTATTTCAAACTCTATTTTTGTATTAGTATTTATTGGTTCAACTACTGGATTGCTTATTGGCACAGAACTTACGTTCAATGCCATAGGCACAGTCGCAATAATACTAAAAATATCCATATTTTTAGAGTTTAATTATTATCTGCCCGCATTGCTACGCAAAAGCGTTGCAGGCGGGGCTAGTTTTAAGGTGCTAGGCTGGCAAAAACTCTTTTTTCACCAACCTGATATAATAGCATAAGAAAAGCCGGAAGTCAAACCATTTTAATAAAAAAAGGCTTACAAAAGCCATAAAAAAGAAAAAACCCCTTAGCTAAGGGGAAAAACAGCTCTAAAATAAAGCCCTATTTAAAGCAATTTTTTTATTAAATTTTTTGAGCGGGATACCAGAATCGGACTGGCGTCTTAACCTTGGGAAGGTCACATACTACCACTATACTAATCCCGCAGGTTCATGAAGTTTTCAATTGGAGCGGGTAACGGGAGTCGAACCCGTATCTCTACCTTGGCAAGGTAATATAATAGCCACTATACGATACCCGCAAATAAGTTCATCAAGTAAAAAGTTTTTAAGGTTAACTAAACGAAAATATCTAAAGTGCTTTAGAAACTTTATAACTTTATAAACTTTTAACTAATTCATTGTGGGTCTGGCTGGAATCGAACCAGCGACCAAACGATTATGAGTCGTCCGCTCTAACCGCTGAGCTACAGACCCTCGATAAATTGTGCCTGGGGGCAGGATCGGACTGCCGACACCATGATTTTCAGTCATGTGCTCTACCACTGAGCTACCCAGGCATTAGCTATGTTCATTATATCATCAAAGTGGATGGTGCTGGATTCGAACCAGCGACCCTTGCGATGTAAGCGCAATGCTCTAACCAACTGAGCTAACCATCCAAGATGTGCGAACGAGAGGACTTGAACCTCCACGGGATTGCTCCCACAAGCACCTCAAGCTTGCGCGTATACCAATTCCGCCACGTCCGCTTGCTGGTTATTATTTTTCAGCTTCTTCCGTTTCTTCTTCGGCCTCCTCTTTATTGGGCTCATCTTCTATCTTAGCAAATTCGGAAAGTTCTTTATATTTCATTTTCATAGATTTAGCTGATTTTTCGCGGATATAATAAAGCTTTGCTTTTCTTACTTCAGCTCTTTTTACTAAAGTTATCTTGCTAATACTTGATGAAAACAGAGGGAGAATCAATTCTGCTCCTACTCCGTGGGAAACTTTTCTCACGGTTATCATTGGAGAAGAACTCTGTTTTCCTTTTACCGCGATGACGATCCATTCAAAAGTCTGGGAAACTTCCTTGGACCCCTCTTTAATTTTTCTGGTTATTTTTACAATATCTCCGGCTCTAAGCCCGGGCAGTTTTTTGCTTCGTTGGCTTAAATTAAATTCTACAATTTTCTTTTTCATAAAAAAACATCCTGCAAAGCTACAAGCTGGTCAAGTTAGTGCTTATAGGCAGGGAAAGTTATAAATTAAAAGCTTTTTTATCATACAGATAAAAGCTTGTTTAGTCAATATTCTTAAGAAAAACATTAAAATCCTCCGGAAGAGGCGCTGAAAAGCTGAATTTTTGTCCAAAAAGCGTAAAATCAATCTTTTCGGCGTGCAAAAGCTGTCTCTTGGCCAAATCAGTCGCTTTTATTGATTTTAGTTTATATAGTTTGTCGCCTATTATCGGATGGCCAATTGAAAAGAGATGAATTCTGATTTGATGCATTCTTCCGGTCAAGGGACGAGCTTCTAGTAAGGAATAATTATCAAATCTCTGCAGTTGTTTGTATTCGGTTACTGCGCCTCGAACTTTGGTTTTCGTTTTTGCTCCAGCTATGGATTGTTTTTTATAGTTTCCCGATCTGGCAATTGCTTTGGTTATAATTCCCTTTCTATCCTTAAGCTGTCCATAAACAAGAGCAATATATTTTTTATTAATTTTTCTTTCTTGAAACATTTCCTTAAGTTCATCGAAGGCTTTCTGATTTCTAGCAATGACAATAACTCCAGAAGTATCTTTGTCGAGGCGATGAACAATTCCCGGACGAAGATATGCTCCGAGCGATTCATCATGCACAGCTTTGATTTCCGGAAATTTTGAAATTAAAGCATTGACCAGCGTATTTTTTCTTTCGTTGCTGTCAGGATGAACTTGAATTCCAGCCGGCTTATTAATAACAATGATATTATCGTCGCTATAAATTATATTTAATTTAATTTTGCTGTTGGGAATAATTTCCTCCCGCTCGAAAGAAATTTTAGATTCGATTTCGTCATTTTCTTTAAGGCGGTAACTAGGCTTTACCAATTTTTTGTTTACCAATATTTTTTCTTCCTTAATATTTTTGATTATTTCTCCGCGGCTAAGCGAAAAAAATTCCTGTGCTAGGAACTTATCAATCCTTTCTCTGACATTATTTTTTTCAATTTTAATTATTTTTGCCATTTTTATCTTTGAGCGATAGCGAGAAGCTATAAAAATGAGCATCCCGTACCAGTTCGCAATATAAATTTTCTATAATAGCTAGCTAAGCCGCAGGCGATTCTGAGGATAAGACTATAAATATTTACAAACTTATCTTCGGAATTGGTGCGGGACTTTGTGCCTTGGGAGAGATTTGAACTCTCAATCTCTTTCGAGAACTAGGTCCTAAACCTAGCGCGTATGCCAATTCCGCCACCAAGGCATTTTATTTCTGGCGTATACCAACTTGTCCCGCACTAACTCGCCTCGAGTTTAGTGCCGGGTTTACACCATCCCGGCTTCAAATATCTATTGAGAGATCAACTAATTATAGGCTATTTATCAATCTTATCAAGTCCGGATTATATGGGTCTTTTTCTAATACTTTTTTGAAATTTTCTCTGGCTTTCTCTTTGTTTCCATCATTATAATAAACGACTCCAAGATTATAAATAGTTTGCAGATTATCGGGATCTTTTTCAAGCGCTTTATTCAAAATGTCAATGGCTTCTTTCACTTGTTTTTGATCTATATAAATTGCTGCTTGATTATAATAAGACGGGAAAAAATAAGGATTAACTTCAATAGCTTTTGTATAGCTATCTATCGCCTTATCCTTTTCCTTGAGCGAAGAATAAGAATTTCCCATATCATACCAAGTCTGATAATTATAAGGACTTAGCTCAATAGATTTTTGGTAATAAGCAAGCGCTTCTTCTTCTTTTTTGTTTTCCGAATAAGCCATTCCCAAATTGGTATAAACTCTGGCTGAATATCCTCCAAGCGAAATATTTTTTTCGTAAAATCGGGTGGGATTATCCCAATCGCGGTTTCTAATCATAGTTCTTATTCCTAAAGACAAGGCGGACATTAAAACTAAAAAAAGAATTATTTTCTTGATATTTTCATTTTTTGTTTGGTTTATAAGGCTATGAATTAAAGATGAAAAGATGAAAAATATTCCAATAAGCGGGAAATATAGCCAGTGTTCATAGAGGAGTCCCTGAATCGGATAAATGTGAAGTGACGGAGAAAGAGTGGCATAAAACCAAATTAGTCCAAAAGCAATTATTTTTTTATTCTTGAAGGAATATATTGTTGCAATAAAGGATAAAATGATGATTAAAAATCCTAAAATGGTTTGAAAATCAAAAAAAGTTTTTGATATTCCAATAGATTTCTCCATATAAAGCCTAGCTGGCCAAAATATTAAGCCAGTATAAACCCAAATTCCCTTAAAATAGGCAAATAATTGATGAAGCAAATTTTCTGCTCCAATATTATTTCGTTGTCCAAAATCAAAAGTTTCATTAAAGTGGATGAATTTAATTCTTAAAATAAAATAAAGGAAAGAAACCAAAAAGAAGGGAAGAACAATTTTAAATTTCCTTTTCAAATTATTTTTTATTTTTTCCGGGCATAAGGTAATGAAATACAAAACAATCAATGACGGAAAAATAATTGCCCGCTCTTTTACCAAGAGTGCCAGAATAAAAAATAAAATTGACAGTAGATATTTTTTATTAAAGATTCTCGGAATTTCTATTGATTTAAGAAAAAAGAGAAAGGATAAAAGCATAAGGGCGGAATGCATCGGATCGGCTCTTCCGGCCACGTAAGTTGTTGCTTCAGTCTGAAGAGGATGGATTAAAAACAGCAAGGAAGTCAGAAAAGAGATGAAATTATTTTTTAATATTTTAGAGAAAATCAGAAAAATAAGAATAGCTGATAAAATATGCCAAAAAGTGCTTTGAAGATGATAAATAAACGGACTTATTTTTCCAATGCTGTAATCAGCAGCGAAAGAAATAAGAAGAAGGGGACGCCAATAGTTATTGATAGTTCCCGCCCCAGCGGTGAGATTTTGGCTAAAAAATTTTGGAAAATTACTCCAGCTTCTGATATATTGATTGTTTACAATGCTATCGAAATCATCCCAGAAAAACTGATTGAAAAAAGTATTGCAATAAATAATAAATCCAATCGCTATTAAGATTAAAACTATTTTTTTAGTGCTTGCATTCTTTATTTCAAAATATTTTTTTACCCAGTCCATTTTTATTTTATAAGATTTTTTATTCTTTCAAATTCTTTTTCTATTAATTCACTATTTTCATATTCTCCATGGTGGCGGGTATTATCGCCATAAGTGTTTTTCTTCTGGTCTAAATGCAAGTTCGCTATTAAATCGCTATCTTCCAGATGGCAATAAATATGGAATCTTGGGAAACCGCTTCTTGCCATCGGCAAAACAAAGCTCATTTCGATCCCTTCGTTTCTTTGAAAAATATATCCAGCCCGGCGCAAAAGACTCGTCGGATTTTCTTTTATTTTTTGAAAAACTAGTTTCATAATTAATAACACTAAGTGCTAAAGATGTCGGAGCGCCGAGAATTGAACTCGGATTACACGAACCCGAATCGTGCGTAATACCGTTATACCACGCTCCGGTAAAATTAAAAAATACCAAATACAATATACTAAATACCAGATACCAAATACTATATTATTTCTTCTGAAACTTTTCCAAGTATCTCAATAACTTTATCATTTTTGCGAAGTTTGTCCACTATCTTAATTATATCGTTGGCGATTGGCGCAATACCGGGTTGTTTGGAAAGAAAGGTGCTTATCGAATTGTTGTTTAGCTTTTGCTTTATATAACTGGCTAAAATTGAGTACCAAAGTTCAAAAGTTCCTTGTGGAACATTTATGCCATTGGAAATAATCGGCACGTCATTGAAATAATTCGCTAATTTTTCCCAATTGTCATATTTTTCATATAGAAGTTCGTCTTCAAACATCTTTGCTGGATGATTCCAAAATTCATTCGTATATTTCAATGAATAAAAATCATAGCTATTCAAGATTTCCTCCCTTCGCATATCGCAATAGAGATGAAATTTCCATCCAGCTTCAAATGGCGTAAGGTTTTCAAGGTTAAGATCCAGCGGATAAAACCGGAGATGCGTATCCTTTCTTTTAATATTCCCGTCAATTCTTCTGATATCGGGAAATGTGCAGCCCAAAATAAATTCATCTTTCTCTTCAGAGAGAAAGTCGCTCTTTTCAAAATATTTTTTGGCATAAATAATGTGCGCAACTTGCGAAGCCATATAATCGGAATTACCAATTACCAATTTCCAATGACCAAATAAATCCCAATGATCAAAATTCAAATTTATTTTGTGGGCAATAGAGGGCTCGAACCTCTGACCTTGCGCATGTGAATCCCGAGCACTCGGGACTCTAACCAACTGAGCTGCATAATTTTCTATAAAAGTCTTTATTTTTCTGATTTTTGAGAAATTTTTCTCTTCTCATTGCTTCTGCTCTAGAATTATAATTTTCAGTATATAATATTTTCCAATCCCCGCTATACTTTGCTGTATATTTTGATAATTTGTTATTATGCTCAAATTCTCTTCTTGCTAGGTTATTTGTTTGGCCAATATAAAATTTATCAAAAGTTTTGTTATAAGCAATATAAATAAAATATTTCATGTGGACGACACAAGATTCGAACTTGTGACCTCTACGATGTGAACGTAGCGCTCTAACCGGCTGAGCTAGTCGTCCTTATTTTCTGAGTTCCGATGTCCGCTGAAAGCGGAATCGGGATCCCGACTTTACGTCGGGACTATACATCCATAGTAATCATTTAACCCAATGTTTCTTTTTGATTTCCTTATCTTCTTCTTCTTTCTTTTCTTCAATTTTTTCTTTGGCCATTTTGCGAAGTTTTTCTAAATTTTCTTTATCTAATTCCAATGCGCGCCTTTCTAAATATTCTTTGGTATTCCTTGCAGGATCTTCAATTGCTTCCGCCAGAAGCACATCCAAAATTGCTCCGATCTTTGGTCCTGGTTTGATATTTAGAACTTTCATTAAATCGTTGCCGTTTATTTTGAGCATCTTTACAGAAATGGCATCATGGGAAACTTTTTCAATAATATATTCAAGGTGGCGAAGCTTATATGGCTTGGCCTTAGGAACTCCGGAGCCTAATCTTTCCGCCATTCGAAGCTCGATCAAATCTTTCATATTTTCCAGTCCAACTTTTCTTATTAATTTTCTTACTGAACTTTCCCCCACTTCCTCCGGATTATAATAAAACATGTGGTTGTCAACCAGGAGCCTTACTTTTTGAATTATGTTATTTGGATATCGGAGACGTTTTAAAATATTTTCCGATACCCTTGCGCCTGCGTGGTCGTGATTATAGAAAGTGGAATATAACCCCTCTCCTCTTTTGGTTTCGGGCTTAGCAATATCATGAAGAAGCACGGCTAGCCTCAAGTCTAATTTTTTTGGCTTGGCAAACTTGAGAGACATTAGGCTATGCTTATAAATTGTGTAAATATGATGTCTGTTTTGCTCAACTCCGTATCCTTTTTCCAGCTCCGGAATTATATAATTCAAAAGTCCTATTTCATGAAGCATATCTATTCCCTCCGAGGGCTCGTCTGATAAAATAATTTTGTCCAATTCATCCTTAATTCTTTCTCGGGCGATATATTCCAGATTTTTGGCGTTCTTTTTTATTGCTTCCAGAGTTTTCTTTTCAATTGTAAAGTTTAATTCCGAAGCAAATCGCACTGCCCTCATCATTCGAAGCGCGTCTTCATTAAATCTATCGTTAGGATTTCCAACTGCTCGGATAACTTTATTTTTCAAATCCTTTTGCCCGTCAAATGAATCAATTATCTCAAATCCGTTTTTGACTTTTGACTTTTGACTTTTGACTCCGATAGCTAACGCATTAATGGTAAAATCACGCCTTCCTAAATCTTCTGCTAAAGTTTTCGCAAATTTAACTTCATCGGGATGGCGCTTATCTGAATATTTTTGTTCAATGCGAAATGTCGTGACCTCCACTACTGGAAATTTTTCATCTTCCGTTTTCACTCCGACAGTAAAAAATTTATTTTCATAGAAACTGTCAAGAAAAATTTTCATTATTTCTTCCGGCTTAGCATTGGTAGCGATATCCCAATCTTTTGGTCCGCCAGCTGGCGGATCGACCATTAGCAAATCACGCACACAGCCACCGACAATGTACGCTTCAAAATTATTCTCTTCAAGTTTTTTCAAAATATCTATGACTGGTTTTGGTATTTTGTTAAGCATATTTATTCTAGTGCTCTCGCCAAGAATCGAACCTGGATCTAGGGCTTAGGAGTCCCTTGTTCTATCCGTTGAACTACGAGAGCAAATTAATACTATTTATACAATATCACTATTGAAAAAATTTAACAAAAAATACGACTTTTGATTTAAGTCATATTTATTGTGGACTATTCTTAAAATAGTTCGGACGCATTTCGCCGCCTGCGGCGGCGAGGGTCTGGCCAAAAATTCCGAACCGAAATCCTGAACTTTGACAATTTCAAGTTTTTCTTTGGCGGCTCTATTTTATATTTAGTTTAGCATAAATACTGGTGTCGAATACACAAAACCCGCCGAATGGCGAGTTTTGCTTGAATCATCGCGAAGCCCTTGCACGGTGAAGTTACTGCTGCACGGCACTATATGCATTTACCAACCCCCAACCATAGAGATTATCAAATCCTGTATTTCCCAAGTCAACGGCGCGATCTTGAAGTTTCTTCTGCACTTCATCCGAATCCCACTTCCCATTGAGATTAACATCATACCCGCCGACTGACGTATTCAAGACAAGAGCAGCGGAGCCGGCAACATGTGGAGCGGCCATTGAAGTCCCAGAAAGTGTGGCGTAACCCGTGCCTTTGTAGGTTGAATAAATGCTCACGCCAGGAGCAGCTAAGTCCACTTCGGGGCCGCGGCTGGACCAAGAAGCAATTACATTGTTCTGGTCAGTGGCCGAAACCGCAATTGTCTCCTGATATTTCGCCGGAAAGATAACCGAGCCGCCACTGTTTCCTGCGGCTGCCACCACCACAACACCGGCGTTTTTGGCAACAATCACAGCGTCGTGAAATGACTGGATATCTGAAGCCGTACCCAAGCTCATATTGACCACCTGCATATTGTGTGCAACTGCCCACTGGATTCCTTCAATCACGTCTGAGAGGTATCCTGAACCGTTCCTGTCCAATACCTTAATGGCGAAGAGATCAATGGCTGGTCCAACACCAATCGCTCCAATCGTATTATCAATCGCTCCGACAATTCCGGCTACATGCGAACCATGACCATTATCATCATTCCAATTTTTACGTGGATTGATGGTATTGACACCGCCTTTCACGTTAGCCAAAAGGTCAGGGTGTGTGTTGGAAATGCCCGTGTCAATAATGCCAACTTTGATTGGGTCAGCAGTGTTGCCCGAGGGCCAGACAAGTTCTGCGTCTACGCGATCAACTCCCCAGGGAAGCACCTCAACTGGTTGAAAAGATACTCCCTTTACTGCCACAAATCCTTCTTTAACAAGCGCTTCCACTATTACATCATCGTCCACTCGCACTACACCGGGATAAGCAGCCAATTTCGCTGCCGCCGAACGATCTGGCACCCACACCGCTTTAGCGCCAATAAGATCAAGATTCTTCAATTTGGCGCCGCCAGCGCGGACAATGATTTCGTCTTTAGCGGCATCGTTCAGGCCAGTCTGAAAAACGACAATTTTACGTCCACCAACGCCATTGGTTTGAGCCATGGCTTGAACCACAAATAGCGTTAGGCCAAAGATGGCAAAGAGGGTTATTGCGCCTAAAGTAAATTTTTTCATATCAATTTCTTTTTTGGTAATTATTACTTTTAATTTTGTTCGACCTTTTAAAAATTTTAACACTCATTTCTTAATACTTCAAATGAAAAATTTTCTTTTCCCAAAATTAAAATGCAGTTCGAGCCGATATTTTTATCAGGTTCTTTGGCAGTTTTTAAGTTCAGGATTTCGGTTCGTAATTTTTGGCCAGACCCTCGCCGCCTGTGGCGGCGAAATGCGTCCGAACTATTTTAAGAATAGCCCACCAAACAGGAAATTGCAAGTTTTCAAGATTCGCCACGCGTAGCTCGGCGACCAAATAAAAAAGAAATTTGGGCGAAAAAATCATTTTGCGATTATGCATTTTGGGGAAAGAAAATTTTTTAATCCTTAATCCAATAAAAATATGAAATATATACTTTATGCAAGAAAATCTACCGAAGAAGATGACCGACAGGTCTTGAGTATTGAGGCCCAGATTTTTGAATTAAAAGAATTTGCCGCCAAAGAAAAACTTGAAATTGTCGCCTCTTTTCAAGAGGCAAAAACCGCCAAAGAACCTGGGCGAATTAAATTCGCAGAAATGTTGTCATTGATAGAAAATGGAAAAGCAGAAGGAATTTTGAGTTGGAATCCGGATAGATTGGCGCGCAATTCTGTGGACGGCGGAAAAATAATTCACATGATTGATCGCGGCTTGATTAAATCATTAAAGTTTCCAACATTTTGGTTTGAACCGACACCTCAAGGACTTTTCATGCTCCAAATTGCTTTTGGCCAATCAAAATATTATGTGGATAGTTTAAGAGAAAATGTCACTCGCGGCATGAGGCAGAAAGTTAGAAACGGCGTTTGGCCCAGCAAGGCACCACTCGGCTACCTCAACAATCCAAAAACCAGAGGAATTGATGTTGATACCGAGAAAGCACCGAAGTTGAAAAAAATTTTTGAGCTTTATGCCACCGGAAATTACAACCTTCGAGAAATAGCCGAGCGGTGCAAACGAATAGATCTCAAAAGCAATTTGGGCAATGAAATTTCAATTGGAAAAGTCCATACGCTTTTGCAAAATGTTTTCTACATTGGTCTCATGAAGTACAAAGGCGAAATCCACGAAGCCACTCACGAGCCGTTAATTTCAAAGAAACTTTTTGATAAGGTGCAGGAAATTATGCGAGAAAAAGGCAAGCCGCAAAAAGTGAAAAAACATAATTTTGCTTTTCTTGGTTTAATGAAATGCCCTTGCTCAGCGGCAATAACCGCTGAAAAGAAAATCAAGCCGAGCGGCAGAGAATATATTTACTATCGCTGTACGAAAAAGAAAGGACCATGCCAAGAAAAACACTTTTTGCGGGAAGAAGAATTATATCAACAAATCAAAACCTTTCTTCAAAAAATTTCTTTGCCGAACCACGACACAGAAAAAGTTTTGGCCGAGTTAAACAAGGAGGAAACGCAAGCAAAAGAGCAAACCAAAATTACTGTTCAAAACCTCAAGACGACATTTTTGGAAATTGAGAAAAAACTCGAAAAACTACTTGATGTTTATTTGGAAGAAATAATTACTGCCGAGGAATATGCCTCTCGCAAAGAAAGGTTGGTTAAGGAAAAGGTCGGTCTGCAGGAAAAAATCCGAGATTTTGAACAGAAAGGTCTGTCGTGGCTCGAACCGGCACGTGAGTTCGTTTTATCGCTTAATCAAGCCGCAAAACTACTTGAAACGGAAAACAAATCAGAAATGACAACATTTCTTAAAAATATCGGCTCGAACTGCATTTTACAGAATCGCCAACTGATTTTTTCGCCCAAAATTCCTTACGATTTGGTCGCCGAGCGAAGCGAGGCGACCACCTCTTGCTTGCAATTTCCTGTCTGGTGGACCGTACCGGGATCGAACCGGTCGCCTCATCCATGCCATGGATGCGCTCTACCAAATGAGCTAACGGCCCAAATTATTTTAAAACTACATAACTAATCATATCAACTTGTGGTGATTGGTCAATAAAAAAAATAGAGGCATGTTAGCATTGCTAAACATACCTCTTTCATCCTCCTTTGAGCTCCTTCATTAATGCTTTGACCGTCGTAAGCTTATCGATCCTGTAACCATTTGCGCCTACGGTATAGAGCGGCTCTTCATCATGGGGATTATATCCTGCCGAAGAGAGAAGCCCATTGCAAATGCAGAAGCTGACTTTATTATCATTTCTTGAGTTGCACCGTGTATATTGGCCACTCGCATCTTTGGATAGCAAATATCCCTTGTTGCACTCAGGCTGTCTTCTTTTTTCAAGAGCGCTTAAAAACATGGGTGAGTTCCTTATAACCATAAAAGGCAAGCCACAGGGTGAACCAGGTCTTTGAGTAATAACTATATCTTCCTTTTTAACATCAATAACAGCCTGTTTATATGCTGCCGATGCGCTACTTTCCTCGGTAACAAGAAAACGTGTTCCCATTTGCACGCCGTCTGCTCCCATTTTCAGAAATCTTACAATATCGGCATACGTATATATACCGCCTGCAACTATCACGGGAAATCCACCGTGTTCTATAGATATCTCTTTGACGGGAAGAAAAAGATTCTCTAGCCTATTTGATTCGAGGTTTATTTCTTCAAATTTGAATCCCAGATGGCCGCCTGCCAATGGTCCTTCAAGCACAACCGCATCAGGCCTATAGCCTGCCCTTTCCCATTTCCTGCATATTAATTCGAGGGCTCTTGCAGATGAGACGATAGGGATAAGCGCAGTGTCCTTTGGTTTCGTAATATTTGGCAGATTAAGGGGTAAACCCCCGCCGGAAATAATAACATCTGCACCGGCATCGATAGCGCCTTTCACGGAATTATCGTAATCTTTTATGAGGGCAACCATTATATTTATGCCGGCAAGACCCCCATTTGCCTTTGCCAGTGATATTTCTTCATAAGTTGCCTCATAGGTGTTATATTGTTTACCGTTTCTTCTTGATATAAGCCTGTCGAGGCAGGCACTCGATATAATACCGACACCTCCTTCTCTCGCAACAGCGCTGGCGAGAGGGGCAAGCGAGACCCCAATTCCCATTCCTCCTTGGATAATGGGTATCTTAATCACTTTCCCCTTAACCGTAAGGGGTTTAAAAACATTTTCGTTTTTCATTTTTTCACCCCTATTTTTTTATTTTGCAAAGAACAAACGCAATATCAAGATTATATCACAGAAACAATTTATAAGTAATGTTTAAGAATAAACCCCCACACCGAGAGATCGACTAAGTTAGTTGAACTTAATTCGCTTTGCATTTATAATCTTCTGGTGTGGGGGTGAAAGAATGATGTATAATTAAAAGATGGAAAGGATAATAAATTTTTTAAATAAATTAGAAATCTGGTTTTTTTACGGTTTTCTTTTGACTTTTACGCTTTCAATCAGGAAAGTTTTGTTTTTTTACCCAATAAGGGAACAGTTTAATGAATATACCGGAATTTATATATATTTATCTGATATTTTTCTTTTGTTTGTGCTAATAATCACTGGGTTATCTATATTATACAATAAAATACTATCAAAGTCAAGGAGTAATCCTTACTTTGTAGCTTATTTAAAGCAAAAAGTTGTTATAATTCCCCTGCTGTTAGTCATTTTTTCCTTTATTAGCGCCTTTTGGTCAGATAACTGGCAAGTAGCTATTTTTAGATCTATAAAATTACTGGAATTTTATTTACTTTATCTCTGGGTTATCTTTAGATTGTTCCACGCTTGTCTCATAGCAACCAATTGTTCCACGCCTGCCCCGTTGCAAGAAAATGTTCCACGTGGAACATTTTCTTTGCTACTGGGGTGGAACACAATAAAAAAGAATTTATTTCTAATAATTATATCTATCGGGATAGCTCAATCCTTCATTGGAATTTGGCAATTTATTGTTCAAAAGTCAATTGGCCTTATTTGGCTTAAAGAAAGCATAATTTCATCGGATATTTCAGGAGTAGCCAAAATAGTGCTTAATGGAGAGAAATATATTAGATCTTACGGCTTATTTCCGCATCCTAATATTCTCGGCGGATTTTTAGTTTTATCTATAATCTTAACAGTTTTGTATTTTAAGGTGTTCCATCCCAGTCAAATTGTTCCACGTGGAACAATTGACGGGGCAAGCGTGGAACAATTGACGGGGCAAGCGTGGAACAATAGTATGTATTATTCAGTTTTAGGAATTCAGCTTTTAACCCTAGTTTTAACTTTCTCTAAATCTGCCTGGATTGGGTTAATTATCGCAGTTTTGTATTTGTGGTATAAAAATGTTCCACCCCAGTACAAATGTTCCACGTGGAACATTCTACGGGGCAGGCGCGGAACATTTTTGAAGTTCGTGGCTAGAAAACTTAAGTACTTTGGCTTGATAGTGAGTATAATTTTTCTGCTAATTTTTATAATAAGGCCAAATTGGTACTCGATAATAGGGAAAAGCATTGAGGATAGGATGTTTTATCTAAATGTTTCACGTGGAACATTTTTGGAAAATCCGGTCATAGGAGTCGGAATAGGACAATATGTTTATCAATTAGCTAATGTTTCCGGAATTCAGAATTGGCAGTTTCAGCCAGTTCATAACGTGTTTCTGCTTATTTTAAACGAATTAGGAATAATTGGACTTATATTATTTGTTTGGTTTATTTGGGAAGTAGCGAAAAATTTTCCGTACAGGAAATTCCCAGAAGATAAACTTCATTTGACATTAAAAAGCTTGTTTTTCGGTTTTTTATTTATAATGCTTTTTGATCATTATTTTTGGGATATTCAGCAAGGACAAATAATATTTTGGCTTATTCTAGGGCTTATTATTGGGAGCAAAGTGTGGATAAGTAATAAAACTAATGCTTATCCACAGGATAAAGCCTAATAACTTGACAAACAACAAATTATGTTGTTTGGTTTGAAATAAAAAAGCGATTGAATTCAATCGCTTTCTGACTTCTTTTACAACTCCTTTTTTTCAGTTAAATTACCTTCAGCGTCAATGTGCATCTTAGAAAGTGCTTTACGTATTTGCGCCAGTTCTATCTCGATAGCCTCTTCAAGGGTTGCATATTTACCTGACTTTACTTCTTTTTGCAGATCTTCGTAGCAAGCTCCTACAAATTCTAATGCTCCATTTACTGCTTTTTTACCAAATCCTGATGGTGGTGCCATATCATACCTCCTTCTATTCGAATAATTTTTTGATACCCTCTTCAACTCCGAATTTAGGTCGTAATTCTTCGTAGTATCTTCTATCTAATTCAGACAGAAAAATGTTCATCTCCTCGATTTCTTTATCATATGATTCTTTTAAATCGACACCATCTTCTTCTGAACGTTTTTTTGCTTGTTCATACAAACCTTGAGCAAAAAGCGTCAATCCTTTTAACATTTTTGGGTTAAATCCACATATCGGCATGAGTAGCCTCCTTAATATTGTTATATTTGCCATTATTTTAATAGCAGTGTAAAATTATTATATAAATCAAAAAAGGTCAAAAAAATGGCGTTTTTTGACTTGAAAGTAAAGTTTTTGTTTACTTTTTATGGTAAATTTAGGAAAAAATAATATAAAGAATTTGATTATTGATTCGCTTTCTTGCGGTTCTGAAAAAGCAACAGATGTTGTTGAAATTATTAAATCAACAAAACCTAGCACCACTAAGCAGGCAGTTTATCTTGCGTTGCGGAATTTGATAAAGGAAGAAGTAGTTATTAAATACAGCAAGAAAGTAATGCTTAATCAAGTCTGGATAAATCAGCTAAATGAGTTTGTTAGTAAGGTAGATAAAAATTATCTGGAAAATTACAGAGGATCTAAAATGAAAAATGAATTGGATAAAATGGCTGAAGGAGATAGGATAATCTATTTGTTTAAAAAGCTAGATTCATTCGATTCTTTTTGGAATCATATTTTTTCGCTAATAATCAAAAAAACCAATATTCTTGCTCCGCTTTATTTATATAATCCGCATGAATGGTTTTTGTTCGCTAGAGAAAAAAGTGAGAAGTATATGTACAATTGGATTAAAAAAAATAAACCAAAAACTTTTTATGCAATTGGAGGAAATAATATCTTAGATATTGCAATGAGAAAAAAATATTCTTCAGAGCTAATTGAATTTTCAACCGGAGAAAAAATGGGTTTTGAAAACAATTATTATTTGGCTATTTTGGGAAATTATCTAATTGAAACTTTTTTAGAGAAGAAACTAGCCGATAGGATCAACATAATTTATAATAAATTTGAAAAAGAAAAAGATGCTTCCGATGAAATAAGAAAGATTATGGATGAAAAATCAAAATTTAAAATAGTTGTTTCTGTAAGTTCGGATAAGGCAAGAAAACTAAAGAGGAGATTCGAAAAAATATTTTTTATCCCTGCAGACATTAAAAATTTATAAGAAAACATTAGCTTAAGCAATAAAAATCAGCTTTTAAGAGCTGATTTCTTCTAGATTCCCGCTTTCGCGGGAATGACACGCAAGAGTTTATATCAAAAACTTCTTTTTGTTTTCGCTTAAGTTTGTGAAGTCGTCGAGTTTTTCAATAAGTTTATTGCTGGCAGACTCGAGAAAGGCTATTCCTTCGACCCGGCAGCCGGTGGTATTTTGGATATATTCAACAGCGGGAATATAATCACCGTCTCCGGAAATTAAAACTACCGCATCCAAGCTTTTTGACATTTTTATCGCATCGACGGCGATGCCAACATCCCAGTCTCCCTTTTTTTGCCCGCCGGGAAAAATTTGAAGATCTTTGGTTTTTACTTCAAATCCTTGTTTTCCTAATGCCTCGAAAAATTTTTCTTCCTGACCCTCAAGCGTTTTGATACCGTAAGCAATGGCGCGAATTAATTTTCTTCCCGAAACCGCATCTTCCAGAACTTTCTTGAAATTAACTTTTTTCCCGTAAAGAACTTTGGCGCTGTAATATAAATTTTGAATATCGACCAAAACGCCAACTCGTTGTTCTAAAAATTTCGCCATAACTACGAATTTACAAATCCTATACAAATATACAAATAATTTATACGAGATTTATATTATTAATTATTAATAAATAAAAGCAGGATTACTCCTGCTTTTATTATAGCATAATATTGGAAATTTGATTTATCCCTTAAGCCCCAGTTTCTTTACGGTTGCTTTATACATCTTTTCGTTAGTCTTTTTGAGATATTCCATCAATTTTCTTCTTTTGGAAACCATTTTTAGAAGTCCTCTTCGGGAATGGAAATCTTTAACATTCTTTTTGAGGTGGCCAGTAAGCTTTTTAATTCTTTCGGTGAAAAGGGCGATTTGATATTCAGGAGAACCGGTATCTTTCTCGTGTCTTTTTACTTCTTTGGTCACTCTCTCTTTTTGCTTGTGGTTAAGCATAAACTTGGGGCAGAACAATCGTGTCGTATAAATAAAATCGAACACCATTGTTTGCTAATAAAATAATTATTCGTGCTTCGGATTCGTATTCTATTATATTATTGAATTTTTGTCTAGAGTACTGCCATAGCAGAAGCTTTGTCTCCGGAAGTTGGTTTCATAATTCGAACTCCTTGAGTAGCTCGGCCCAGAACTGAAACGCTTTTGAGCGGAATTCTAATAATCTGTCCTTGTTCTGAAGTAATGAGCATATCTACTTCGATATCATCAATATTAACCATTTTAGCGGCGACCAGTTTTCCAGTTCTGGCAGTAACACTGGAAGTTTTTATTCCGCTTCCTCCGCGCTTTTGGATCTTGTAGAATTTAAGATCCGTTCTTTTTCCAAATCCATTTTCAGAAATAATGAGAAGCTGGTTTCCTTTTTGGTTTTTAAGAACTGAATCTGTCCCGACAACTCGGTCATCTTTTTTGAGTTTGATTCCTCGAACTCCGGCGGCATTCCTTCCCATAGCGCGTACATCTGTTTCCTTGAAATGAATGGCTTGTCCCCGTGAAGTAGTGACAATAATTTCATCAGTTCCAGTAGTCGGTTTCACCCAGCCAAGCGTATCTCCCTTGTCTAGATTTATAGCAATAAGCCCGGATCTTCTAACGTTTTCAAAATCTTCTATTTTTACTTTCTTTACCGTTCCATTCTCGGTGGTCATAAAGAAAAATTTATAATTGTCTTCTTTGTTGAAGGCAATCATTTCGGTTATTTTTTCATCCTGTGAAAGCTGGAGAAAATTAACAATCGCTTGTCCTTTGGCGGTTCTTTGAGAAACCGGAATTTCATAAGATTTGGTCTGAAAAATTTTTCCGGTGTTAGTGAAAAACATCAGATTATCGTGAGTCATCACACTGGTCACTTGTTCAATTGAATCTCCTTCTTTGGTAGTAGCGCCAATCACTCCTCTTCCACCTCTTTTTTGAACCTTGTATGAATTAGGATCCATTCTTTTTATATATCCGTCCTGGGTGAGGGTAATGATTGCTTCTTCGTTGGGAATTAAGTCTTCCTGTTTAAATTCTCCGATGCCGGTTTTGATTACTCTGGTTTTTCTTTCGTCTCCGTATTTTTCTTTGATTTCCAGAATTTCTTTTTTTACTACTCCCAAAATTTTCTTTGGGCTCTTGAGAATATTTTCAAGTTCAGCAATAAGAGCTAATTTTTCTTTGAGCTCATCTTCTAGTTTCTTTCTTTCGAGCCCAGCCAAAGTTTGCAATCTCATTTCCAAAATGGCGGTAGCCTGGATGTCAGAGAGCTTGAATTTCTTCATCAAATTATCATGGGCGACTTCTTTTGTAGCTGATTTTTTGATGGTTTCAATCACGGCATCAATATGGTCGAGAGCTTTTTTGAGCCCTTCAAGAACATGAGCTCTTTCTTTGGATTTTTTAAGTTCATATTCGGTGCGCCTGGTTATTACTTTCTGCCTGTGAACGATAAAATATTCGAGCATTGATTTGAGATTTAGGATCCTTGGTTCAATCCCATCAACCAGCGCCAGCATGTTTACATTGAAATTTTTTTGAAGATCAGTATTGGAATAAAGGCTGTTAAGAATTTTTTGCGGATAAGCGTCTTTTTTAAGTTCAATCACGACCCGCACTCCATCCTTGTCCGATTCATCGCGAAGGTCTTTGATTCCCTGAAGTTTTCCTTCTTTAACTAAATCAGCAATTTTCGTAATCATAGCAGCCTTGTTGGTAGCATAAGTTATTTCAGAAATAACAATTTGAAAACTTCCGCTTTTAGTTTCAACGATATCAGCTTTTCCGCGAGTAGTAATTTTTCCTTTTCCAAGAGAATAAGCTTCCTTAATATCTCTGGCGTTATAGATTATTCCTCCAGTCGGAAAATCAGGGCCTTTAACGAAATTCAGCAGGTCGTCAATGGTAGCTTCGGGATTATCAATCAAATAGGCGATAGCGTCAACGAGCTCGTTTAGATTATGTGGAGGAATGTTAGTTGCCATTCCCACCGCAATTCCCATAGTTCCGTTAAGAAGAAGTTGAGGGAGTTTGGCGGGAAGAACTACCGGTTCTTGATGAGTTCCATCGAAATTAGGCACAAAATCAACCGTTTCCTTTTCGATGTCAAAAAGCATTTCTTCAGCGATTTGCTTGAGCTTGGCTTCAGTATAACGATAAGCCGCGGCGCTGTCGCCGTCCATTGATCCGAAATTTCCCTGGCCCCAGACAAGCGGATATCTCAAAGAAAAATCCTGTGCCATTCGGACCATTGATTCGTAGACGGCGCTGTCTCCGTGCGGATGGTATTTTCCCAGCACTTCTCCGACAACAGTGGCGGATTTTCTGAATTTGGCGCTAGCTCGAAGTCCGGTGTTCCACATGGAATACAAAATTCTTCGGTGGACCGGCTTCATTCCATCGCGAACATCCGGAAGGGCGCGAGAAACAATTACGCTCATGGCGTAATCCAAGTATGACTGCTGGACTTCATCGGTTATCTGGCGAGAATGGATATTTTTGTTATTTTCTTTTTTCTCTTCTTTCATGGATATAATATTTAGTAAGTTTTAGTTAGTTGGTGTTGCAGGATTTTTTTGGAGCTGATTATTTATCGTCTGGGCATTTTTAGTAATTTCATTTATTGAGGGGACAGAGTCCTTTACACTTTTCAAATCCTCCATGCTTTGCTTTATGCCGGAAATATCTGCTCCGCTAGTTGCCTCTTTCTTTTTAAATGATTCGCTGAATGAAAAGACCCAGATTATTATAATGAAAATCATTGAAATGGCTACTGAACCCCAAACATAACGAAGCCGAATATGCTCCGGCTTTTGCCTAATTTCTTCAATTTTTTGGGAAATATTCATATTTATTCTATGTCCATCAAAATAACTTCCATGTTTTTTTCTTCCAAATCCTTGCTCTTGATGTTTATTTTTGAAACTTTTTCTTTGGGACAGTTTCCCATATCATTGCAGAATTTTTTCTCATCATCAATGTCGATAATGGTTTCCTTTAATTTATAATGCATCGGAATTATAATCTTTGGCTCTATTTTTCTCACTAATTCTGCTGCTTTTTTTCCGTCAATCGTGTATTTTCCTCCGATAGGAATAAAAAGAATATCAACCTCCATGTTTTCAATCTGGTCGGAAGTAAGTTCTCCTCCCAAATCTCCCAAATGGCATACTTTCAAGTCTTCCGATTCAATGGTAAAAATAGTATTTTTCCCCCTCACTTCGCCGTTTTTGTCATCATGAAAAGAATCAATTCCGATGGCATTGATGCCTTTTATGGCATATTCCCCGGGAGTGTCAATTACTATAGGGTTTCCTTTCAAAGCTTCGATGTTGTTATGGTCAGGATGCTGGTGAGAAACGAAAACTATATCCGCCTGTCCTTGCGGAGGTCGAAGCCCTACCGATTTATCAAAGGGGTCAAAAAAAATAGTGATATCTTCAGTAGCTCTTCCAGCCGGCTTAGTGGTAATTTTGAAGCAAGAATGTCCGTAATATTGGATGTTCATAATGTTAGTAGTGATGCGAACGATACGAATTTGCATACGAATATAACGAACGATTCGTAGCATTCGTATGCATTCGCAGATTGGTATCGCTATTAGTTTACTAATCCAGTTTATCATGAAAATAGTTGTTTGTCGAGGATATTTTTTGATAATTCTGGTATAATTAAGCAATAAAATTAAATTGCCACAATGCCTTATTTTAAAGCAAAAATAGCAATCTTGTTAATAGGAATATTTTTTCTAGCTGGCTGTTCTTTGCCTAAGAGTAGCATTATTGATAATGCTTCAGACAAATTGGAGGAAAAAACCCAAAATAAGCTTCAGGAAAATTTAAAAGAAGATGTTTATATTTTATTTGTCGGAGACTTGATGTTTGATCGAAGTATTCGGGAATTTACCAATAGAAAAGGAAATGATTTTATTTTTGAGAAAATATCCGATTTTTTGAAAGGTAATGATTTGGTGGTGGCAAATTTGGAGGGACCGATAACGGATAATAAATCAGTCAGCGTGGGGACAACGCCGGGACAGAAAGGGCATTTTATTTTTACTTTCGATAAAAGTTTAGCTGATACTTTGGCAAAAAATAATATTAAACTGGTTAGTCTTGGTAATAATCATGTCTTGAATTTTGGAGTCGATGGTTTAGACCAGACAAAAAAATATTTAACTGAAAACGGGATTGATTATTTTGGCGATCCGAAAAATAAAGAAAATAATTCTATTGTAAAAGAAATTAACGGAATAAAAATTGGCTTGGTAAATTACAATCAATTCGGAGGAATTAGTGTCGAAGAAGTAAATAAAAATATCGAGATGCTTAGAAACACAGTTGATATTGTCGTGATTTATGCCCATTGGGGGAAAGAATATGAAAAAAATCCAAGCGATAAAATAAAAAATTTAGCGCATAATTTCGTTGATGCCGGAGCAGATTTGATTATCGGAAGCCATCCACATGTTGTTCAAAATATGGAAGAATATAAAGGAAAGAGAATCTATTATTCCTTGGGAAACTTCATTTTTGACCAGTATTTCAGCGCAGAAACAATGAACGGACTGGCGGTAAGAATAAAAATAGATGCTGAAAATAGGAGTATGGAATTTCAAGAAATCCCTTTGATTATGGAAAGAAATGGACAGACAAAACCTGTTTCAAATTAAGCAAAGTATAACTTTTTCATTTTGACCGCAATTTAATTTTGGCGTAGGATAAAAGTATAAGAAGCAAATATTTTTAATACTTACTTCCATACGTATTATGAAATTAAAAGATTTACCCCGTTAAATACGAAGCATATTTAACTGGGGCAAAAAACAATATGAAGTTAAAAGACAAAAACACCAGGAAGATCACCCGCGTGGGCAAAACCAGCCTGGCGGTAACTTTACCGGTTGAAATGGCAAAAGAATTAGGATGGAAAGAAAAACAGAAAGTAGTCGTCAAAAGGGTAAGGGGCGGGCTACTTATTAAAGACTGGAAAAAATAGGCAGTTAAGCTTGCCCCGTTAAATTACTTCAACAATATTTAACCGGGGGATTATCAAAGTAAATAATAAAAAACCGCCGAAGCGGTTAATGATTTGTTCAGGTAAAATTCCTAAAGGAATTTTACCTGAAAGAAACTGTTCTGTCAAGATAATTTGCCAAAATAATAATATAAATGATAGTCTAGAAATAAACGATTTATTAGAAAGCATAAAATTTATTCTTAAGTATAGTATACTAAAAAAGTCCCATAAAATCAAGAGGAAAATGAAATTTATGACAAGAAAATTATTAAAATCCGGGAATAACTTTCTATCTGAACGTGATGGTCAAATTGAATTTTTTAGAAAATTTGGGATTACGGACACCGAACTTAGTAATAACACCGACGGTATTTATAACGGAAATATATTTGAGTTCAAGCCTAATATCAACAATATCAATACAGCGCTTTTTCAAGCGCTAAAATATCTTAACCATATGCGCATCAAGGGCGTTAGCATTCCGGCTAACATCTTATTGACAGATCTAAATCAAGAAATTGCCTACCTGTTTAATTCTCAAGATTTTGCCCGTGATTACATAAACCGCCCGCCTTTTATTGGTGCTGCCAGTAAGGGCAACGACGAATTTAGTACTGCAATAAAACCAGAAGTCATTAAATATGACAAACCTGCCGGCATTCAACGTATCACTGAGCTACTTCAAACAAACAATTTTATCAAAATAACAATTGACATCTATGATGTTGTCGGATGGTCTAATCGTTTTTATAACGAAAATCCTAAAGCAACCAAAATTAAACTTTTCGAAGAATTTCGCGAGCCAAAGCACTTTAAAAAGTTAATTTATCCGTGGAAAGGAAAGGAAAAAGATTTCAAATATATAATGGATCTTTTGAACGATAAGATGCACCGCAAGGAACTAGGCGCTTTTTATACACCGCCTGCTTATTGTAAAAAAGCCACCGAACTTGTTCGCAAAGCTATTGCGCAGATTCCAAAGGATCATGATTATATTATCCTTGACCGTTGCGCGGGTACAGGCAATCTTTTGGAATTTTTGACTGAAAAACAAGTAAACGACATTACTATCAGCGAATTGCGAAAATATTTGTCAGATGAATTTGTCGATAAATATTTAAAAGATAAAGCAAATATTATTCCTCTTATTAAACATAGTGATTTTAATCAAATAACCATAAGTAAACTAGAAAAATATAAAACAAAAATAAATATTCACGATTATATTTTTGATAATGAATTATCACATACCATTGTAAACACTTATGAATTAAAAGAATGGGTTGTTTTAAATGGACGTTTTGGCAATAAAGTAAAAATGATTATTCCGCCACCAAGTGAAATTTCTGGTAAAGAAGCCTTAGTCAATGGTGGTGATGCTCTTAGTGAGCAGTTTATACTAGGAAAAACAAAAATTAAGATGAGCAAAGAGTATATTAATTCTATTGTAGAGCTAAATAATTTTATCAAAAATAAAAAAACTAATATTATTTTATTCGAGAATCCGCCATACAGTGATGTTGGGGCAGTTATGAATAATCCCGCAAGTAAGGGTATTAAAACTTCTTGGAAATCTTCCTTTGCCTCCGAGCAAATGAAACTAGATATATCCCAAAATCCCGAAATAAATAGTCGTTCAAGCAATGACTTAGCTAATATATTTATTTGGTCGGCATTTAAATACTATTTATTGAAACCAAATGACAGCGCTATAATATTTAGTCCTCCAAAGTATTTTAAATCCCACCATTTAATAAGTAAGAGAATGCATACCGGTTGCATATTTAATCGCGACTACTTTCACGCTTCCAGGTCTGCCATATCATGTGTATGGTGGCAAAATATTGAAGAAGAAGAAAGAGATAGTTATGAGCTAGATATTTTCGATATAAACGATCAGAATGATCCGCAGTCGCCACAAGCTAGTGTTGTTAAAATTGGGAAAGTCGAAATTAAAAAGGTTTATAAAAATCTTAGTGCATATTATGACAAAACGATTTGTGAGGATGACATGAATAATGGGGTAATCTTAGATTGGAGTGGATACGAGTCGGGAAAAAGTTATTCAAGATTAAAGCCACTTTATAATTACAACATAATCGGATATTTGGTTGCACAAGATTTCGGATTTGAACATCCTCGACTTTCAACAAATCTAGTTAGAACATTAGTGTATGCCGAACATGGTTTTTATTTACGTACTAATAATTTTTTTGAGAAGTTACCATTATTTTGTGCTGGAAAGTATGACTCTGGTAAAAAGTGGTGGGAGAGTGGAGTTATCTTCAAGACTTCCGATGGAGGCGATAATTACAAGAGAGACGATAATTTTCTAAAGTCTTGTTTGATTTACACTTGTTTATCATACTTTAATAAGTGCAGATCATTTAATGGTTCCGATGGCCGATTTTACCGAAATGAATTATGTTTTGACGGTAAGACTATTGCCATTGAAAAATTGAAATCATTTAAGCTTTCAGAAGCAGAGAAAGAACTTCTAGCTTCATTTAAAGAAGTATTAAATGAAGCGAAGAAGACAAAAAACTACAATTCCAAATATACTTACGGGACATATCAAATAGATAACGAGCTTAATACTAGCTTTAAAGACGAGAATAAAACGACGGTTTATGATTATCCTCAATTAAATACAAAACTGTTAGCTTTAAAGACAAAACTTAATAAATATTACGAGACAAAAATCCAGCCAAAATTATTTGATTATCAATTATTAAAATAAAATTATTCTAATACGAATAGAGTGGTTTAATTTATAAAACTGGTTAATAATATTTACAAAAATAGTAAAAATTACAAATAAATAAAAATCCAAAAAAATCCCTTTATTACGCTTTTTTAAACTTCTAAAAAAAGTTATCCACAGGACAAAGATATATTATAGTGATATAATATCACTGTATTATTAGACTATTATATATGCGAAGAATAAAAGAGCACACGGTAGAAAAATTGGAATATTTTAGAAAATATATCGAAGCCTATTTAGTGGCCACCAAGAGATTGCCAAGGAAATTTTATATTGATGCTTTTGCCGGTACTGGTAAATGTATTTTATGTGAACAGAAATGTTCATCAAAAGGGGGTTGCAGATGTATTAAGTGTGGAAAGGGCAAAGTTGTTGATGGCTCAGCATTGATATCTCTTAAAATAAAGAAAGATTTTACGGGTTATATTTTTATAGAAATTGAAAATAAAAACATTAAAAATTTGGAAAAATTTATAAATGAAGAAGTAGATTTAGAAAAAAGAAAGAAAATTTTAATTAAGCAAACTGATTCAAACTTGCTCCTAAGGAATATTTATAAATATATTTCACAATATACTGGCTGTTTAATTTTATTAGATCCAGAGGGTCCAGAATTAGACTGGGAAACTATCAAATATTTATCAAAAATAAAAAAAGCGGAACTTCTTATTTTATATCCCTACGATATGGCATTAGTAAGATTAACTAGAGATTATAGCAATAAATTAGATAAATTTTATGGTACTAATAAGTGGTCAGAAATCTATAATGACAAAAATATCTTAAGACCAAGTGAAAAGAAAAATAAATTATTAGAATTTTATATTAACAATCTGAAAAATTTAGGCTTTGATTATGTAGAATACAAACAAATAAGAAAAAGGTTAAGAGGGGGTAAGGCATTATATCATTTTATTTTAGCAACTCACCATCCAGCTGGAAAGAAAATAATGTCCCACATATTTAATAAAGAGTTAGACGGACAGCAAAAATTTAGATTGTAGTTTTTTTGTGCTATAATTTGCTTATGCAGAAAATAAAAAGAAAAACATTGTTATACAAAAGCGGTGTTGAGTATGCCGATTATGGGCTGAATCATGCCGAAGGATGCTCTCATGGGTGCACATATCCTTGCTACGCGATGATGATGAAAAAACGTTGCGGAATTATCAATAGCTATAAAGAATGGAGAACTCCTAAGATAGTTGAAAATACACTTGAGTTGCTAGACAAAGAAATTCCCAAATACAAGCATGATATAAAATATGTTTATATGTGTTTTGCGACTGATCCATTTATGTATAAACAAGAAGAAATTATAGATTTGAGCTTGAAAGTTATCAAAAGGTTAAATCAGGACAAGATAAAATCCGTTTGCATTAGCAAAGGTGTTTATTCAAAACAATTGGCGAAAAAAGAAATCTACGGATCAGAAAATGAATATGGTTCAACGATAGTGTCCTTGTCCGAAGGATTTAAGAGAAAGCACGAACCGTTTGCTGCTCCCGTAAAAGAAAGAATAAAAGCTTTAAAATTTTTGCATAATAATGGCCTTAAAACATGGGTGAGTATGGAACCGTATCCAACTGCTAACTTTGTTCGGCAAGATATTGAAAAAATTCTAAAAGAGATAAGCTTTGTGGATAAGATAGTTTTCGGAAAATGGAATTACAATAGTATCGTGAGCTACTTTAAGGATAATAAAAAATTCTATAATGAATCGGCATATAAGGTCATAAAATTTTGCAGAGAGAATGGGATAGAATGCCATATCAAAAAAGGAACCATAAGTGAAAAAATTATAGGAGATAATTGTAGCTCAATAGATTGCAGAGATTTGCTTATGAAATATAGCCTTGTATAAAAGTTGAACAATTACCAGCCTCCCGTGGGCTGGTTTTTTGTTGGCTTGCTCAATATTTTTTAATACTTACTTTAATACGTATTCCGACACTTATTTTCCATCTATCTATTGCCAAAGTAAAAATAGTGTGTTAAACTGGTTTTAAGGTTAATTATTAGGAAAATTGAATATTCGAGATGATTTAATCTCGGTCTAATTTCTTAATAATTTCCTATCTTTAGGAAATTTTTTTGTGCTTTTAATAATTGATTAGGCGAATTGGCACAATCGCTGAATGTAATAAAATGGCGAATATTTTAGACAAATTGGCCGAAGAAGTTGATAAAATAAAAGAAGATAAGGAAGTAAAAAGCAAAACTGGGAGCAAATCTTCGATGGAAGATCTTCTTAATGACAATCCGGTACAAATTCCTAATGTCGGAGATATTTTGGAAGGAAAAGTAATTGAAATTTATTCCAATTACATTCTTCTTGATCTGGGACATCTGGGAACTGGAATTGTTTTAGGCAAAGAAGTAAAAGATGGACTTGGAACAAGCAAAATTAAAAAAGATGATATTGTGAATGCAACACTTGTTGATTTGGAAAATGAAGACGGTTATGTCGAGCTTTCAATAAGAGAAGCCTGCTATGGAAAATCTTGGGATGATTTGGAATCAAAAAAAGATACCCAGGATATTGTTAATACGAAAGTTCTTGATGCTAATCGAGGCGGTCTTATCATTGAAATTAACGGAATTAATGGATTTTTGCCTGTTTCCCAGCTTTCCAGCGAACATTATCCTCGAGTAGAGGATGGAGACAAGAATAAGATCCTGGAACTTCTCAAGAGATTAGTGGGTAAAGAAATTCAGGTAAAAATAATCGATGCCGATAGGGAATCGGAGAAACTTATTGCTAGCGAAAAAGCCGCCATGAGCGAAAAAGAAAGAAAAGTTGTTTCTCAACTTCAAGTCGGAGACGTAGTTGAAGGAGAAATAAGCGGGGTAGTTGATTTTGGAGCTTTTGTTAAATTTCTGCCTCCCGCCAAAAGAGATTCAACTAACGATGCCGACAAATTGGAAGGGCTGGTCCATATTTCAGAATTAGCCTGGCAGTTGATTGACAATCCGAGGGAAGTGGTGAAAACCGGAGATAAAGTCGAAGCGCAAATTATCGGAATAGATGATACCAGGATCTCGCTCTCTATAAAAGCTCTCAAAAAAGATCCTTGGAGCGAAATTGGAAAGAAATATAAAGTGGGAGATACAGTCAAGGGAAAGGTTGATAAAATTAATCCTTTCGGAGCTTTCGTATATTTGGATAAAGATATCCATGGTTTGGCTCACGTGAGCGAATTCCGGGAAATTTATCCGGATAAAAAAATGGAGGACGTGCTTGCTCAAGGAGAAATTTATGATTGGAAAATCCTTTCCATTGAGCCAAAAGAACATCGAATGGGTCTCATCTTGATCAAATCACAGACTAGCGCAGACTTAACGCCGACTAATACGGAAGAAATTAAGGCCGGCGAAAAAGACAAAAAAGAAGAGAAAAAAACCGAAAAGAAAAAGAAGAAGAAGGAAAAAATTGAAGAAAAGCCAGCTTCCGCTTCTGCTGACGCTAAAGCTTTGGCGGACAAGAAAGCTTTGACAGGTAAAAAAGAGAAAAAAGCAAAAAAGGTTAAAAAAGAAGAAAAATAAGAGAAAATGATAATTTTCGAGAATGGACAGCGCGTCCATTTTTGATTATAATCAAAAGATAATTAAAAAGATAAAGCTATGATAATTACATTCAACGGGGATCACGGTTCCGGAAAAAGTACAATCGCTAAAATGATAGCCAAAGAACTTGGCTATCCAAGATTTTATATGGGTCAGATATTTCGTGATATAGCGAAAGAAAAAAGAATAACGCTGGAGGAATTTCACAAATTATGCGATGAAAGTCCCGAAACAGATAAGCAGGTCGATAGTTATGCAATTGAGCTGACAAAAAAACATAAAGATATAGTAATTGAAACCAGAACTTTATGGCACTTTATTCCTGAATCTTTAAAAATATATTTGAAAGTTAGTGATGAAGAAGGAGCTAAAAGAATTTTTAAAGAACTGGAAAAGGAAAATAAGCGGAATGAAGGGAATAGCTTAGATTCCGAAGAAAAAGTTTTAAAAAGTATTGTGGAAAGAAGAATACGTGATGACAGAAGGTATCTAAACTATTATGGGATAAACATACGAAATGAAAAGAATTATGATTTTGTGCTAGATACTACTAATCTTTCCATTCAAGAAGTATTTAAAAAAGTGATGGATTTTATAAAATCTAAATTAAATGCCCAGTAGTGAAATTTTGACTGGGCTTTGCCCAAATTTAAGTAAGTTAATAAATAAAATAGAATCTGCTTTGGAATTTTGATGTTATAATTATGTTTTTGAAATGTCAAAATTCTACTACTGGGAATGAAAAATCTGATTAAAAACATCCAGAATACTGCCAGTCTTAATGATCTTTGGCAAAAAGATTCGAAGATTATTGTTGGCGTTTCAGGTGGGCCGGATAGTGCCTGCCTTTTGGACATTTTGGCTAAAATAAAGGAAAAATATGACATTGAGCTGCATATTGCTCATGTAAATTACAGGCTTCGGGGAAAGGATTCAGAAAAGGATGAAAAATTTGTCCAAAAATTAGCTGAAAAATATCAGCTCGGATTAAGCGCATTAAAGGTAAATAAATTAAAGAAAAATGAGATTACGGAAGAAAATTTAAGAAATATCCGCTATGATTTTTTTGAAAAGACAAGGAAAAAATTAGCTTTTGATTATATTACGGTGGCGCATAACCAAGGCGACCAGGTAGAAACCTTTTTTCTTCATCTTCTTCGCGGGGCGGGGCTTCAAGGACTTTCCGGGATGAAATATAAAAGTAATAATATTATCAGGCCGCTTCTTGGAATTTCCAGAAAAGAAATTTTGGAATATTTGAAGAGCAACAGGTTAAAATATAGGATGGATAAGACGAATAAGACGGATAAGTTTTTCAGAAATAAAATCAGGAATAAATTGATTCCGTATCTTGAGAAAAATTTCAATCCCAATATCAAAAAAACAATTCTTGAATCTTCTTTGAATATAAGTGATGATCTCGATTTTATTTCTAGCTTTGCTGAAAAAATATTCAAAAAAACCAAAGCTTTAAAAACAAATGAAATTATAAAACTACATCCGGCTATCCAAAAAAGAATAATTTTGAAAGCTATTGAAGAAAAAAGGGGAAGCCTAAGAGATATTGAAATTTCTAATGTGAAAGAATTGCTGAAAGTTCTGAAGAGCACTAAAAGCAAAAATCAGGCCGTATTATTTAAAGGGTTGAAATTAACTCGCGGGGGTGATAAACTGACCATAGAAAAGCAATAAAGTTATAAAATTATTAAGAATTAGCCAAAATATCTTATGGAAAAATTGATAAAGAATATAAGCCTTATCATAATTACTTTTCTCATTATTTCAGGAATATTTATCCTGTATAATTCACCGTCTCAAAAAACGGAGACAATTAACCTTAGTCAGCTAGTGGCTGAAATTAATGATGGGAAAGTCAAACAAATAACCGTTGAAAGCAACAATTTGCAGGTCGAGCTTCAGGATGGAAGCAAACAGAAAGCTACCAAAGAAACTGATAGTTCTCTTACGGACTCGCTCAAAAACTATGGAGTAGATACTGAAAATTTGCAAAAATTAAATATCAATGTGAAGGGAGAATCCTCTCTTGGTTTTTGGGTCGGCACTGTCCTTCCATTTCTTCTTCCTTTTATTTTAATCGCTGGTTTTATCTGGTTTATGATGCGCCAGGCGCAAAGAGGGAATTCGCAGGCACTTTCATTCGGCCTAAGCAAAGCCAGAATGATTGACCCGAAAGACAAAAGAAAAAGGATAACTTTTGCTGATGTGGCCGGAGCCAAAGAAGCCAAGGAAGAGCTTTGCGAAGTAGTTGACTTTTTAAAATTTCCGAAAAAGTTTTTGTCCATAGGAGCGAAAATTCCAAAAGGAGTTCTTCTTCTTGGGTCTCCAGGAACAGGAAAAACGCTAATGGCTAAAGCGGTAGCAGGGGAAGCTGGCGTTCCATTTTTCAATATTAGCGGTTCAGAATTCGTGGAAATGTTTGTCGGGGTTGGAGCAAGCCGAGTTAGGGATTTATTTAAACAAGCGAAAAAGAATGCTCCAGCTATTGTTTTTATAGATGAAATTGACGCAGTAGGCAGGCATAGAGGCGCGGGACTCGGAGGAGGGCATGATGAAAGGGAGCAGACACTGAATCAGATACTGGTGGAAATGGATGGATTTGAAAGCGAGACAAATGTAATTGTAGTAGCCGCAACCAATCGCCCTGATGTTCTTGACCCGGCGCTGCTTCGTCCCGGAAGATTCGACAGAAGAGTTGTCCTGGATTTGCCTGATATTAATGAACGAGAAGAAATTTTAAAAATTCATGTTAAAGGAAAACCTCTCTTTAGCAATGTTGTTTTAAGGACAATAGCGGAAAGAACTCCGGGATTTTCAGGTGCTGATCTTGCTAATTTGGTGAATGAAGCGGCAATACTTTCAGCCAGAAGAGGAAAGAAAGTGATAGATATGAGAGAGCTTACGGAATCAATTGAAAAAGTGATTCTCGGACCGGAAAGAAGAAGCAGGGTAATAAACGAAAAAGAAAAAGAGATTATTGCCTACCATGAAGCCGGACATGCGCTTGTTGCGTCACAGCTGAAGAATGCTGACCCTGTCCAAAAAGTTTCCATTATTTCCAGGGGCCAAGCCGGCGGATATACTCTGGCAGTTCCGACTGAAGATAAAAGGCTTCATTCAAAAGAATATTTTATTGATGAACTGGCTGTTCTTCTGGGTGGTTATGCGAGTGAAAAAATAAAATACAACGATATTACAACCGGGGCTTCCAATGATCTCGAAAGAGCCACTCATATAGCGAGAGAAATGGTTACTCGCTATGGGATGAGCGGGCTCGGACCGAGAACTTTCGGCAAAAAAGAAGAACTTGTTTTTCTTGGGAAAGAAATAAGCGAAGAAAAAAATTATTCCGAGCATACGGCGGAAGCTATTGATAAAGAAGTCCATCAATTTATTGATGAAGCATACAAAAATTCAACAAAGGTTATCCAAGAAAAAAATCAAGTGCTGGAAAAAATAGCCAGGACACTTCTTGAAAAAGAAACGATAGAAAAAGATGAATTCAATCAAATAATTAAGGGTTTATGAATAATATAAATTTCTTGGAAATAATTAAAAAAGGCTGGAAAATCACCTGGAGCAACAGGTATCTCTGGTGGTTCGGGCTGTTTTTGGCACTAGGAGGAGGCGCTAGCTTTAATTTCAATTTTCCAGGAGAAAGCGATTTTAACAAACGAATATCAGGGAAAGAAGAAACGCTAAACAGGTTTTTTGAACAATATTGGCAAATCGTTGCTGCTCTGGGAATTATCCTGGCGCTTTTCGCGATAGCTGTTTTTGTTTTTCGAATTTTGTCTCAAGCTGGAATAATCAAAGAAGTAAACAAAATAGAAAAAAATGATCAAGGAAGCTTCAAGAGAGGAATCGCGGAAGGGAAAAGGTATTTTTGGAAATTGTTTTTGCTTGAAATAATAGTTGTGATTTTAATTATCGCAATTCTTATTATCCTTGGCGTTCCGGTAGCATTCCTTTTTTTCTTAAAATCATATTTGTTCGGATTCTTGTCCGCCTTCCTGGCTATTATTATATTTATTCCCCTGGTAATCCTGGTTTCTTTTTCGAGAAAATATGCTCAATTTTATTTGGTTCTTGCAGATCTTGGGATAAGAGAATCACTGGAAAAAGGGTACTATCTTTTTAGAAAAAATATTTTAATGAGCATCATAATGGCTCTTGTTTTTATTCCCATAAGCATGATACTTCTTTTTGCTATGCTTATTATTTTATTAGTAGCTGCTGTTGTATTTGTTCCTATGGGATTCATTCTTTATTTTATCTTGTCAAAAGTTGGAATAATAATAGCTGTTTTGTTTGGAATCCTGGCTTTTATTATTTGCCTGGCTATATTGAGTTCAGTTTACCAAGTTTTATATCAGGCAAGCTGGTATCTGTTTTTCAAGGAAATAGCTAGCATCAAGGAAGAAGAGAAAGCTGTAGAATCTGTCGAAGAAGTTGTTGAAAAAACATTGCCTGATCCAGAAAGAGCATAGATGGTTTATTCAGGATCTGTAGCTCAGATGGTTAGAGCGCTTCCTTGACATGGAAGAGGTCTGCAGTTCGAGTCTGCACAGATCCACAAATGAAAAACTGGCGCATATGGCCAGTTTTTAAATATCTAATTTTCAATTAGTTTAATATCTTGGCTTGAAAATTTGTCTTGGATCAGTGGCTTGGCGTATGTCCCTTGTTGCATTGTACATTTTATTGTTGATCTCTCTTTGCACATAGCTTTGCGCTTGGCCTATTCCAGATTGGATCGTTCTTGTTGCCAAGCGTGTGACAAGCGAAGTTATAACTTCCGCCGGGCTATTGGCAGCGGCAATAATCTTGGTGCCAAGGTCTTCAGCCTGGGATTGGATGGAAGCTATAGTTGAACCGGGAGTCAAAACATATCCTCCGGAAGTCAATGGTTTATAACCTTGATAAGCTATTCCTTGAGTCTTTGCTGATTCCTGGTAGCTTGCTATTTTCGAAGAGTAAGCATTTTGTGCCAGATTGTTAAGTCCAAATTTATTGCAAGTATCCACGCCAATAACAGTATTGAATTTAGACCAATTTCCACTGGTGAACATATCAGAAGTGTCTGTAATATCGCATTGGCGAATAGAAGCTCCGGTAGTCGCTTGTTTTGCTTCTTGAATAAGAGCGCTTTGATAGTTGTTTTGAATGCCAAAAAGAGTAGAATCTCCTTTTACGATTCCTTCTCTAGTCAAAGATGCTCCGGCTACTTTTCCATTTTGACCATTGCCGGTTCCTTCCATAGATCCGAATAATCTGGAGCCTGAATAATTAAAGCTGTTTCCTCTCCCGCTGGTTACGCCGGAAAAGAAATCATTCATATATAAGTTGGCATTCCTGACCGGTTGATTGACTAAAAAATCTTCCCAGTTGCTTATGAACATCGGTCCTCCTCCTTGCCCCATGGATATGGCATTGTTTATAGTCTGATAATAAGTTTGCTCTGCTGCTTGTTTCAAGGAGCCCATTACCGCTCCTTCAATTTGTCTGTACATCTTATCTAATGACGTGGTCATGACAGCGTTTAATGACCAATCAGCCGGCCAAAAAGCATAGGAAAAATTCGGAGCAAAAGTAAATCCGAAAATTAACAGAATATAAAGAAAAAATTTTTTTTCAAGCAGTTTTTGACAGAACATTTTAGTTAACTTTTATTATTTTTTTAGTTACCGATGGTTGAAATTCCCAAAGAGTTTAATTTATTAGAAATTTCGCTGAAAAGCGACTGCGCCATATATAGCAAGCTATCCAACTTTGAAACAGAAATAATCATCGCAATAGGATCATCCTTTTGTTCTTTTGTTTTTTCTCCTATTGATATCGCATAGTTTGCTAACTGCAATCCCTTTATGTGATAATCAATCATTGATCTTGGCACCTCAATGTCTTTCATTTGTTCGAGCATCAGCTTTCCTTTGTCTGACAGATCTGTGAAATATGCAGGAATAGAACTGGTATCGCTGGAAAATGCGGTCATGTTATCGAGCAGATCATTGTATAATTTTTGGATGTCGTCTTGAGTTTGGATCGATTGCGGAGAATTTGTGGCCGCTACATATCCCATGGCGGTGAGATATTCCGTTGCGTCCTCTTTTTCTCTCTTTTTCCTTTCATCTTCAGAAAGTTTGGAATAAGTCTGCTCTTTTATTTTTATCGTTGATTCGTCAATCTTTGGAAGATCGTCGAAGGTTAATTGATTAGATGTAGTTTCATTAATAATGCTATCCAAATCTTCTATTGAGATATTTTTGCTGTCTTTTTCGCTTTGGGTTATTAAACTATTTACTTTTGCTGATAACTCCTCGGTCAAATTAACAGCAGATTCTTTCTCCGCAGATGTTCCAGCTACTTTCTCTTGTTTGCTACTAATTAATAAGCTGTCCTGGTTTACTATTTTATCCCCTGGCGCTGGTTTTAGCGGATTATATCCGCTTTTAACTTCAATTCCGTCGGAATACCCATCTCCATCCGTGTCTGGATTGTATGGATCGGTTCCGTAAGTTTTTTCTTCATCATTGCTTAATCCATCCTGGTCTGAATCTTGGAAAATATTTTTATCAGCCGTTGAATTTTCTTGCGCCATGGCAAAAACAGCGAAACTTGTGATCACAAGTATTGCAAAAATCAAAAAAGTTAATTTTACTTTTTTTATTTTCACCCAATAGCGACTCGAATTATCCGAATCCGCCAGCTGGCGGATAACTCGAATGACTCGAATATCGGTTATTTCTTTATTGATTATAACATTTTTACGCAAAGTGTCTACTTTAATTTTATCGCAAAGTTGAATGATTTTTCCAAGCTTCTGGCTATCCGGCTGGAAGTATAAGAATCTGGCATCTCGCTTTTTACAGAAATATTATTTGTCTCTTTTTTGGAAAGCTTGTTTTTTTTGAGCAAAGCATCGATTTTTTCAAGCAAAATCATGGAAAGATTGTTATTTTCAGAAAATTCGATGCATTCGACGGTCTTCCTATTTTTTACTATTTTTAAGCAAACAGTGCCTTTTTTAAGCCAAATTTCGATATTCATAGTAATTTTGCCTAATTAATTTTTTTCCAGTTAAAATTCCATGGATCGGTTTTTCTTCCAGGAGCGATTTGGTCATGTCCCAAAACATATTTTATCTTGTATTTGTTTTTCAAAATAGATAATAAATTATTCAAGGAAGAATATTGTGCCGAAGTAAATGAATCTGACTCTGAATTCATAAGCTCTATGCCTATGGAAAAATTATTTACTCCGCTTCTTCCGTCAGGCACTTTGCTTTCTCCAGCGTGATAGGCAATATCCTTGTCCTTAACCAATTGATAAATGTTTCCTTTTCTATCAATAAGATAATGCGGGGCTACCCTGTAGGATTTGTATTCTTTAATAAGCCCGGGAACATCATACTTATCTTCGCCTATGGCATCATAGGATGAATGGATTATAATTGTGTCGATTGTTCGGCCGCTTGCGCTAGAATAACCCCAGCTTACCAATCTCTGACTGATTGATGAATTACTTTTTTCTTCACTGGTTGTGGTTTTTTTGTCGCTATCATCAATCACACTGGGCTTATTTTTTTCAATGTCAGCGTTATTATCAGTATTATTATCTTGATTTTGCGTTTCGCTGTCTTCGGTCGGAATTCCACTATTTTGGGCGGTTTCTGATTTTTTTTCTGCTGTTATTTCTTTTTTTCGGGAAGGAAGAAAGAAAAAGGCAATGCCAGATAAAATGGCTAAAAGTCCGATAAAAGTTAATAATTTTTGCATTTTTGACATACAGCAAGGTTATCAGAAAAACCTGAAGCCAGCAACATTGCTAAAAACAGCAAAAAAGTTTAAAATGGATTAGTAAATGTCAATTTTTAAATTCAACAGCATGAATAAAAAAATACTATTAACAGGAGTTTTAGGACTGGCCGTTTTGGGAATGATCATGTTTTTTTCAGTAAAAAAAAATAATAATTTAGGGAATGTTGCATCTAGAAGCAATGCGGATATTATTCTTTTTTACGGAGATGGATGCTCACACTGCGCCAATGTAGACAAGTTTATTGCAGAAAATAATGTGAAAGAAAAAATAAAATTTGATGAACTTGAAATTTTCAAAAATAAAGAAAATTCCAGCATGATGGAAGAAAAAGCAAAAGCTTGCGGAATAAATTTAAATGAACTGGGAGTTCCTTTTCTATGGGATAAGGGACAGTGTTTGAGCGGAGATGCGGATATTATTAATTTTTTCAAGAGCCAGATTGGCGAACAGCAATAAATAAATGAAAAAAATAATATTTTTATTCTTAGTTTCATCTTTCTTTTTTCTTTTATTTTCCAGCAGTGCTAAAGCGATTTGTCCCATTTGTACTATCACTGTCGGAGCGGGAGTCGGACTTTCCAGATGGCTGGGAATCGACGATACCATAACGGGAATTTGGATAGGCGCGCTGATAGTTTCGAGCATAATGTGGACAATAAACTGGATGAATAGCAAAAATATCAGGTTTAAAGGAAGAAAAATTATTATCACGGCCGGATATTGCTTAATCATATTAGTTCCGCTTTACTGGAAAGGAATAATTGGCCATTATTTTAATAAAATTTGGGGGATAGACAAGCTTCTGCTCGGGATAATAATTGGGAGCATAGTATTTTTGGCGAGCGCTTTGTGGTACCAAAATTTAAAAAAGAAAAACAACGATAAGGCATATTTTCCATTTCAAAAAGTTGTGATGCCAGTCGGGTTTTTGGCAATTTTCAGCGCAATATTTTATTTTATAACCAAAAACTAATATGGAAAATCCAATAAAAAATATCAATGAACTTATCGAAAAAGTTGATCAGATGAAAAAACAGGACAAGATGGATTTATCTTCCGACCAGGATCTCTCGATTGCCATAATGAATTTAGTCAGCATCGAAGAACACTTTTTTTTTACGGCTGAAAAGACCGGAAAACCCGAATATCTTGATTTACTCAAGGAGGTTCGGGAAATGAGAAAAGAACTGCTTAAAAAAATTATTAAGGAATATGAAGGGGAAATTTGGTGCATTTCCAAACACTTATTGGCAGCTTCAATGCGGCTTATGGAAGTAGGAACGAAACAATTGGGAATGGGAAAAAAGGAAGAAGCGCAGGACTTGTTCGATAAGGCTTTTAATCTCTACTCGTTGTTCTGGGCAGTTAATATGAAATTGGTTGACGCTAAAGATATAAAAAAGATAGATGGCGATGCTATAAATATTCATGATAAAGAAAAAGCTGGTTTTATGGGGAAATTAGGAGTGCTGGTGAAAAAGGTGATTGATTGCTGTATTGAATAGCTTTTATATTCCGCTTTCTCCGGCCGAAAATTAAAAAATCACCCCGTTTTAGCGGGGCGATTTTTTATTTATCTAAAAACTTGAAACTATTCAAAGCTGGAATTGTATTTTTTGACATTCTCAGGGTATTTGTTTTTGTAGGCGTCGGAAAAAACGCATTTACCCATGCAATCAGGCATCCAATAGTCAATTGATTTTCCGGTTTCTGTTTCTAGCCAAGATGAATACCCGACTTGGTAAATAGCCTCGATGGAGTATTTGTATTTTGCGTATTGCTGGCTGGCTATTTCAGCATCGCTGAATTTTTTAACAGTAATCGTAATCGGCTGACTTCCTTCAGTTTCTTTTGTATAGTCAATAAAAGGATTCAAAACCTTATTCGTTAAATCATTTTTTTCTGCTTCTGAAAAAGTGCCAGGAATAAATTGGATGACCGGCTGATTTTCCCCCGGAGCAGCCGTATTTTTCTGGGAATCGTTTTGCGCAACCGATTCGGTTTCCTTATTTAAATCCGATTGTTTTTCAAGATCAGAATTTTCTTTTTTATATTCCTCGATATCTTTTTGATGAGACAAATCATTTTTTATAGCAATGCTTCTCTGCCATAAATAAACTCCCAAGCCAATTATTATTAATATTGCGGCGATGATAATTAGTACCCAAACTAAGGAAGATTTTTTTTGCGGGATTTGATTTGTTTGGCCACTTTGGTCTGACTGGCTAGGTTGGTTTATTTGTTCGTCCATTTGTTTTTGTTTATTGCTTATGTTTTAATTATAATCTCATTAAATAGAAAGACAATAGCTAAATATTTTTCAGAAACAATATTTTTAACCCCTTTAAAAACACTAGACAAAATATATACTTTAGATATAATGGATTATGTGTTTAAGGTTTCAAAATTCGATTATTTAATCATTGGAGATTATTTAGAAATTAGGTTAATTAGAAATTAGAAATTTTAAACTGCGGGTATCGTATATCGGTATTACCACAGATTTCCAATCTGTTGAGAGGGGTTCGACTCCCCTTACCCGCTCAAAATTAGGACGAGAGAGCTTTTTGTGATAAAATAAAATAGTATAAGAGTTAACTCTAAAAGTATGCTTGAAAAATTTTTCCCTTCCAAGAAGAAGGAAAAGCCAAAAAAGCCATCTGGTCCAAGTTTTGAAGAATTAGTACTAGCTTTGCCAAAAGACGAGCAAGATGAGTTAAAAAGGCTTAAAAATGTTCCTGAAGAATTAGCAACTGGTGATAGGATTGACGGTGGATTTGAAATAGACCATAGTACGCTATCAGAAGATGACAAAAAATTTCTTTATAGATATTACACTTTATTAAAAAAAGCAAGCGACATTCTTGAACAGAAAAAATAATCAGGAAATAAAAACAATTATATCAAATAGATTCTAACAGCATCTTCAGTCCGCGAAGCTTAAGTGAAGCATTTCTCCATAAACCCAGTTCGAACTGCATATGCTAAAGAACTTAAAAAAGCCCTGTGCGTTTGCAGGGCTTTTAAAGTCTAAAATCTTTATTGAATTAATTCTTCCAAAGTCCGTGAATGTTGCAATAGCATCTGATAACGACATTTTCTGGTTTAACATTAAACTCTGCTTCCGGTTTTTCTCCTGGATGGAGAAATTTCTTTTCCACTTTCCCGTCAAAATTTATTTCTATCCATTCGATATAATGGTTTTCTTCCATAGGATGTTCAACAGATCCAATTTTTACTTTGATGTCGCCTTCTGCTTGTTCAACGACCGGAATATGCTTTTCTTTCCCCTGATCTTCAATTTTTTCCATTAGCAATTCCATTGGTTTTCCGCAACAAACCAGTTCGCCATCGCCTTCATGAAGAAGTTCGACTATATTCCCGCAAATATTGCATTTGTATATTTTGTTCACATTTTTATTTATTATTAATAATTTTCCGCCAGAAGTTCGTAGTAAACTTGGGGATGCTTGCAGGCGGGGCATTCTTGCGGCGCCTCAATTCCTTCATAAACATATCCGCAATTCCGGCATTTCCATTTCATCGGCTGGTCTTTCTTAAATACTTTTCCATTTTCCACGTTTTCCAGAAGCTTTAAATATCTTTTCTCGTGCTGGGCTTCAACTTCAGCTACTTCCCGGAAAAAATCAGCGGCTTCAGTTTCTCCTTCTTCCCGCGCTTCTTTTTCAAAACTTGGATACATCGTTCCCCATTCATATTTTTCTCCTTCGGCCGCATGCTTGAGATTAGCTTTGGTATCTCCCAGCCCCGACATCACAGAAGTTGGGACTTCTACGGTTGTTTCTTCCAATAACTTAAATAATCTTTTAGCGTGTTCCTTCTCATTGTCGGCGGTTTCTTGAAAAATAGCGGAGATTTGCTCAAAGCCTTCCTTTTTCGCCTCCGAAGCAAAAAATGTGTACTTATTTCTCGCTTGCGATTCGCCAACAAAAGCTTTGGCTAGATTTTCTTGTGTTTTTTTCTCCATATTTTTTAATTGGTTAGTTATTATATTAATTATTACCTCAAATATTTTTATTTATTTCTCTTTAATATAGAATCTCCAGGGATAATGCTTGCAGTGCTTAGCGTAATCGATACCAATCCGCTTGTCTTTATAAATTTTATATTTTTTAACTTTTATTCCCGATTCTACCCATAGTTCTTCTCCTTTTATTATATCCCATCTATTTAATTTCTTATCAATTTTCAAAAATTTGCAAAGTTTTCCGGGACCATTCAATATAGGGAAGTCCGACTTCCTTTTGGAAGTCGGACTTCTAAAGATTTTGATGCTTCTAATTAAAACCGCGGCTGGAAAGGCTTTCTTTTCAGTCACAATATTAAGGCAGTGATACATTCCATAAATCATATAGACATAAGCGTGGCCCGGCTGGCCATACATTACTTCTGTTCTCGATGTTCTGCCTTTTGATGCATGGCAGGCCAGATCGTCTTCGCTGATATACGCCTCGACTTCAGTGATCATCACGCGAATAGGTTTTCCCCGATATTCTCGAACCAAAAAACAGCCGAGAAGATCTCGGGCAACTCTTAATGTAT
>JAZDKA010000048.1:0-5672 GCA_043803385.1 Patescibacteria group bacterium | reverse complement strand
TTATCTATAAAATCAGCCTTTTTATGGCTTTATTTAGTTTTTAAGAAACTAAAACCTGCTTTAAAAGTAGCAGGTTTGGAAAAAAAGTCAAAATATGTGTTAACTGATAACTAACGACAAATAACTAACAACTAAAATTGCGTTTCAATTTATCCTTTTCTTTCTTTCTCTCAATCGCCAGCTGAATCAGTTTATCCAAAAGTTTCGGATATGGGATTCCACTTTGTTCCCACATCTTGGGATACATACTGATTGAAGTGAATCCCGGAAGCGTATTGATTTCATTGGCATACAGTTTTCCGCCTGGAGCCAAAAAGAAATCTACTCGTCCCATTCCGGAGCATTCCAGAACCTTGAAAACTTTAATTGCCGTTTCTTGAATTTTTTTAATCATATTTTTCGGCAAATTGGCAACTGGAACCGGTGTCGCTGCTTCTGCGTCGATATATTTTGCATCATAAGAATAAAATTCGCTTTGAAGTTTTATTTCCCCCGGACGCGATGCAACCGGATTATCGTTCCCTAAAACCGCGCATTCAATTTCCCTGCCCTTGATATATTCTTCCAAGATTATTTTGGTGTCATACTTGAACGCATCTTTAATTGCGACATTTAATTCTTTTCTATTTTTTACTTTGGAAATACCAACCGAAGAGCCAAGATTAGCCGGTTTTGCAAAAATTGGAAATTTTACCCCCGCACCAAAGTTATTGTTTTTATTTTTCTTTAGTAAATTAATTATTTTGGTGTGGGGGTGAAGATCTGACTTTTTGAGTACCATAAATCTGGCGGTTAAAATTCCCGCGTCGCGAAAAAGCCTTTTCATTACATCTTTGTCCATTCCGACTGCGGAACCCAAAACTCCCGAGCCGACATAAGCAACATTTAATAATTCCATAAGCCCCTGAAGGCATCCGTCTTCGCCGAAAGTTCCATGAGTAATCGGAAAAAATACATCAACTTCTGATAATTTCTTCCCCGTATTCAGTTCTGTTATATTATTATCAGCTATGGTTATTGCTTTAGTTTTTGAATTTACTTCTGATTTAAACGAGCTACTGGAATCCAACTTTAAATTGTCTTTATCGCTCAAATGCCATTTTCCTTTTTTATCAATTCCAATAAGTTTTACCTCATATTTTTTCCTATCCAGCGCATTGAAAACAGACCTCGCCGAAACTAACGAGACCTCATGTTCCCCGCTTCTTCCTCCAAAAATCAAACCGATGCGCAACTTTTTTGCCATTATATCTTTTTCAAAATTTTAAGCGCTCCGTATGCCACGATTCCTCCCGACAAGGCTGTCAATAATTGCTGCCAGCTGAACATTGTCATTGCGATCTTGGCGAAATTTTTTCCTTCAAAAATTTCAGACAAAATAGCTGCCGCGAAAAAAAGAAATGAAAATTTCAAGATGCTTCCGGCAACAATCCCTTTCCAATAACTTTCTTTTCTCAAAACGCTGAAAGCGAAAATCAAAAGCGCGTTTCCCAAAATTATAAAAGGGATTAACGGGGCAACCGCCGGAGCCAAAAGTCCGGTAACCACTGAAATTAAGCTTGGAAACATCCCGATTGTAATCGCCTCTTTTTTCCCCAGCATTACTACTGCAACTATTAATGCCGCATTAACAATGGTTCCCGTAATTGCCTGAAAATGAAAAAATGGAGCGGCGATGGAAATTCCCAAAAGCGCCGTAAACTTCAAAGCATACGGGAAAAATCTTTCTTTGGTGATAAATCGAGTTAAAATATTTTCTGCCATTTTTGTCTTCGAATCTCGCCCCACACCAATTTCAAATAATTCTTTGATGCAGACAAGATTTAAGCTATTAATAATATTATCCAGAAAAATTGGTGTGGGGTAAATGAGAAGCTACAAAAATGAGCATCCCGCACCAATTCTCTATTACAATTTTATTTTAAATTTATACTGAAGCCGTAGGCGAATCCGAGCACTAAACTTTCAAAGATAATTAAGCTTTATCGGAATTGGTGCTGGAATTATTCATTGGTTTCTCTTGAATTTTTTAATTCTTTAATTTTATCTTTTTTTCTCGGACTATAGCTAGTATGAAGAATCCTATGGGTTATTTCTTTATTAGTCAAATATTTTCCATAAACTTCTTTTATGGCCGGATTTTCATGCGCCATTCTCACTTTTTTCTCCGCGTCAACCTTATACAATGCTTCGGCTCGTTTCTTTCTGATTTCTGGGGTGGTCGGAACCGGCTGTCCTCCCCCGCCGATGCAGCCTCCCGGGCAGGCCATCACTTCCATCGCCTGAAAAGCACTTGGATCTTTCTTAAGTTCTTTAAGCATTTTTTTGGCATTCTTTATTCCGTTTACCACCCTGACTTTCAATAATTTATCTCCTAATTTCAATTCTTTTATTTTTATTCCTTCTGAACCTCTTATTTCTTTAATATCAACATTTTCCATATTCTTTCCAGTTGCCATAAAATACGCCGTCCTAAAAGCCGACTCAAGAACTCCGCCACTCGCTCCGTAAATAACGCCTGCTCCCGATGGATCACCGAACGGATTGTCTGCTTCTTCAAGATCGATATTTTTCAAATCTATATTGTGTTTTTTAAATAATCTGGCTAACTCTCTGGTGGTTAAAACAAAATCAACTGGAAATAATCCATCTTCCAATTTCAATTCTTCTCTTTTAATTTCAAATTTCTTCGCCGTGCAGGGCATCACGGAAACAACTAAAATATTTTCCGGGTCAATGTTATTCTCTTTCGCCCAATAAGTCTTTATTATTCCTCCCAAAATTACCTGCGGAGAACGGGAAGTGCAAAGATTGGGAATAAATTCCGGATAATAAAATTCCACAAATTTTACCCAAGACGGACAGCAGGATGAAAAAGCCGGAAGATTTTCATTTTTCGAAATTCTATCAACCAGTTCCTGCGCCTCTTCGTAAGTGGTAAAATCCGCTCCGGTCGAAGTATCAAAAACCTTGTTGAATCCCAGCTTTCGAAGCCCAGTAACTAACTGTCCGGTTATGACCGAGCCTGGCTCCATTCCAAATTCTTCTCCAATGCTCGTTCGGATAGCTGGAGCAAACTGAACTACCAATATTCTACTTTTATCCTTAAGCGGTTTTTTACCCCCACACCAATCTTTAAGAAATGGCTCTGAAGATAAATTAGATTGCTCTTTGACATTATGGGATGCGGATTGGTGTGGGGGTGAAATCCCTTCAAATTCTCCTTCCGCTTCTATTGCTCCTGCCGGACAATGAACGATGCATTGCCCGCAATTTATGCATTCCCTTTTTTCATCGGAAGACACTTCGATAGAAATATCAGCTCCTCGATTTTTTACTTCCAAAAATTCCACCGGACAAACATCTATACAATTCCGGCAATCAATACACTTTGTCCAATCGAAAACAATCGGACCGCTCTGGATAACTTTTCTGTCTTTTTTCCTGTCGGGAAATTTATTGATATCAACATTATAATCTTTTGAATATTCTAAAAGTTTGCAATTCTGGAACCAGACGCAATCATCGCATTCTTCCTGATGCTGGGAAAACATAAGCTCTAAATTTATTTTCCTGGCTTTTTTAATTCTCTCTGAATCAGTGACTATTCCCATTCCGTCTTCAACTTTTGTAGAACAGGCAGTCTGAAGATTTTTACTTCCCCTTATTTCCACCACGCACATCCGGCAATTGGCTTTTATTTCCACATCTGGATGATAGCAAAGAATCGGAATATTAATTCCATTTTGAAGCGCAACTTCAAGAACAGTTTGGCCGGCTTCCGCGGAATATTTCTTTCCGTCAATAATAACCGATATTTTTCCCATAATCTGTGGAACTTTTATTATTTAACCTTAAAAATAAAAATTGATTTTCCTGCTCTAGCAACTAAATTATCTTTTAAAACCGAGTATTTTTTGTCCGGAGCGAGCTCTTTGTTGTAAATATTGTTTTGAAGTTCTGACGCAGAAACTGCAATATATGATCCTTTTTCAGGAATTCCGTTCCATTCGATATTATATTCCTTATATGCATCGCCTAAATAATATTCCAGTGGGACATTGGTGAATATATGGCAATATATTTTAGAAATATTATTATCCTTAACCCATTCGGCCAGCTTTTTAACATCCTGTCCACCCCAGTCGTAATTAGAATCAGTAGCAATTTTATAGCCATTATTAGTTCCTCCTGCTAATAAATTGTAATATGGCAAATAATTCGGGAAAGAAATAAACACGGTGGCCAAAATCGAAAGCGATGCCAGAGAAAAAATATATTTATTTTTTATCAAGCTAAAAAATTTTTCGTTCCAGTTTTTTATCAATTCTCTTCCGGTAAGAAGCGACACCGCGACAATTACCGGAAAAATGTGGCGAAGGCCAATTTGCAAATTTGAAGACAATGATAAAAGCATATACAGATATGCAAATGTGAACAAAATAAAAGAAAATGGATTAATAAATAGCAGATCGAATTTTTCTTTCAGGCTGTCTCTGGAAAAAAATAATCGGAAAGAGGCTGTGATAGCAGCAATAACATTTAAAATAATAAGTCCGATAGGAATTTTAAAAAAATAAAGGATTGGAAAATAAAGAGGTCCGGCGCCTTCCGAGCGGTAGGTATTTCCCAAAAAGTAAATGAACTGCAGGGCATCGGACATCCTGCTAAAAACCATCATTACTCCGACAAAATATTCGGTTATTGCTCTTCCCAATGGGCCGAGCATTGCCAAAAAAGACAGAATCCCTACGCCAAATTGGGGAAATTCCTTGGGATAATTGTAGTGAATTTGGGTAATAACTTCTTCTCCGCTCATATTTCTTACATGGAAAAAATAGAAAAGCGAAATAACTATCAATGTTAATATGCCAAACGCGAACATCCACAAAATATATTTTAAAGTATCTTTAAACGATCTCTTTTTGTAAATAACGTATACGCCCCCTCCAAGAAACATTACGGGGATAATAATCACCGAAGAAAATTTAGTCAGCAAAGCCAGCGCCAAAAGAAGCACGGAAACAATAAAATTCCAGCTGCTTTTTTCGCCTTCGATATATTTTTTTAAATATAGGGCGAACGAAGCTATTGCCGTGATTTGAAGAATTGCGGACATAAAATCCATTGTTACCAATGAACCGTGAGCGATGCTGAAAGGTGAAAAAGCAACCAAAAAAAGGCCGATAAGGGCTGAATTTTTTCCCCATATCCTGGAAACGAGCCAGTAAAGAACAAAAAGAAACAGTGAATTGAAAAATATAACTGATAATCTGGACCAAAAAGTGATGGCATCGGGATTATTTTGGGGATTAAAGAGAAAAACTCTTCCCCAGTCCCATTGATCATTGCTTGTTTCTAATTCTTTTGAAAAGTCAAAGCTTTCATACGGATATTCTTTTCTGGTAAAATCAGGCTGCAAATTAGATTCAGAAAAAATTTGGGGAAGCGTAGGGTTGAGAACTAAAAGCGGCAAGGCAGAAATATCCTTTACGACCGGAGGATGTTCGGGATTTATCATGTATCTTCCCGTTCTTAAATAATAATAACCGCTGGGAATATGCGAAACCTCATCGGATGTTATTGCCTCGCCGGTATACTTAAGATTATTCCAATGGAATCCTTCAACCGAAAAAAATCCTATTAAAAAAAATGATAGACAGATTATAATT
>JAZDKA010000047.1:0-5470 GCA_043803385.1 Patescibacteria group bacterium | reverse complement strand
TTATCAATCAAGTTGGAAATAACTTCGCGGGTTTTGGCTGAATCAATTTCCATTTCCGGAAGCGGATTTTCGGAAAGATTGAGATGCAGATATAATCCCTTGCCTTTGGCAATTATCGCGAAAGTATCGGAAAGATCTTTGATGATATCTTCTATTTTATATTTTTTATATTCGAATTCCATCCTCCCGGATTCAATCCTAGAAACATTAAGCAGATCTTCGACCAGCTGAATCAGCCGTTCATTGGAAGCGTAAACCTTGTTGAGCGGATCAAGGATATTTTGTTCAACTTTGCCATAAGTTCCTTCGAGGATAAGTGAAATGTATCCCTTAATGGAAGTAAGCGGAGTTCGGAGCTGGTGCGACGCGATGGAAATAAATTCCGATTTGGCATTATCCAATTTTCGAAGCTGGTCATTGGCAATCGCCAATTTTTCCGTCATCATTTGAAGCTCTTCTTTCCTTTTCACTTCAGTCTTTACTGATCTAATTAAAAACCATCCAAAAATCAAAGATACTAGCAAATTTACGGCAATTAAAATTCTCCCGCCTGCTTCTTCAACGTAAAAAAATAATGCTCCTATGAGGGACGCTGATGCAATAACTAATGCCTGTGCTCCAAGTAATTTAATATTAAAAGCTTTGTATTTCACAATCAGATAAGCTAGAAATCCCATAAAAACCACTACTCCGAAAAGTCCATAAAATTCTGCTGTATACTCGCCAATCAAACTGGAAAGTAAGCCTGTTGCAAAAAAGGCCAAAAGAAAAAATTCAATTCCTATGCCAAACAATAATATTTGTTTTTTAAATTCTTTTTCAGCTTTTCTATATTTGTAGATTAAAATTCCTAAAATCCACAGGGCTACAAAGAGACCAAAGAGATAATAATAATCGGTAAAGAATTTCCCTTCTGCCGCCTCGCAATCAACATTGCTAAAGCTTACCAGATTAAATCTGGTTGGAGTCAATAAAATTAGAGGCAAAAATAAAATTCCAAGGATGATTTTTTTTGAAAAATCCATATCTTGCTTATTCACAAATACGTACGCAAGGTAAAAACTTAAAATAAACAGCAATCCCGTCAAAATTCCAAAAAAGTACCAGACGAACATAATATTAACACTGCTGTAACTTGTCCAAGTGATAAGGCTAAAAAGTATCCAAAAGGAAAAAACGATGGACATAAAAAATAAAATCCGGCTTAGCAAAGAATTCTTATTTTTTATGAAAACAAAAAATCCAATTATCAGGGAGCTGATAACCGTAATAATATGTGAATAGTAAACCATGTCCAATGGATATGTCTTAACTAGGTCAAAACAAGACTTACTATTTTCAATTAGATTAAATTCCATAATTTTTATTTTTATTTATTTTTTCCTCCACATAAAATTGGAAGTATCCTTTGTATTTTTTTTGCAAATCTTTTTTTTCCCAATCTTTATCAGTGATAATTTTTCGACAATTTTTTGAGCCACAAAGACAATGCATTATGTATGGCATTGCCTCTACTGACCTGCACAGAGTCATGGCATAATCAAATGTTATTTCTTCGCCTTCTGCTATATCCCTCATCGCAACTAAAAATATTTGTCCTTTGATGCCGGCATTCGGAGAACAGCTATGATTAAAAAAACTTGCCAATTCTAGCTCCGATTTGTGCTTTATTCCTAAAACAAGTGCCTCTGTTACATTAATACAATTATCCCTAAATTCTCCTGGCAATGAAAACGTTTCGTCGCTATGCATTACATAACCGCCAAATATTGCCAGCCTTTCATCTTTCTTAATATTTTGTTTTGTAAAAATACCTTTCCCATATTTGAAGGTTTCTCTTAGCTCTAACTTTGGATTAGTCCATGAAAAATAGTCTTTCATTGTAATTTATTCTACTTTTTTAACTTATAATCAAAATCAGCATCAAATTCTTTATAATTGCAAGTAATTTCTTCGCCTATTTCTATATCCTTAGTAGCAATGTCAATTCCTTCTTCATCATCAGGACAATCAACATTCGCGGTATTGGGATTATCGGAATGATTGAAAAAACGAGCATCATCAAAACACAAAACATACTTATCAGTTTCTCGATTTAGATAGCAATAATTTAAAAACTGATTTCTGGCTGGTTCTGATAAATGAAGAAGATCATCCTTACTAACAATAATATCAAACCCACTCTTAAATTTCCAGATAGGAGCTCCTTTAGAGATAAATTGATCGGCAAAAAGCCCATTGCCCTGTATTTTACTCGGAACGAGTTTAGTTTTCACTAAAAGCATATAAGTCATACTTAACTATAACGGATTAGTCCATGAAAAATAATCTCTTATTTTTTCATTTATATCTTTTGAAATTCTTATGGATTTATTGGTCAGGACCCAGATCTTTCCAATAATTTTCATACTCTCCCTTCATTTTGTCCGTTTCTCTTTTTAGCATTTCTGTAAGCTCATAAACAGGCCCGAAGTCTCCATCAACGACGCTTTTTTTCATGCGATGGGCTAGCACAGCACCCAGATCGGCAAATTCTTTCTCAAAAAACATCGTTAGACTTCTTCTGACATCCCGTGCTTGTTTTTTTATCTCTTCTGGGCTAAATTCTTCTTTTGCAGAAGCTGGCATGCCCATGCCCATTTCTTTTTTGTTCATTTTTATTAAATTTAACTATTAAGTGAATTTAAATCCGTGAAGTTTTGCTTCAACTTTAGTCTAATACAAAAAAGAAAAAAAGAAAAGACCCCTATTTTTCAATAGAAGTCCTTTATTCTTTTTGCTTCCTCCTCAGCAAAAAGAATAGTATTGCACCGCTTGTTACTGCGGCATAAATAGGATAGGCTAAAATTTCTGCCGTCAATTTTTCGGCGGCAAAAATATTTAGAGAATTTCCAGCGAAGGTCATTGCCCAAGCAAAAATATCTTCTGTTTTAGGACGACTGTAAGCCTTTTCAATGGTTGGCACTGAACCGAGAAGATCCGAAAAAATAAAAGCTGCGAGCCCTAAAGCCGCGGATCCAGATAGCCACCATAAAAGCACACCCATAAAAGCTCCGATAATGCAAGCGATGTCAAGTTTTCCTCTGCCGCCTTCACCGTATCGTGTCAAGGAGATTAAAGCCACAATCAGCTGCTCTCCAATGTATACGATTGGCACCCAAAGCGTATTACTCGCACCTGCCTCATGGTAACTTGAACCAATCAGCACCGCCAATATGGTCCATATCCACCATGTTGTCCGGCTTGGTCTTGTTCCATTCCCGAAAATAGATACTATGTAAAGAATCGAGGATGTGGCGATTATAAGTCCTGACATCCTCCCTATAGCTTGCTTAATATCGCTGGAAAAATAACCGATCGCCAAACAACCAGCCACGACAACTGCAGTAATCAACATCCTTGCTTCCTTGGTCGCGCTTTTTGCGGCCAATTCTTTTGATCTTAGGCCGCTCATTGCGTCACCTCCGCGTTTATTTTTAAATCAAAAAACTTCTATTCGAATATTTCTTTTTGAAATATCCAAATATAAATTCACTGATATTTTTTTAAAAAACTTTGAGCTGGAATTGCGAATGCGAATGTTACCGCAACTCCAGCCCATCGATCTAAAACGTAATCTTCAAGGCTAGTCCTGTCCAAAATCCTCCCTGGGTAAGTCCTCCCTCTCGTTCTTCCTTCTCGAGCCGATGTTGATAACTGACGACAGGAATAAACTTAGCGCTCTTATGAATCCATGTAGCCGGAATTTCATAAGAAGCAGAGGCTATGCCTGAAGCCAGCAAAGCCGAGTTCGACTCGAAAACCTTGTCGTGTCCAGTAGCAAAAGCTTTGAGCTTCACATTCCAAACATTGAACTCAACTCCGCCTCGCCAGACAAATCCGTTCTGGCTGGTTTCTTTGGGAAGATAATAATATTCACTCCCCAAAAATGGAGTCATCCCCAATATCTTGGGAAACTTCAACTCCGTTCCTGCATAGACGGTGTTGCCAACGTGGCTAATCCTGTTGATTTCATATGTCCAGGCGCCCACATAGGCATCGTATTCAAAGAAACTTGCTTTCCCTGTTTTGCCTGCATAGCCTTCAAACCATCCAGCTTCTGTCTCGCCAGAGTTGAATTTTCTGGAAGGGGCATACATATTCAGACCTGCCCCATACCACCCGGTTTTCTCGCTGGACAAAGTCGCAGTTTGTCCGATAAACGGATTACGCAAATAGGTGATTCCGAAATCGGAAACATACCGCGTTCCGGCCGTCGGTTCGAAAGTGAACTCGAGACCGCTCTCTTTCTTCTCCTCGGCAAACGAAATCGCTACCGAGAAAACCAAAGCCATTACTGCCAAGATTACCAGAAAATTTTTCATATTCCCTCCCAGGATTTGATTTTTATTGTATTTTCCCCGCCAAAAGGCAGGCTTTCCATTTTTTAGGTACTGCATCGGCCTTTTTTGTAAATTTACTTTTGAAGTGCAACACTCATATAATTAACATATGAGCTACACACATTTCAAGCAGAATGAGCGAAATGAGATCGCCATCCTACTGAAGAGGGGTTATTCCATAAGAGATATCGGATATGCTCTTGGAAGAAATCCATCTTCAGTAAGCCGTGAAATCAAACTCAATTCTGTCAGCGGAATCTACGATTCCCATAAGGCTAAGCATAAATCATATGTTAGGAGAAAACGCTCCAAATATCAATGTATGAAAATCAGAGAGCTTCCCGGACTGGAGAAATATGTTGAGGAAAAACTGGAGGCCTGCTGGACTCCGGAGCAAATAGCAGGAAGGTTAAAATCCGAACAAGGACACGCAATCATTTCCGCTAAAAGCATTTATGAATACATTTACAGTTCGTATGGACAATATCTCAGCCGCTATCTTACTTACAAACAATCTCATAAAAGAAAAGGCGCGGTAAGAAAACGAGGCTGGGGCGGAGGCGTTAGAAACAGAGTATTTATCGATAATAGGCCAACTATTGTTAATGAACGATCACGATTTGGGGACTTTGAAGCTGATACGCTAGGAGCAATTAAAACGGACAAAGAAATTTTAACTGGAGTTATGGAACGAATGTCTCGATTTCTAACGCTCAAAAAAGTATCCCGCTTGAAGTATGCTATGGACGGATTCAAAAAATCATTAAATCCGTATTGGAACATAATTCAGACCATGACTCTGGACAATGGATTTGAAAATTCGCGATACGAGGAATTGAATGTCGATACCTATTTCTGCCATCCTTTTTCTTCTTGGGAAAAAGGAAGTATCGAGAATATTTTTGGAAGACTTAGGCGATTCATTCCCAAGAAAGAATCTCTTAAATCTTACCCTTCTGAAAAAATATCTGCTATTATGAATATCATGAATAATACTCCCAGAAAATGCCTTAAATACAGGACGCCAGCAGAAGTTTTCAACGAGCAATTATCATTAACGGGTGTTGCGCTTGAGGGTAAAATGTAGG
>JAZDKA010000046.1:0-7799 GCA_043803385.1 Patescibacteria group bacterium | reverse complement strand
TTATTTTTTTATGGTTATTATAAAATATCCTCCAATATACTTTTGAAATTCCGAATTTTCCGATGTCGACAATTCATCTAATTTTACCAGTAAATCCAAAAAAGGATATGAAAAATAAAATATATACCTGAATACCCCAGTTTTTTTAAGAACATTTTTAATCATATCACATAAAACCGTAAAGAACGCGCCCATCTTATAGATTTTAATAATTTCAAATCCATTATTATTCAGTGCCAACTTCCATTTTTCTCCCGTCCATCTTTGAAAATCGAAAGGATCAGCATGAATTTCATGAAGAAAAGGAGCTGAAAGTATGAGCACCCCTCCTTTTTTAAGTATTCTCTGGCATTCAGCCACTCCTTTCTCTGGATAGCTAACATGTTCAAATAACTCTATGGCGCTAATGGTATCTATGCTCTCACTGCTCAAGCTGTGCATGTCTGTTACATCCAGAACGATATCCGGATGGTGTTTTTCTTCAATGTCTGCAAAAATCCATTTCTCGACTTCATTTTTTGGTTTTTTAAACTTCCCCCTGTCTCTGCCGCCAATATCCAACACAGTTCCTTTATAATAATTTTTATTTTTTTCCAATAAATTATCTAGAATCTTGCGGCGATAACTGGCCCAAAAATAATATTTTATATTTTTAATAATATGTTTCACGGAATTTTATTAAAAAATAATCATAATTTTCATTCGTTATTCGCATCGGACGTTTTGTAAGGCTATCCATTAAAAATGTTTTTCTGAAAATAGGCAGGTTCTCCAATAAATATAATGGAAAATCGAGTATATCTTTATAAAAATATACTTAAAAAATACGAACAAATCATTTTCTTTCAAGCTGTATTTTTCTTTTTTGCTGTATAATTCCGAAATTAACTTAAAGTATTCTTCTGACATTTTTTGAGCAGTCTTGTCATAATTTTTTATTATTTGGAACCACTTCTCGTAATTATTACGCATTTCAATCAGTTTTTCTTCGAAATTTTTTTCGTTAAATTCGATTCCATATCCGGCACAATATTCCGGCAAAGCTCCGGAATTGATATAAAGCAATGGCAAGCCGCACATAGCTCCTTCAATATGATGCATTCCGGCCGGTTCATTTCTGGAGGCAGTTATATAGATATGGTGTTTTTTTATTTCTTGAGCCAATTCTTTTCCTGATAGGGGAGTTAACAGTCTTGTATTTTTATATTCAATATCGTGCGGATAATTGCCGATAAAAGTAAATTCAAATTTATCTTTAAATCCTTCCTTTTCTAGCAAATCATCCAGTCTTTTATAGATGTCGTGGCCTTTTATTTGATTTCCTCCCCAATGATGCGTCACTATTTTTAATTTTTCAACTCCATTCCACTTCTCTTTGCCGGACATATTAAAAATACGTTCATCGGCGCCGTTTAAAATAATCGAAGCAGGCTTATTTTTTTCCATTCCCGCTCGTTCCATTAAAGGTTTGAGCCAGGATGCGATATAGACAACATAATCGGAATATTTGTTGACTTGCACAAAAAGCTTGTTCATATAATTAGTTTTTTTTCTTTCATCACACTCGTTTATCCTTTCAATAATGATCGTTTGCGGATGTTTTAACTTGTAAATAAAAGCATTCCAAAATGAATAAGCAGAAATTTCTGATTTAAAAGTGAAGGGATTGATAAGGATAATAATATCAATATCTTCATCCTGTAGGTTGTCAATCATAAAAACGCCCTTTTTAGCCAAAAAATCATTTAAGTATTTGGCAAATTGCATTCCTCCACCGTAAGGGCCGTTGATAATTTTTATGTTCAGACTTACTTTCATATGGATAATTTTGTAATAATATAGAGGATTATTTTCTGACGGAAAAGTAATATTGGCAACCATACATATTGTTTTTGTCAGATATACCTCTGTCGATTATTTTAAGATTATATCGCGAAAACATTTTTTTGGCTTTTTTGACAGATACTACGAGGTTTACGTAATTAGTTTCAGCCTCGGGGTATTCGCTGAAGCCGCCTTTAAAAATATTTAGATAAAGTTCTTCAAAAAATATCCTATCAAGCATTACGAGAAGCTTATTCAGCAGGCTGTTTTTAACGGGTAGTCCGGATAAGAATTTAGGTCTTCCGAAATAAATTATGGCAACGCCTGTATCTTTAAGTACCCGGGAAGTTTCCTTGAGATAACTCAAAAAGGTTTCTATTTTCATGATATGCTGGAAAACAATAATAGAGTAGATAAAATCAAGACTTTTATCCAAGAGTGGGAAAGCCAAGCCCTGTATTTTTTTTGTTTCAAAATTGTTATTTCCCAGCTGTCTTAGGAAATTATCGGTGTCTTCAAGATTATCGTGTATGTCCAAACCGATGACGCGTTTGAAATATTTTGCGGCAGCATTCATAATTCTTCCTCCCCCGCAGCCTATTTCCATCGCGATTAGTTCATTTGAATTTTCTTTCGTGAGGTCGTAAACTTCTCTTTTTAAGATGTGGCAGAAAAAATCTTTATAGCCGGAAGAAATTACCGCTCGGATGTTTTCATTATTATTGAACCACGTCAAAAAAGATTCCTTATTTTCTTCCGCTGCTTTTTTAATTTCCCGCGAGAATTCCTCAATATTTCTTTCGGAATCAGCTTTATTTTTCAGCATATTGCTTGTTGTTATATTTAATTAATACGTATTTCTTCCACAATAATATCATATTGTCGAGAACTTTACCCAGACACGAAAAAAAATAAAAAATTGCATACTTTGGCTCGTTTTCCTTAAAATCTATCTTGCTCAAATAGAAAGGAATTTTTATACCGAATGATCCGAGCTTATAATTTTTGTTTAGGGATTTATTGAAACATTCCAATGCCATCTTATGAGTTTTTAGATAAAGCAGGTACATTTCCCAAGATTCTTTTTTGGGCCGATTTTTCGTAAAACCTTTTCCCATCAAAAGAATCGGTTGCCAGCCTCCCTTATAATGTATTATATGCGTGGTATCCTTAATTTTGGTGGAGGTAGTTTCATTCAGTATATCACAAGGAACGCCTTTGAATATAATTTTTTTATTATCCAGATTCAGTTCATATTTATCAACTCCCTTGGAATAATTCAGTATTCTGTAAAAAGACATTTGGTCTGCTCCTCCAAATGGATATTTTACGCTTATGGCACGGGAAAGTAGCTGGTTATTATTTAAAATTAACAAGGTTTCTTTCAGCCATTTCTCAAAGAAAATTTCGAAATTGTTTCCCCTGCAAAAGAGAATGCCGGTATTTAGAGGAAAACGGTCGTTTTTATATGTGAATAATATATCAAATGCATAATCAAAAAATTTGCTGATGTCTTTTATGACCAGCATATCAACATCAATAAAACACAGATTGCTATTTTTGAATTTTTTTGCCGCGTGATTCCACATAAAAGTCTTGCTGGAAATCCTCTTAATTTCATCGGAAGAAAAATCAAAATTCGTATCAATAAAATCAATTCCTGGAAAAGCCTCTCTGAAGTCATTTTTAATTCCCGATGAGATATCTTGCCAAAAAACCGACACCCTGCTACCAGGAACATTCCTGGCAAGCGAATATAAATTGGTAAGCAGCATGCCAATATGTTTTTCGCCGAAGATTATAATAATAAATCTATAGTCCTGCATTTAAATTTATTTTTATTATGCTATAAAGCTCTCCAAATTTTACATAAAAACTTTCTATTTTTAGCCCTGCTTTGTTAATCTCATCTCTAAAACTTTCTTCGGAATATTCGATGAAATGAGTTTTGTCTAGCCGGTATTCGAGCCCTTTCTCTTTCTCGTAAATAGCCAGCCAGTCGCGAGTGAGAAGGGGAACGCGGATTAAGATTTTCGGCGCCAGTTTTTTTATCTTTTCCAAAAAATTCTGCCGATTTTCTATATGTTCCAGAACATTAGACAGCACAATTACATCAAAATTTTCCTTAAATTCATAAGCAGTCGCATCTCCGACGATGTATTCCAAATTTTCATTGGAAAATCTTTCCTTTGCCATTTTAATGTTATTTTTGGAAATATCTATTCCAACGACTTTGGCTACCTTTTTTGCAACAGCATTGGTGCAAGCTCCATTTCCGCATCCGATATCCAAAATTTTGTCGGAAGAAGAAATATTATTCAGAAAAAATTCATAGTAGTTCAGTATTTTGTGCTTTGGGTGGATTCCTCCATTTTCCTTAATGACTAAAATGCCGATAAGCCGGTAGGAAAAATTATGGATCCAAACAAGAATTCTTATAATAAGTTTATACATTTTTATTTCCAAATTAATTTAAATAATTTTTTTTCGAGAAAATGGGGGATAAATAAAAAATACAAAACCGATGGGATAATTTTGAAAAAATATCTTTTAGGATATCCATATGACCATATTGCATGCCATCTGGCTATAAGTCCATACCACTCTTGTTTTTTCTTGGTCTTCGAGGTGATGCTTTCCGGCCATATTCTGTTAAAACAAAGAAATTTCGGAATATTTGCAACGGCATGGTGGGCCGATATTTTCAGAATGAGGTCATAGTCTTGCGCTTTCTTTAGTTTTTCATTATATCCTCCTAATTTTTCAATTATATCCTTGCGGAAAAAAATCGATGAATGGGTGAAAAAATTAAAAAAAAGAAGATTTTTTTTAATTTTTTCATAATCAGTGAAAAGCTTTTTTTCTTCTATTATATCGCCATTTCCATCAATCAAATATGACCATGATCCGCACAGGGCATAGTTTTTATTTTTTTCCATAAATTCCAGCTGATTTTCTAGTCTGTGGACATCGGCAATATCATCACTGTCGATCCGGGCAATAAGTTCTCCCCTAGCAGTTCTAATTCCTTTGTTCAAACTTTTAGTAAGCCCTAGATTTTTTTCATTTTTTATCAGAGTTACTCTAGGGTCTATTTTTGCATATTCTTCCAAAATTTCACAACACTTTTTTTCAGTTGACCCATCATCAACAATGATAAATTCAAAGCCTGGAAATGTTTGAAATAATATGCTCCTAATAGCTCTTCTTAGATACTCTTCTTTTTCATTATAAACAGACATTAAAACAGAAATTTTTATCTTACTTTTCTCCATTTAGGTCGTCATTTAGTTGTTTTAGCGAATCTTTTCTGGTTAAAATAGAGATGTTGCGCTCTAGCCTTTCGATTGCCGATAAAAGTTTGAATATTATCAAAAAAACTAGCAGAAAACCCGTTAAAATAACAGCGTTTATATTGTCAATGATTCCCAGTGTTTTTGCAAGCAGTCCGATAGCTTCCGGAAACATTGTCACTGCCGCCATTCCTCCCCAAACAACGATTCTAATGAGTACTTTATAAATCGTTTGTCCGCTTTTCCCTTTAATGTAATTCCTTATTCCCTGAAAAATCATAAAAGCGGAAACGAAGACTATTATAATTTGATAAATCCTGATATTTTCCATATTTGTTTGTTAACGAATTAATTTCCAAAACATTTTATATAATGTTTTTAATCCGTTTGATATATTCTGTTTTTCAAGTTTGCTTTTAGAATATTCAGTATACCTTACCTCAATCAGAACTTCTTTGAATTTTAATTTGTAAATATAGATTTCCCTGATAACTTCACTATCGTAATCGTATCTATCAGCCTTGGTGTTTATTAGTTCTGCAGCTTTTCTGGAATATGCCCGGAATCCTGACTGGCTGTCAGTTACCCAGAGGCCGAAAAGATACCAGGTTATAATATTAGCGATCCAATTATGCAATTTCTTATGAAAAGGCATTTCGGATGAATTTCTGGGCCTGGTGCCTAGAACAATGTCTTTTTTGCCACTGGCTATAGGGCTAACAAGATTTTTTATGTCTTTTGGATTATGCTGACCATCTCCATCCATCGTAACAATAATATCAGCTCCTAACAATTTTGCCGCTTCAATTCCGGTTTTAGTGGCAGCTCCTTTTCCCCGATTAATCTTGTGCCTCAAAGCAATTATATTTTCCATTTCTTCCGCTTTCTGGAAAGTTCGATCCCCGCTTCCGTCATCAATAACAATGATATTATCAAAACCCTCTTTCTTTATTTCTTTAATAACTTCTTGAATGACGGGTTCTTCATTGCATGCAGGAATGACGATGAATACTTTATTCATGGAACATAGAACATGGAGCATGGAACAAAATTGTAGTAAATATGCTCTATGCTTTGTGTTTTATAATTGCTGATTTTCTATTATATCCTCGGAAATCCTATTTTTGCAAGTTTTTTGGATGCTGGCATCTTGGATTTTCTTGCATTTCTCAAAATCTTTCTTTTGAATAGCAAAATTTTTCAGACAATAATCTTTCTCAATTCCTTGTTTAGAATCGCAATTTTCACTAGATTCGGTAGTGGATAATCCGCAAACTTCCTGGCAATATTTCAAATTTTTTTCATTATCACTAAAATCTGCACATTCGTTGTCGCAATCTTTAGCGCTTATATTTGGATTTGTCCCAGTTTCATCAGCTTGATTTTGCATGTCTGCGCTATTGACGTTGTCTTTAGCACTGCTTTTTCCTAGGTCTTCACTCGTTGTCTGATTAATTATAGTTTTTGGTTCCTGTTTTTGAGAATTTCCGTTTTCAAAATAGCGTGCTTTTACAATGGGATAGGCGAAATAAACAAAAACGCCAAGAAATATTAGAAATAATATTAGGAATAATTTCTTTAACATATTAGATTTTAATACATTTTATCTATTGATATTCCAGTGTAATAGTATTTAAGTATCCAATCATATGATTTTTTGTAATTTTCTCCGGCTAGTTTTACCGATCCGTTAGCGCTCAATCCCACCATATGATTTCCAGCAGCTTCAAGCTGGGCGGTAGTCATGGTTGGATGTTTTCCATACGGATCTTTTACTGATTGGCACCAGGGATAATCTTTAGATCCCCATCGTTCTTCAAAACTTCTGGTTCTTCCATCAGTCCAGGAACTATAAGGAGTAAGCGCTATCTCTCCCTTATATCTAACAATTGATCCTCTAGTTTCGTCCGCCGCTTTTTTAATGTTGGTATATTTTTTCTCCCAATCATATCCTCGGTAAATCTGCGACCCGGAATCGCTTCGGATCCTAAATCCATAAGGCAAATATTTTGTTGCATATTCCGCATACCAATATCCATAAGTCCTGAAAATAGTAGTCATTACTTTAGTATGTTCGAACGGTCCGGTTCCAGTCGTTTCTCCCATCCCCCAGGCATATTGTTCCATCGGGAGGATATTGATTACCCAGATGTTATTGCTGTCTGTGTATCTGACTTTTATTTTCCCCCTGTATTGATCGTATTCGGAGGTGGGACGATAAATATCGAAAATTATATTAGAATTATCGCCATCAGTAGCATCAAAAAATACCTCTCTGTTTATTAATTTTTCAGGTATAGAATTATAGGCTTTGAAATTTTTATCTGAATCATAAGTAACACGGGTAATAGTTCCGCCATCAACATTGGCAATAATATTTCCAGAAGAATCTTTTATATTATATTTTTTGTTCGCTTCGATCTTAAACGGAGTTTCTTTAATACTGTCTTTTGTATAGTTCCATAGCCCAACTGAAATATCAGGGCCAAGTTGGGAAATTTCACTTTCAATTTCAGATCCGTCTTCATTTAATCTCATGGCTGCTATTTCCGCCACGCAGTCAGTATTAATTCCGGTTGCTTCTGCCAATGAAACAAATTTCACATATCTCCCTGATTTTGTGTTAAACAGAATTTCTTTCTCAGCAGCATTTCCCACCCAGCTTCCGCTTGCCACTGCTGA
>JAZDKA010000045.1:0-41830 GCA_043803385.1 Patescibacteria group bacterium | reverse complement strand
AAAGAGATAATATATATCATTCGGTTCTATTTTCTGATGGTTGTTTTCCAATAAAGATTTTTGAGACATGTATGCGATCAGGCTCCAGTCATTCGACAATATCCGCATCGACAACCTGTGTTTCGCGAAGAGCTCAAATGAACATCCGCCAGCAAATGGACTGACTAATATCTTGTGTTTCTCTGGATTTATGAAACTGGCTAAAGTCGAACTCTGCCTCTTTTTTGATCCAAGATACGGAATGGTTGCACTCTGAAAATTAAACTTTTTCATCGCCCTTTGTTTCTTTGCTATCCCCCAGCAGTTTTGCCAGCGTTCGGCAAGCCAGAGCAATTGCTCGTCCTTTTCCTACAATAAATAGCTTTTCGGTAATGGCTTTCTCCGCTTCCCTAACCGCTTGAAACTCTTTGGGCCGGAAAGCGATGAAATCCTGCTGAAAATTACGAGTGTCATCGTTCAGATCAGCGCTTACTTCTTCAATGACTTTTAATAATTTGTCTGACATAGTTTTGCATTAAATGATTATTGAATTATTTTCTCTTTACTAGAACTTACCCTCTTTTTTAAATGGCAAATTGCACTCTTAACTTTTTATATTTTCCTTCTTGCCTCAGCGGTTTATATAACACTCCCTTCGGCAGTTTGAATTTCCTTTCGGCTTCCCTGACTGAGGAAAAAATATGCTCTTCGCCATTTTCATCTATGACTTTAATCAGGATTCCTGAATTAATTTTTTCGCCCAATGTCGTCCAGATAAAATTCCCTGCCACATAACTCTTGGTCCTATCAACTAGCTGAATAACTGGCATTAAATCCCTTTTGTATCCGCTTGATCGATATTTTTCGTATAATTCTTCAAAATCTCTGGTATACAAGCTGAATTTAACAAAAGATTGTTTGCTCATTAAAAGCGATTTTGATTTTTTTGCCTCTCTTTCCATCTTGGCGTAACGCGCTGAAAGGATTGCCCTCATGCTTTGCCGCTTTTGCGGCGAACTTTTTTGACTTTCCATAATGTCCTGCTGCTGGACTTGTCCTAGAATTAGGAAAATCCCGCTCTTAATGATTACTGAACTCTTTACTTACATGCCGTTATTGCCGATATTGCGTTATAATGGCTTGTAAAAGCCAAATTTTTATTGACGGCATTAAAACGGCAACTCACTCGCAACATCATTATTATCTTCAGTGCCGTTATCGACCACAGTGCCGTTTTGATTGCTGTCAGGATTTTGTGCTTCATTTGAAGCGTTTTCTTCGGCATCACGGCATTTACGGCATTCTTCAATATAACGAACTTGCCACTCCCGCTGATCTATTTTTTCGATCTCTATGCCTTCCAAAAACAAATTCACTTTGACTTCGTTTATGCGTCTGCTTAATGCGCTAGCATCTTTAGGCCATTTCCTTGATTTTGTGTCTATACCTTCATTCTCTGCAGTTTTCTGGAGCTCCCTTAAGAGTTCCGTAGCAGTGCCTTCCCAAGAATCAAAAACCAACTGCTCCATCCAAATTGAAATAGCCGCAGCAATAGGATTCTCTTCTACTGCCTTTTTATTTTGAATTTTCCTGTTTTCTTCATAAGCGTCTAAAAATAATTCTTTTCCATATCCCAAAACTTCCGCCACAGCGCATCCGTATCTTGTAAAATCAGCCATGCGTGGAAGTTTGCTTAACTTGATAGTTGGAACAATCTTCATGGCTTTTGACATCACATCAAATATCGCTCCTAATAATTTCCCTTTTTCCGCATCAAATTCTTTCAGAAATTGTTCATCGGATTTCATTTCGTCATCCTTTATCCTTTCAAATTGAAACAATAAGCTCCGATCCAACAAGTCGGGCCGAACCACCATCAAATTTATTCCGTTTAATATCAAAGCGCGTCTGAAATTGAATTGAATATTCTCTTCGTCGGAAAAAAGTTTGCGCTTAGTAAGTCCTGCTCCGGTTACTGCTTTACATAAGATATCCGAAATTCCTCCAGACAATCCTGAAAGATTATCAAAGGCTAACAGATAGTGATGACTCAACTGCTGAGCTAATTCTCTTTGATCACCCATTAAAACTAGAAGTTCAGTCCCTGCCGGATCAATTATATTCTTTACCATCCGGCTGACGGTCGATTTCGCCGAACTCTGAGAGCCAAAATACACACTTAGCGGCCGTATGATGTGCGGAAAAAAATCAACTATAATATTAACTAGGAATAGTACTTGTTGTTTAAGATCTTTGATGTTTACAAAATTTAATAGTCTCTTAATATTACCATTCCTTTCGGGAATCACTTGTTCATTTTGGACACATCTTTTGAAAAGAATTGGCGGATTATCGACAATTTTCCACCCACTCCCGTTTTTATCAATACGAACCGCGCGCCATTCATCATCTCCCAAGTCGTACCAGATAGCATCATCTTGTTGGGCGATTCTTACTGAAAGTACTCTTTTTTCCTTGCCAAATGTCGCGAGGGATATGATCAATTCGGAAAATCTTTTCAAATTTTCTGAGCTGGGACTGTCATTGGTGATTTCAAAATACTTTTTATGCAGCCATCTTTTAAATCTGTCCGATTCGCATTTCATGATCTCATAATGGTTTCCAACCTTAACCCGGACATAAGCTTCCTTAAATTGGTCGAGAAAATAATAAATACTGTCTTCATTAAGAATATTATCTCTTAAAATCGCCATCTGTTTGTTATCTTTCTTGTCTTCCTCTTTTTCCTGATCTGCCTCTTTGCCGTCAAACGGCTGCGCCAGTTTCAATAATTCTTCTATGCTTCCTTTCGTTCTGATAAAATAGCCCGTAATATCGCTTTTTTCTCCAAGATCTTCAGGTAAAGTAATTATATGAACGGCAAGGTCTTTAATCTTTGAAAGTTTCTTTGCAACCATCATTGACCCATCTTCACCCTGTTTGTCACGATCAAAAACAATGAAAATTTTTTTCAAATGGCTAAATTTTTCAACCCACTTGTCTTTGAATGTCCCGGCTCCGGCAGTAGAAGAAATCGCTGAAAGTCCTTTGGAATGAAGCAGCATGCAATCGAATTCTCCTTCGCATATAAAAGCTTCCTGGGAATTAGCGATAGTTTCTAGGCCAAACAACACAGCTCCATTCCCAGCCGGATAATTCATATATTTTTCACTCTTATCAGTTTTATCAGTGTCCGGATCACGCCTTAATTTGAAAAAACATTTACCTTTCTCATCTGTAACAGGAATTGTAATCCAGTTCCGGCCATAAAAACTGCCCCAACCAAGCTTATTTTGATCTATAATCTCATTGGTTATTCCTCGATTTTTAAGGTACCGCTTGATATTTAATGGTAAGTTTTTATGACAAATATCTACTGTCGCCGGATCAAGAACTTTTTTAGATTTTTGAGCTAATTGCTTTTCTTTAACAATATTGCCGATAGTATCGCCGAGGCTTTCAGCAAACTTTTTTAATCCTCCAGAGGCTAGACATTTTTTGCACTGAAAATTGCCAGTTTTGGCGTTCATATAACCGTGTACTTCACCCTCTCGGCTGTCGCTGTCACAACCATTAGGGCAGCAGTAATTCAGCTCGTCGTTTATTTTTTTGTACTTTATTCCTTTTTCTAATAGATATTTCTCTGGTGTGATTTTTGAATAATGCATAATTTTAAATTTGAATGTTAATTTATTAATTAGCCTTTACTAACTTTCGATTACATGCCTTAATCCAAATGGATTATTATATCTTCTGGGTCTTTTCAATCTAACTAGTCCATCCTCATCCACCCAGATATAATCAAAATCGGAAAGGTAGGCGATGGCCTCAACGACACTATCGGATTCAATATCTGTTAATCTGGAGATAAAACTTGCGGGAGTGCCCGGGTTGTTGAGGATAAACTCCATGACTTCGTCGACAACCTCATTTCGATTATCATAAAAACACTTCTTAAAGTTATCCCTATTGTCTTTTTCCTTGGATCGTGTTTTTTTGAGTTCGTAATACATTTAATTAATGTTAATGATTAAGTTTATGTGAAAAAATTATTTTCTTTATGTCTTTTAAGGCAACAGAAAATCTTCTGGGCGAAACATTGAGTTCGTCCAGTTCAAAAGCTTTAATTAGGTCTTCAAGATTGTGAGATTTTTTGAAAGTAAATTCAATGTTGCCCTGAAAATTCTTCTGAATATCAACAATGCTCTCGCCAAAATATACTAAGGTGGCCGCTACAGTCATATCATGCGTCACCCATTTTTCGTTTTCGTTCATATGCATTGTCATTTGAATTAAAATTAGAATTAAAATTTAATTTATAAAGCATTCCGCCTAGTCTTTTTAACAATTCGTTACTAGGTTTACCTTTTTCCGGCGCGTCTTGTTGCTCTTGGATTTTTGTATATTTCATGGTTGTATTGAATTCAAATATCAATTCCTTACATCCTCTAATAGTGTCCAAAGGGTTCACAAAAATAAAAACAGCTCATAAAAGCTGTCTTTTTGAAGAAAAGAGATAATCTTTGCTTTAGTTTAATTCTCTCTTAATAATATCCATTTGTTCTTCCTTAAAAATATATCCTTCCGTCCTTTTTACATCCCCGGGTAATTTCCCGATACTTACAAGATCGCCGATTCTATTTCTAAAAGTATTCAAACACTTCTTGAAACCAATTTTATTCTTAGCTTCTTTAAGGCTGTAGCAACCTTTAACCTTATGCATTTGGTTCATTTCCGCCTGATCCAGCGCTCTAGAGATTTCTTTTAACTGGTCTCGATGATAAAAACGAATTTTATGCTTTCCTCTTCTCTCCCTTGGTATTAAGATCCCTACTTTTTCCCAATATCTTAATCTCCAAACAAATTGTGATTCTGAAACACCAACAAGTCTAGGGTCATCCGATTTTTCCAATGCAAGATGAGCAAAATCTTCGATAACTAAAAGTTTATCTTTATTGTTTTCTTCTATGGAAATTTCCACTCCTTTCTGATTCTTTCTTCCTGCTTTTGCTTCCGGATTTCCCTTGCCCGATCCTCTATTTTCCTCTGGCATAGACATTTCGTCTAATACCTCATCATCCATCAGAACTTCCCAGTCAGTAGAAGGTGCGTATTCCTTTCTTATTTCCTTAGCTGTTAGCATCACTTTGTTATATATAAATTCAGAAAGTGGAATTATTTTAAATTTATCTTTATTAGTTGTATTATGTATTTCCCCCAAAACAAATTCTCTGTGTTTTTTATCAATTTTTTCCCAGAAAAACAAGGGGTCATATTTATCTACAGCGTCTTCAATAACTGCTTTGAATATCTCTTGAAAACGTTTTTCAATTTTTTCCCGTTGCTGTACATTATTTTTTTCGATATTCAGAGCAATAGTTCTGGCTCTTTTTTGAGTTATGGGTAAATATATTTCTTTAAGTATTTGTTTGTAAGCATTTGCCAGTCCAAACGTAGGATTGATTTTTGAGAGAAAACCCAAATAATTGATAAGTTGATTTTTAACTTCCGTATCAATTTTTACGCCCGGTGTCCCAGTAAGACGCAGATATTTCTTGAAGTGTTCATAATTCAGTTTCGGTACCACTTTAAAGCTAAACCGTCCATCAGAAAATTTGTTTAGAGTCTTCCAGTTTTTTTCGAATGCTTTTATAAATTCCTCGTTATTCTTAGACTCCAAATCTTTGTCGTATCCAAACTCTTTGAATGCTATGGCGAATTGTTCCTCATCTGAAAATTCCGGTAGAGTAAAATCACAATCAGGCAGGGACTGCCACTTCATTTTATCCTGATGTCTCTTGGCGTAAATGCAAACCAAAACGTTCATTTTGTAACTATCAACAAGAGCATACATATAATGGGAAAACTTATAGGAAGAAGCTATGTCCGGTTCGATTAGCAATAAGGATAATTTCAGTGCCCAATCTTTGACAGTCATTATTTCACCCTTTTTAATTCCGTAATATTCCGCTATCGCATTATTTACTCCTGCTGAGTCGACGACCTCCATGACTATATCAGCCATGAAAGCTAGAATTTTACTGTTTATTTTGTAATTGGTTTTTTTAATCAAATATGCTTCTGGCACAAGCCGACCCTCATCATCCTTTTTGTTTGATAGAATATCTATCTTGGAGACTATAATCTGTTTATGTTCAGCATCTAAAATTCCATATAATGCAAGGTTTCGAATAGCGACTACGATATTTTCTTGTGATATAAATGGCAAATTAGGATTGTTTCTTTTATACTTAAGGTAGTGAATAAAAAGATTTCTTAGATTTTTATCACCAAGAATAGTTCTGTGGTAATCACGAAAATTTGGCAGTAGCTCACCGCTTTTTATTCTTTTATCCACATCTAAATACAAATCTGTCATATAATTCAAATGCTAATGGTATTATTATATTTTAAAACAACTGTAGTATATGTCCAGACTCAATCGTAAATTTTTCCAACAAAAAACCGATCAAGTCGCCAAAGAACTGCTCGGCAAAGTTTTAGTACATAAAATTGGTAGTAAAAAAATTTCTGGAATGATCGTTGAAACCGAAGCCTATATAGGCCCGCACGACCTCGCTTGTCATGCTTCCAAGGGTAAAACTAACCGCACCAGTGTCATGTTCGAAGATGCTGGTTTTTGGTACGTGTATATGATCTACGGCTTTTACTACTGCCTCAATATCGTGACCGAAACTAAAGATTATCCTTCAGCAGTTCTTATCCGAGCGTTAGAACCACTGGATGGAATAAAAGAAATAAAGAAAAATCGTAAAACTGATAATGTCGCCAATCTGACCAGCGGGCCGGGAAAGCTGTGTCAAGCTTTGAAGATTGATAAGTCATTCAATGCCACTTCTGCGATTGCTAAAAATTCAAAACTTTACATCGAAGACAAGAGCATCAAAATTTCGCCCCGAAGCATCGCCAAAGCCAAGCGAATTGGCGTAGATTACGCTGGCGCTTGGAAGAACAAATTATTGCGTTTTTATCTCAAAAAGAACGGCTTTGTGTCAAAAAATGGCTTATAAGGCCTATCAATTATGAACGTGCCATTAATCATATAGATGTAAGCATGTCCCGCTTCGCCATACATAATTTCCGTTCGAGGCGTTCTTCCTTTGGAAGCGTGGCAAGCCAGATCATTTTCGCCAATATAAGCTTCGGTTTCAGTAATTATTCCTCTGATAATTTTATTCCTCCGCCGGCTGGCGGATTTTCTCACCAAAAAACATCCTAAAAGATCTCGAGCGACTTTTAACGTATCTTTTTGATAAAATTTTCGCTTCAAAATCATAATTTTATTATAACTGTCATTTGAACGCTGGTCGAGCCTGCCTGCCGGCAGGCAGGGAATCTAATTGATTATTTTGCCAAGATTAGGTAAAATGTAAGTATATAGTTTACAACAATTTAGAGATAAAAAATAGCCCGGTTAAGATAAATTTAAGCTATTATGTGAATAATTTTAATAATTTGTATATTTTCAATAGACAATTTATTTTAAATAATTTATAATTAAGCGTTGAAGATTCACCCTGTTGAATACCGCTAAAGCGGAATTTCGCAGAGCGAAATTATTCAATAGGGCAAGAATGAAAAAGCAAATATCGGAAAATTTGAAAAAAGCTCTTTTACAATTTAATCTGACCGAAAAAGAGATAATAGCCTATCTTACTCTTTTGGAACAAGGCAATCTATCAATACTGGATATTTCGAGAACTTCCGAGATCAACCGAGTTACGATTTATTCGGCGATTGATGAATTAAAAAGAAAGGGTTTGGTTACTGAAAGCCGGAGAGGAAAGCGCAAGTTATTTGTAGCAGAAAATCCAGCGAACCTTACTAATATTTTGCAAGAAAAAAAGGAAAGGATAGTAAAAGAAGAAAAAATTCTTCAAAATATTATTCTTCCTACGCTCAAGGCAATTGATATCAATGAAGAGAAACGGCCGCAGATAAAATTTTTTGAAGGAGCAGATGGAATCAATAGAGTATTTGATGAATATATCCTCAAATATCCTGAAGCTATTGATTGCGGAAGCTATGACACGGCAATTAAGGCAGTATCAAAAAAGTTCGAGATTAAATATTTCACCCAGATAAAAAAGCGCAGGATGTTTTTCCGGATGCTCTTGGAGGATACTCCGCTCAATCGTGAATTTGCCGAAATCGGAAAAGGTTCGGTGCATGTAAAATTTTTGCCGGAAGAGACAAAAAGTTCCGCCGACATTTTGGTTTTTGGACCCAATATTGCTTTGATTTCTTATGACCGGCTGACGGCTACGCTCATCGAAGACAAATCTATTGCCGAAAGCATCCTCATGTATTTGAATTTTATGTGGGATAGGTTGTGAAAATCTAATTTTTAGTAAATGCTAGCAAATAAAATATTTATTTTTTCGCGTTTGAGCGAAATAAAATCAAAGGAGGAGAAAATGATAACAGGGAAGGAATTAGTCGATTTTTATCTGAAACAATGGAAACCCGTTGAGAATCTGGAGAAACAGCTGAAAGAGGAAATTAAGAGGTATGAAGAATCCTATAAGGAAGGCGAGATGGGTCATTTTGTTTTTAAGCTTCACAAACAAATTACACTTGAGAAGCTGCCTCTGCTGTTGGCATTACTTAACAATCGGCCAGCTTTTAGCATTCGATGGATGATGTATGAGAAAAAAGACAAAGTAGAGGCGCTGAAAAAAATCGAGGAGTTCCTTAAGTCTCTGGGAATAAAACCGCTTCCAAGAACGCCCGAAATTAAAGAATGGGCAAAAGATAGGGAAAGATAATAGTGATTTAAAAGGCGACCAGAATGTGGCCGCCTTAATTCTTTTTGAAAAGGAGGATGACCTTAAATATGAAAATAGACACCTGGAAAGAATGTAGAGATTGCAAAGTTAATTGTTGCAAGCAAAAGAAAATTGCTTATCCATTATTTTTGACAAAAAAGGAGGATAAAAATTTTCCTGACATAAATGATAGTTTTCCTTGTAGATTTATAGGTGAAAAAGGACTATGTGGGGTACATAAAAATAGACCGATTGATTGTCGACTGTTTCCTTTTGACACAATGGAAAAAGGCGGTATATTTTATTGGATTTATTGGAATACTAGTTGTCCAATAACTAGAAAAGGTCCTGCGCGAGAGTGGGAAATACGTTTGCAGAATATAGAAACTATCATAATACCAAATTTTAAAGAATGGATAAATGCCTACTCTCAATTCAGGTTTTATGAATTCATTGAAAATTTTGGCATGTATTTGATATTAAGGAGAATAAATCTAAAATAGCATAAAAGGCGACCAGAACAGCGGTTGCCTCTTTTTATTAAAATAATTAGTCAATAAAACGCATATGCGTGTAGTTGACTAAAATTTAGATAATTATTTTTTTATCAAAGACTCGTAAACTTTTAACATTTTTTCGGCGCAGATTGTGTCGGTATAGTTTTCCCGGGCGATTTTTTTTGATGCTTCGCTGAATTTTTCTCGAAAGTTCTTATTATCAATTAATTTCTGGGTAGCATTTGCAAATTCATTTTCATTTTCCGGAATTAAAAATCCGTTGACATTGTTTTGCACCAAATCGCAGATTCCCGGAGCATTGACAGCGACAATCGGAAGTCCCATATACATCGCTTCCGAAACGATCATCCCTTGTGTTTCGGATTTGGAAGCATAGACGAAAATATCTCCGGCAGAATAGTAATTTTTTAAATTTTCTTTCGGAACAATGTCTTCAAAAAATATTCTATCTTGCAAATTATTTTTATTTGCCAGCTCTTTTAGTTTGGGCACCAGATCTCCATCACCGGATATTAAAAACTTTACCCTGTTGAATACCTGCTTTGCAGGTACGCCTTCGGCGTATTCAATAGGGTGAATATTGCTGGCATTCTTTAAAACTTTAATAACCGAATTGAAAAGAAATTCGATATTTTTTTCTTGCGTTAATCTGGAAACTAAAAGTAATAGTACTTCATTATCTTTGATATTAAATTTATTCCTGATTTTATTTCTGTCTGTGTTTTGATAAAATTCTTCTTCGACTCCGGTAGCAATCGCTTCTATATTTTTATTTTTCACTCCCCATTTCTGAATAATATCCTTGATTCCCGGAGTAGGAATAATGATTTGATCAGCTTTATTCGCATACTTTACTGCTTGGCCGATAATTATTTTGCTAGCCAGCTTTTTTGGAACTAATGGAACAAAGTGAGTATATTGATCATATAACGTATGCCAAGTAAAAACCAGAGGAACATTTTTTTTCTTCGCCCATTTTTTCGCAGCTGTTCCGAGAAGATTAGGGTGCTGGGAATGAATGATGTCAAATTTTAGATTCCTGATAATTTTATTCATCTTCAAGGAATAGGGAATAACGATAGGGAATTTTATTTTGTAGCTTATATCCAGTGACGGATATCTAAAAACATTGGAGTTTTTATCTCGGTAATTTTTATAAGACGGCGCAAAAATATACACGGTGTGCCCGCGCTTTTCAAATTGTTTTCTGAAGCTTTCAATTGATCCGGAAACTCCGTAAGGGTTAGGAAGATAATTGTTGGTGAAGATGGCTATGTTCATTAATTTTCCTCAAGAAAATCAAGTATTTCTTCAAAGACATTCTCGTTCTTAATATCAGAAATGAAAGTATGATAAGCTCGTTTGATGTATTTTATTTTTTTCACTTTTGATTTTATGCTGGCATATATTTCCTGGGCGCTTTTTTTTGTAATAATATGGTCGGATAAAGATTGGATTATAAAACAAGGCTTGGTTATGGTAGGTATATATTTTCTGGATTCCTTGATTAATTTTACGGCTTCAAGAGCGCTAGTCATTGAATATGACTGGTAAGAAATGAGGCGAGTGACAGTATTAGTTCCTCCAAAGGTAGGTGGGTAGAGTTTTTTATTGTAATTTTTTATTTTTTTCAAGATTTTTATTAGCGGGAAAGCTATTTTTTCAAATCTTATTTTATGCGGAGCAGCCAGCAATAAAAGTCCGGCTGTTTCCGGATGATCTTTATCCATCATAACTGCCAGGCAAGATCCGATTGAAGTTCCTCCGACGTAAATCTTGTTGCAACTTGATTTTAACTCATAGTAAGCTTTTTCCACATCCTGAAGCCAATCTTCCCATCTGACGTTTTCCAGATCTCTAGGAACAGTTCCGTGTCCGCGAAGAAGCGGAGCAGAAACTGTATAGCCGTTTTCATTAAGATATTTTCCCAATCTTCGTATTTCATATGGCGTGGTAGTCCAGCCATGAATCAAAAGTACTCCCTTGCCATTTGTTCCTTCAAAAAAAAACGGCTGGTTCAAAAATTCCTTTTCTCTTTGAAAAAGCTCTTTAGGATCTTCGTATAAAACACTATCACTATTTTTCCTTATTATTTTGTTAGCCCTTTTAGTATTCATAACTTTGGACAGTTGCTATCTTTATAACATATCTTGGAATAAAAAAACAGGAGATTTTATCTCCCCCGCAGTCACATTTCTATTTATTATTATTTTCTATAATTTTCTTGCTTTGGTATTTTTTGTAAATTTGGACTGTGGCAATCGAGATTGTTGCCAATACAATGGCAACCCAGCCTGCCCATTTAATATATTGTTTCAATTCTACCCACATATATCCGTAAAAATATCCCATTGCCACCAAAAATCCGCTCCAGACGATTCCTCCTAAAAAAGAATATTTAACAAATCGCTTGAAATCCATTTTAACTATTCCCGCGGCGGTAAAAGTTGCCCAGCATAGCCCGGTCGTCGCTTTTACGGTAAAAATTGTTTTCCCCCCATGTTTTTTAAAATAATCCTCCATTCTTAAAATCAATCTCTCGGTTATTCCCATATATTTTCCAACCTTCCTTACAAAAGCCATTCCAAATGCGTATCCGAGCCAATAAAGAATTATATCGCCAATCATATCTCCTGCTACCGAAAGGATGAAGACAATAAAAACATTAAATGCCCCAAGCTTTGCTAGCATGGAAGCTATTATAGTTATTACCGGCCCCTCGATTATCATCAAGGGAAGCATTATCCAATAACCATAATGAGAAAGAAATTGAAAAATTTGTTGTCCGGCTGTTTCCATAGTTTTAATTATATAGCACTTTTAGTATTTCGCAATTAATAAAAACCCCGCTAAGGCGAGGTCTCATATTTTTAATAAATAAATCCTTTTACAGCTCGGCTGGAAGTAGAAACTGTTCTCCGGTTAACTTTCCCCCATCCTTTATAATTCATTTCTGAAATAGTAAATGATCCTCCACTTACGCTTTCCACAATAGCAACATGTCCCCACCATGATTCAGATGAAATCATAATAGCTCCTACTCTAGGAGTTCGGCCAGTTTGGTATCCAGCTGATTTGGCATGGTACAGCCAGGTACCGGCATTTCCGCCCCAAGGAACATAGCGCTTTTGAGATACATACCACGTGCAATAGCCATAAGGAAAACCGTGTCCTGTTCCAGCTTTTCCGCTAAGTGTTCGAAATCCTGATACTGCCGGAGTTCCTCCGGTTGAAGTAGCATATTGCCTCCTCTGAAGTCCGGCTGAAGCAGTATTTTGCGATTGTTGCGGAACTTCTTTTTGTCCATCAGGAATAACAATGTCTTCCCCTTCTTTGAGCGATCCATCGGCAGGAAGATTATTAAATGCAATTATTTTTTCTTTATCGGCTTTGTATTTTGCGGCTATTGAATCTATATTGTCTCCCTTCTGAATAGTATAAGATAAGCCGGCAACTGGAAGAATAAATATTTTATCTCCGGGCATTATCGAATCTACATTATCCAAATCATTAGCCCAAAGAATAGTGTTAACGGTTATATTATTTACAGCCGCTATTCCGCTTATAGTGTCTCCAGGCTTAACCTCATAAATTTTTACTCCTCCATTTTCTTCCGGATCCTTTAGCGGAGTTCCGAAACTTGCCGTAAGAGCTTGGCCTTCGACCAGAGACAGATTTTCATTGTTTAGTTCTTCTTTTACGTCGGGATTTACTGAAGTGGGAGCTTTTGTGAGCGGGACGAAAGCAAGATTATCTTTTCTATCTTCTTGCCCGCTTTTTCTACTAGCAGAAGCTTCTTTATTTCCCCCATTATTAAAATATCCGGTTAGAAGGCCGTTAGAACCGTTGCTATTGGCAACATTAGTAGAAGTGACGAGAAGAGAGCTGGAAACAACAACCATTAAAGCTGAATAGTTTCTAAGCATATGAAGTATCCTTATTGTCCGGTGCCGTTTAATGAAGTCGGTAGTTCTTTTCTGATAGAAATGGAGCTTTGACTGCAATTCATTGAAATCGATCTTTCTGGGTATTTTCGAAAAGAGGCTGGAAACAATTTTACTAATAGTATTATTCCTTTCTCTTGACTTTTGCCCTAAAAACAAACGAAAAAACAATACGTGGCATTGTTCTATTGGCTAAAGTCCTAATTTTTACTATTATTAGTATAGGCATGGGTCAGACTTGTTGTCAAAACGATTTCTTTGTTTTTGGCTTGAATTAAGCATTTTATCAATAAAAGTTAAATATATTATGCAAATTAAAGAATTACTGACAGATTTTCTGGAGTATTTGGAGATAGAGAGAAACCGCTCCCAAAAAACGATTGAGAATTATCATCATTATCTCAAAAGGTTTTTAGAATGGGCAAAAATCAACAGTCCGGAGGAAATTTCGCTTGATTTAGTGAGAAAATTCCGCCTTCATCTCAATAGATTTAAAGATGAAAAAGGCAAAGAACTTAAAAAAATAACTCAAAATTACCATGTTATTGCTATCAGAAATTTCCTGAAATACTTGTCCAAGCGGGACGTCAAAGCTCTGGCTCCGGAAAAAATTGAAGTAGGCAAAAATCCTTCCCATTCAGTTGAGTTCTTGGACCAAGGCGAAGTTGAAAGGCTCATCGGGGGAGCTGAAGGGCAGGAACTCCGAACTCTTCGCGACAGGGCGCTCCTTGAACTTCTCTTTTCGGCCGGGCTTAGAGTTTCAGAACTTGTCAACATTAACCGCGGCCAGATAAATTTGAAAAATCAGGAATTCAGCGTGAGGGGTAAAGGAGATAAAATAAGAATAGTTTTTGTTTCCGATACGGCTAAAAAGGCGCTTGAAAAGTATCTAGAAAAAAGGACTGACATTGATCCGGCATTATTTATTAGAATTCCAAAAAAGTTATCAGGCGAAAATAAAAAAGATAAAAGTCTAAGGCTTACTCCCCGAAGCGTCCAGAGAATTGTTAAATATTACGCGGCTAAAGCCGGGATTGTAAAAGATGTCCATCCGCATACCCTCCGCCACAGTTTTGCCACAGACCTATTAGCTAACGGTGCCGACATCCGAAGCGTCCAGGCCATGCTCGGCCACTCTTCCATTACCACTACTCAAATCTACACCCACGTTACCAATCAACAGCTCAAAGAAGTCCACAAAAAATTCCACGGAAAACGAGGGAAATAATTCATTGACTTTTTATTTAATAATGGTATCTTTTATGCACCTTCCTGTATGGGTTGGGAGCTAAAGCCGTATAGCTTTTGCTTATGTTCTTTCAAAGGAGGTGCTGTATGGCATCCGAAGAAATTAAGGTTAATGTAGAAGGAGGTCCTGGACTTGCAGAATTAGAAAAGATTGTATTTGAACCGGAGGTAGTACTACATAGGGGAAATCGTGTAATCAAAACTCTGGAAAGGGAAGTAAACTTTAAGTTTAACGGATTTCTTCATGAAGGGTTAATAATCGACCAAGCCAGTACAGTGATTACAAGATATGGCAGAAATACATATTCGGACGAAATAGACGGAGAGCTGAAAAGTGTGCATATACGTAACACAGTAGACATTGATTGGGTAAGTATTTCTGAAGTGAGAAATTTAAGGAATCCGGAATATCCCGCTCATTGTGTTGGGTCTCTTCCTCGCTATTTTCATGGCAGGTACTCGTATAGTACAAGGCTAGGGTTATTCATTTTCAGTCATAAGAGCTGGATGGACAAAGAATAAATTATGAGGCGGTCTCCGCGACGCCTCTTTTTTCTTTTTGACAAAATGCTTTTAAAATGTTAGAGTTAACCCAGTAAATTTTAAATTAATTAAAGCTATTTTTAGTAGCTAACAGGCACGATAATTAGTCTAAAGTCTATAAAGTCAAGAGTCTAAAAGCTTTGAGCTTTGGGACTTTCAACTTTTGACTCATTGTTGTGTTTATTGGCGTTACTAAAAAATGGCGCCATCTTACTATGGAACAAAAAAAATGGTCTCTCCAAATTGGGGGAAGACTTCTTGAAGTTGAAACTGGACTTTTGGCTGGACAAGCCAATGGTTCGGTAACCGTCCGCTATGGCGATACAGTTGTTTTAGCCACGGCGGTAATGAGCAAAGATGCCTCGAAAATTTCCGGCTATTTCCCGCTCATGGTTGATTATGAAGAAAGATATTACGCAGCTGGAAAAATAAAAGGGTCGAGATTTATTAAAAGAGAGGGAAGGCCTTCAGACGAAGCGATTCTTACTGGACGAGTAGTGGACAGAACAATCCGCCCGCTTTTCAATAGCCGAATGAGAAATGATGTGCAAGTAGTGATAACTGTGCTTTCTATTGATGGAGAAAACGATCCCGATATCATCTCTATGATTGCAGCTTCCTGTGCTCTTCATATTTCCAATATACCCTGGGCCGGCCCTATCGGAGCGGTAAGAGTAGGAAGGACAAATGGACAGTTAGTTCTTAATCCGGTAAACGGCGAGATTAAAGAAAGCGATTTAGACCTTATTCTAGCTGGGACTAAAGATAAGATAAATATGATCGAAGCCGGAGCCAATGAGGTTTTGGAAGAAGATATTATTAAAGCTTTTGAATTTGGGCAGGAAGCAGTCAAAAAAATAGTTGAATTTATCGAGAGCATTAGCAAAGAAGTTGGAAAAGAAAAATCCAAACCAGCTTTGCTGGAGAGTTCGCCGGAGTTCGAAGCTAAAATCAAGGATATGCTTCTGGCTGAAAATCTGGAAAAAGCTCTTTATGATCCTGATAAAAAAGTAATAGCCGAAAAAACAGAAGAAATAAAAAAGAAAATCTTTGGCTATATAGAGGAAAACAACGAAGACAATGAGGACAAATTAAAAGAAGTTGCCGTTCAAATTTTAGAAGAAGTTTCCGATGAAATTGTCCACAAAAATATTTTGGAAAAAGAAAAGCGTCCAGACTCACGAAAGCTAGACGAGCTTCGAAAAATAGAATGCAGAGTCGGAATTCTTCCCAGAACTCATGGAACCGGGCTTTTTACCAGAGGCGAGACGCAAGCTCTTACCATTACCACGTTTGGCTCTCCGGGAGACGAACAAATCATTGACACGATGGAATTGGACATAAAGAAAAGATATATCCATCATTATAATTTTCCTCCATTTTCCGTGGGAGAAATAAAACCAATGAGAGGTCCCGGAAGAAGAGAAGTGGGGCATGGAGCGCTGGCCGAAAGAGCATTGGTTCCAGTTCTTCCTTCTAAGGAAGAATTTCCTTATACCATATTATTAGTTTCAGAAATTCTTTCTTCCAATGGTTCTTCTTCGATGGCTTCGACCTGCGGTTCTACTCTTTCTCTTATGGATGCCGGAGTGCCGATAAAAAGGCCAGTTAGCGGAATTGCGATGGGAATAATCGTCGGATCGGACGATAAATTTAAAGTTTTGACCGATATCCAAGGCGCAGAAGACCATTATGGGGATATGGATTTCAAGGTTGCCGGCACGGAAAAAGGAATTACCGCTCTCCAGATGGATGTTAAAGTCGATGGAGTTTCTATCGATATGCTGGAAGCTGTTCTTGAGCAATCCCATAAAAACAGGATAGAAATACTGGAAAAAATGCTAGCTGTCATTTCCTCTCCAAGAAAAGAAATGTCTCAGTATGCCCCTCGCATTATTGTAATAAAAATAAATCCAGATAAAATCAGAAATGTTATCGGAACCGGAGGAAAAATTATCAATGAAATTATTGATGAAACGGGAGTCCAGATCGACATCGAGGATGACGGTTCCATCTTTATTACTTCGCCGGATGAAGATTCGGCCGGAAAAGCCAAAGAATGGATCGATAATCTTACCCATGAAGTCAAAGCCGGAGAGAAATTTAACGCTAAAATTACCAGAATTATGAATTTTGGCGCTTTTGCGGAGATTTTGCCGGGGCAGGAAGGATTAATCCATATTTCCGAACTAGCTGACCATAGAGTTGAAAAAGTGGAAGACGTTGTCAAGGTAGGAGATGTTATTCCGGTAAAAGTAATAAAAATTGATGAGCAAGGAAGGATAAACTTATCGATAAAAGCAGTAGCGAAGATGATGTAGTCTTCCCAAAAAAATTGTTTTGTTGTAAAATAGAGATACTTGAAATATCTCTATTTTTATTAAAACAAAAAAATGTTCGAATATAAAAAAGAAAATATAGGACTCCAAAATACTAACCCGCAAAACAGCGAAGAGTTGATTGATGATAGCCTTGTTACTATCCACACAATGCAGGATGACTTTAACGCGCTAAGAGGAGTTTTTCCCAAGAAAGAAAATGAAACCGGCGATGATTTAAAAGTTAAAACTAGCGGAAAGCAATCAATTCCAGAAGTATCTAAAAATAGCCAATACTTCAATCCCTTTTTAGATAATAAGCCATCAGGATCAGAAGTTCAAAAAGAAAAGATAAATGCTTCTGATAAAAAAGAGGATAGCATAGCTATTTCAGGCGAACCAGCTAAAGAAACGGAGATAAATCGGGTTGCCCTGAAGCTGATCTGGACAGTAGCTATCCTAGTTATAATCGCATCTTTTTCATTTGGAGGCTATTATTTTTGGAGCAAAAGAAAAGCATCTTTGAATTTAAATGAGGTACCCGCCAATAATGTTGTGTCAGAGAAAGAAAAACAAACAGCAGAGCAAGAAAGCACCAATGAACAAACAGGAATAGAAACAATTCCAAAATATTCTCCAGATAGGGCTAATTATCTTTCAATGGATACGGAAAATCCAAGTTATGAAAATTTAAAGAAGTCGCTTCTAGAAACATATTCCGGCATAAAAGAATCTGGAATTGAAAAACCGGTGGAATTTATCATCACAGATGGCAAAAACAATCCTGTATCATTCTCAGTTTTTTCCGCGATTAGCGGAATCAAGTTGTCCAGCGAAATAATGAAAAATTTGGGGGATAATTTTTCACTTTTCATTTCTTCTGATGCCGGTTCTTCTCGCATTGGAGTGGCTGTTGACACTACAGATCAGAACAAGACTTCTTTAGCGCTGAAAAATGAGGAAGCAAAAATAGTAAATGAACTTATGCCATTGTTTTTGGATGATGTCTCTGTTCCGAAGGGGAAAATTGTATTTAAGGATAATAATTATAAAAGCGTCGATATAAGATATTTTAATTTAATTGAAGGAGGAAAGTATTCAATAGATTATGCTTTTATTGGCAAGAGGCTTGTTATCGGGACTAGTAAAAACAGTACTTGGGCAGTTTTAGACAATATTTTGAATGGCAACAGTGAAAAATAGCATTTTTTGTTGATAACCTGTGAATAACTGTTGCTGTTTCGGGAAAGTAAATTATTTTCTGAAATTGGAAATTTTATAATTTTTTTGAATAGTTTTTGAAAAATCCGCTGGAATGAGAAAAAAGTCTTTAAAATAGGCACTATTGGAAACAATGCGCATTTTTTTATTGACCCTTGCCTATTTTTTTGATATAATAAGTACATAAAGCAGCTTGAAATGTAAATAATTAATGGTGGAAGAATTTCCAATCACAATTTCCCCCTATTTGTGATTGGAAATTCTTCTACTATTCAAGCGTTTCAGCTAACATGCTGGAACCGCCCCGATATCTGACTCGGGGACCCAAAACAAAAACAAAAAACTTTTTAAAAATAAAAATACATATAAAAAGTTAGTTCTTTGATAAAGGCTTAATGCCGGAGAATAGTAAAAGAATGATGATAAGAGTCAGAGTTATTGTCAAAAATATTCATGTATGTAAAATACATATCGCTAAGTAACATAGAAATCGCCTTTCACCCGGGCTATAATGTTCCAAGCCGATATGTTAATACATGTCAAACACCGGGCGCAGCAGCCTTGAAGTTATATTTATGGGCCCGCAGCGCCCGGTTTCCAATTTTTTAGACAGATATGGGCAAGTAAAATTATTTGCTTGCCGATATCTATTTGAACAGCAAAACCCCTAGTGGGGTTTTTTGTTAAAAAATATCATTAATCCCGAACACACTAAAAATGATTTTTTGGAAAAAAATCCGCCCGAGGCGGATCCGCCTTTGGCGGAAAAAAAACTTAAATATAGGATCCGAAGGAGAAGAAGTGGCCGCCGGATTCCTTAAAGAAAAAGGCTATAAAATCTTAGTTAGAAACTTCAAGAATCTCAGAGGGCGCCAATTGGGAGAAATTGACATTATCGCCGAAAAAAACAAAGAAATAGTTTTCATAGAAGTCAAAACGAGAGAACTGGAAAAATACGGCAAAACTCTTCCGGAGGAAAATATCACTTTTTCGAAACTTCGTAAACTCAATAAAATAGCTAATTCTTACATAAAAATGAATAATCTATGGAATTATCCATATCATTTCGATGCCGTTTCAGTTTGGCTGAGCCATGACTTTAAAAAATTCGAAATAAAGCATATCGAGGATATTTTTATATAAAAGACAAAATAGACAGTATCAATTATTTTTGTTAGTATTTAAGCATTAATAATTATTCGCAGATTTAAACTTATGATCAGTGAAGAATTGAAAAAAGAGTTAAAAACTAAATTAGAAAAGGAAAAGTTGAAATTAGAAGAAGAACTTAAGAAATTCGCCAATCCTACTGATAATCCTGAAGAATTTGAAACAAAATATGATGATTTTGGCGATGATAGAGACGATAACGCTTCAGAAGTTGAGGAATATGCGGATAATATAGCGCTAGAGAACACTTTGGAAACCCAACTTAGAGAAGCCAACGATGCTCTAGAAAAAATGACAAATGGAACTTATGGGATATGCGAAAATTGCAATAAGGAAATTGACATAGAGCGCCTTAAAGCTTATCCAGCCGCTAAAAACTGCATAGAGTGCAATAAATGATTTTAATTAATGAATTTGTCAGCCGTAGGCTGATCCGCCCGCTTCGCTAAAGCTTCAGCGAGGCGAGCATTTGGCGGAAATTATGAATTTTTTAAGTACGAAGATATTTAGGAATTCTGTAATATTTGTTGTCTTGATTTTTATCGACCAATTGTCTAAATATTTAATCCGCTTGAAAGGCGGATTTTATATTTGCAATCCCAATATTTTTTGGGGCATTAAAATTCCAAACGATATTTTTTATGCTTTTTGGGGATTGATAATAGCCGTTCTATTGATGCTGCTATTTAAAAAATCCTTGATTTATAATTCCATATTCATAATTCTTATAATAGCTGGAGCAGCTTCTAATATGATAGACCGCCTGCTCTGCGGTTGCGTAGTTGATTTTATTAACTTAAAATTATGGCCAGTGTTCAATTTAGCTGATGTTTTTATCGTTTGCGGAGCTTTATTTTTGCTAGTTAGGCAAAGAAAAATATAGTATAATGTTAATCATGAAGAATGGATTTTTTCGGATACTAAAAAAAGAAGACATTATTACATCTTGCCTAATATTCGTCTGTCTTCTACTTTATGCTCTTTTCCCGGCTGAAAACGTGTTTCAGCAAGTTGTTTCCAGCCTTATTTTTTTGTTGGTAATTCCGTTTTTGTATGTTAAAATTGTATTAAGAAAGAACTTAAGCGATTTTGGAATCCAGAAGGGAGAACGGGCAACTGGGTTAGCTTGGTCGATAATTTCTATTGTAGTGGCTTTTCTGATCCTATATCTTTTTATCCAATATTTTAATTTTTTAAACAAATATAACCTTCCTGGAACCGTCCAAAAAAGCTTTACTCTTTTTATCGGATACGAAGTTTTCCTCGTCGGATTCTTTGTTGCTCTTTATGAAATATTTTTCAGAGGATTTGTAATGTTCACTTTTTCCGGCAAATTAGGTCATTGGTCAGTACTTCTGCAAGGAATTGCCTTCTTTCTTTTAATTTGGCTTTCCGGAAGCTTGAATTGGACGATGGCTCCGTATATAATGCTTGCTTTTCTCAGCGGAATCACTGCGTTTTACAGCCGTTCAATAATATATTCTTTTGCCTTAAGCTTATTTTTTATGATACTAGTTGATTCTATTTTTATAAAACTAGCCAAATGATAAAAATAAAAATAAAAAAAATAATATTTGCCACATTAGCACTCGCGGGGATATTTTTCGTAAGTGCTGGTTTTGCAAAAGCCATACGTATTCCGTCTCCTTCTCAAGTGGCATCAGAATTGGAGCAAAGGTATCATATTGACATTTCAAGCATGCAAGATATGAGTGAAAGCTTCAATGTTTCTTCTAATAAAAGTACCGTTCCTCAAGTAATGGTATCTTTTAGTCCGGATGCGCCAAGGGAGGGAGAAAAAATTACCGCTCAAGCAATTCCTATGTATTTTACTAATCCTTCAGAAAAGCTTTATTATACCTGGTATCTGAAACACGACGGATGCGGCCTGAAAAACAATGTTAGCGGCAGTGAAAAAGAAGAATGCGACAAAAATGGCGATGGGGACATTACGGTTGATGACTGGAAAATAGAGGCGATGCATCTAATTGCTACTAGCGGATATAACAATCTAGATGAACCACGAGCTGACTATAACAATGACAGTGATAGTGATGGATATAAAGCTTCTTTAGGAGGAGATGACAAGTCAAGTGTTAGCAGCAGCAACAAATATTGCTATGTGCACGACTTTGAATCGGGAGTTAACAGTGAAATGGTAGACTCGGAAGGAAATTCTGGATGCGAGCATTTGTTTCCCGAATATCCCAATGATTATCACTGTGATCCATTAGGAGAAAATGTAGACTTGCGAGGCAATTCTGTTGGAAATAATAGTTTTGGGCATAATGAAGAATGCTTCTGGGGCACTAATCCGCAAGATCCCAATACAGCTGGTAATGGAAACCTGGATGAAGCTAATGTAGCAGGCCTGGGACAGGACAAATTAAGCTGGATTTATCAAAGAGGAGATCAGGTCGGAGTAGCGATAGAAGGAACATCAATGTTGCCAACAAAATATGAAGACGGATCATATATGATAATGTGGGCTCTCCCCAAAAACAAATGTATAATTGAAACAGCTAGAAAGAAGGAAATAAATTGTGCTGTCGGTGTTCCTATTTGCGTTCAAACCGAAGAGACTGTTTCTTCAGGATTGCCGGCCTTTGCCGAAGGAAACTCGTGTGTTTATACGAGAGAGACTCCGTATTGTGCCGGGAGTGATCCTATTTGTTCAGTCGGGACAATGAAATGCTTTGATGGGACAATACCCGAAGACAATATACTGGATGCCACTAATAGTTGCGATACTTCTGCCGTTTTTGAGGCAAATAATCCTACTTGCGTTGAAACAGGCGCTTCAGGGGAAGTGCAAACTGGAACCAAATCAGAAACTGAAAAGGGTTTTACTTTTTCGATTCCCACTACCACTATAGATATCAATGATTGCCTAGAAGACAATCTGGTTGATCCTGCCCAAAAAACTTTGGAAAAATTAGATGTTTCCTTAAGCTATACTCCCGATAATCCAATAAACGATTCTACCGGAGACAACACAGGAGATGTTTTATCGCTGATATCTTCCGTTGCTAATCCTTCCCAAAATTCCTCCCAGCTGTATTACGACTGGAAAATATCTATTGGCAAAAATATTTCTGGTGATTTTTCAAATGTATCAAACCAATTAGTTGCGAATGAAATGGCAAATAAAATGTTAGGATTGAATATCCCTAATCTTAATTTGAACTTAAATATGGGAGATAGTTACAAAAAGTATTTTCAAGATGATATCGGCTATATCAAAGCGGAAGTAACAGTAAAAGAATTATTGCCAGGAGCAAAGCCTAGAATTGGCAAAGGGGAAGTAATTGTTAGAGTGAATTCAACAGACAAAAAAATAAAAGCTTATCTCACGAACAGCATTGATGGAGTTCAACTTAACGAAAAAGACTCAATATGCGACAATCCAGCAACTGACAGCGCTTCTTTTTACAATTGTCCAGTAGTAAAAAATCAAATTTTGCAGCTCGAGGTTGACAGATCAGAAATGTCTGATTTCTCCTGGTCAGTCAATGGAACATCATATTCTTGCGATTCTTCGATTTCAAGCAGCTGTTCTAGCGGCAATGTGATATTTTTGCCTATCTTGGGAAATGAAGGAGATATTATTAATGTAAAACTTTCTGCTAAAAATATGGAAAATGGGAAAAGCATCGAACTTTCAAAATCTTTTCAAATAGTAAAACCTTACGTAAAGATAGCTGTAAATTCTGGAGACATGAAATTTTTCTGGCCAAAAATATTGGGAAACTACAGAGATTTGGACGGCACTGTGTATCCTGATTTTAGCAATTCTGAATTCGAAACATCTTCCGGAATGAAAGCGACCCTTTTAGCAGAGTTTCATCCTAGCTGGCTTTCCAAGACAGGAACTTTAAATTCCCAGTGGCTTTTGGACGGAGAGGACATAACAAGTAATTCCGTTCCGGGAGAAATCCAGTTCAGTGCCGATAAAGGCATCGGAGATTCTTATAATATCGAATTTAATTCATATTATCTCGTTTCAAATGAAATAAGAAAAATACTCAAGAAGTCCTGGAATGTCAGCCAGAATGACAGCGGAGGAGAAATGCTTTCATTTGCGATAAGGGCAGAAGTGGTCCCAGAAGAAACTTCACAAGGAGTTTCCATTAAAAATCCCGGAAAATTGCTAGCTAGCATAATTTCTAACTTTCCTAGCCAGGCAATATTCCTAATCAGAATAGCGCTTATAGTTTTTATAGTTATTTTAATATCAGGATTCGCGCTTAATTTTTCTCCCGATTTTGTTAAAAACAAAAAATGAAAATAATGAAAAAAAATAATTTACTGGTTATTTTCATAGTCCTTGCTTTCTTTGCTATAGGATTTTTTACATATGCCTATCATTCTAACGCAGCAACTTCATATAACTATACTCCTATAGAACCAATCCCCGGGTTTGAAGATCAATCAAATAATTTTGCCAGCTTTATAGAGTCGCTATATAAATTCGGTATATGGACTGTTGGAATTGCGGCTCTCCTTATGATTACCATCGGAGGATTTATGTATATGGTAAGCGCCGGGAATACTTCCAAAATGGATGTCGCCAAGAAAGTTATTATAAATGCTATTATCGGGCTTATTATTGCTCTCACCGCATATTTAATTTTATACATAATTAATCCTGATCTGGTAAAAATAAATCTTACATTAAAACCGCTTGGAGCAGGCGTGCCATCGACAGTAACTGGCAAGCCCAGTGGGGCGGGAAAATGTGAAGTTTTGCCTTCAAGTAATCCATGTGGGACTCAAAATTTAAATCAAGGATGTTCTTCTTTTAGTAGCAATGCCAATCAAATGTCACAAATATGCAACATTGAAAGTACTGGAGGCAATCCTATTGCCGAGAGCGGAACAGATAGGTGTAAGGATGGAAATGCTTGGTCTATAGGGCTTTTTCAAATTAATATGATTGCTAGCGCAAGTTCAATTGGCTGCAATGGAAAGGAAATTTTTAGTGTATCCGGAAGTGGTGCGCAAGGAGAATGCCTTGAATATAAAACAAATAGCAATGGATTAAAATATTGCGCGGTCAGAAATTGTTCTGTTATAAATCAAGCAAAATACAATGAATGCAAGACAAAGCTTCAAAATCCCCAAACTAACATTCAGGTTGCCTGCAGCCTTTATTCTGCTTCAGGAAGTGGCGGATATAAACCATGGATAAATACAGCTAATCGATGCGGAATTAATTAAATTTTTATTAATATGAAAAAAATTATCATTGCCATTTCAATTGCTATCTCGATACCGTTAGCAATATTCCTATTTTTATTTTTAAAAAATAAAAATGTTCCCATTGAGGAAGGAAAAATATTAGTTCCCGTCGCCGGTAAACAGTTGCCAATAGCCGATTATTCCCAAAGTGCAAAAAAAATAATCGATAGTAAAAATGTCGTACTAGATGAAACAGGAGAATATGATATCCTTGGATTTAATTACAATAATCAGAGAAGTTTTTTAATTTCAATAAAGAGCTCTGATAATTTGGAAGAGACAAGGAAGAAAGCGGAAAGCGAGCTGTTGTCAAAATTAGAAATAAGCGAAGAGAATTTATGTTTGCTTGACGTTTCCGTTAATGTTTCGAAAGATATAGATGAAAATTTAGCCGGGAGAAATTTTGGTTTAAGCTTTTGTTCAAACGGAAAACCGTTTAAATAAAAATAATCATTATGTCCATAGCTAAGAAAATTTTTATTATTTCATCAGTACTGCTAGCTTCAGTTCTTTTTTTTCTGGGGATTTATAACATTTCTTTCAAACCAAAAAACACTGCTTTAAATAATTCCAGTGCACAGACAACGAACAGTAAGAAAGAAAATAGCGGAATAGTAAGCAATATAGAAGAAAAGCTGGGCATTAAAAATAAAGAAAAAATATACGCATTGTCGCAAGGAGCGGCGATCTCCCCATTCGTTTCAGAAAAAGAAGAAAAAATAAAATATTATAATCCCTCAAATGGAAGCGTCTCCGAAGTTTCTTTTAATGGAGAAGGACGAAGCGTTATTGATGAAAATAATTTCGAGGGGCTGGAAAAAGTTTCCTGGTCTCCCGATGGGAGCAAGGTAATTTCTAGGTTCAACAGCGGCGGGAAAATTCAATATACATCTTATGATTACAGCACAAAAATTTTTTTCAAGCTGGCTAACGGGATCGAATTTGCTGCTTGGAATAATCTTGGCGATCAGATAGTTTATAAATATTCAGATTCAAAAACGGGAAAAAAGACCATAAATACGGCTAATTTCGACGGAAGCAACTGGAAAAAAATAGCAGATATTTCAATCAGTAATTTTTGGATGTCCATGGTTCCTCAATCTTCATTCGTTTCCTTTTGGAACAGCCCGAACGCCCTTGAAGAGACATTGCTTTATTTAGTGAGTACTGTTGCCGGTGATTCAAAAAAGATATTTTCCGGACGCTTCGGGGCTGATTATCTGTGGTCGCCAAATGGGACGAAAGCGCTGATAAGCTCGACTGACTCAAGAGGAGGATCTAAAATAGGCCTGGGCGTTATTAACAGCAATGGCGGAGAATTCCAAAATTTGAATATTCCGACTTTTACGTCCAAATGCGCATGGGGAAAAGATAACAAAACAGTATATTATGCCTTACCAAGTTTTCCATCAGAAAACAATATGCTTCCTAATGATTACCAAAACGGAAAAATTTCCAGCAAGGATACTTTCTGGAAAGTTGACATTACTACCGGAAAGGCAGAAAGACTGGTTGAAACAAGCGATATAAAAAATTTGTATGATGCAAAAAATTTATTTTTGTCTCCTTCTGAAGACATATTATTTTTTATCAACAGGACCGACGGAAAGCTTTATGGAATAAATTTGCAATAGGCCGAGAGAAAAGAATATCCAGAAAATCAGAGACAAGTCATTTTTCCAATATGTCGTATCTGCAATTCCGTGAATGAGAATATACAAAATAATTCCAAATGGAACAGCTGTAAAATGGCTGTTTTTTAACATTTTTTTAAGCCAAATGTAGATAAGACTAATAAAACTGATAAGACCAATGAGCCCACTTTCCAGCCAAAAAGCGAGGTATAGATTATGCGGCTCCGGAACTGCCCATTCAAGATAGGGCGGAAAATATTTTTGGTATTCCAGATATTTGTTTTGGAAATTTCCCGGACCGATTCCAAAAATAAAATTATTTTTTATCATCAGAACAGAAGATTTCCAAATCATTGAGCGTGAATTTAATGACGAACGCTCGGAAAAAATATCTTTCAGTTTAGGATTATTTGTTTGGATTAGAAATGCGATTAAAATTATTGTTAAAGAAATTAATATAAATTTCTTACTGATATTTTTTGTAATAAATGCGACAATTAGCAAACTTAAAATTATCGCTGTCCATGTTGCGTAAGAATAGGTCAAATAAATTACAAAAATTATTATGGCAGCAGGAAAAATCATTATAAATTTTTTGGTTTTTAAAAAACATGCTCCGATAAAAACCGCTGGAGCCAAAAACATTGCCAGATAGTTAGGTGATGAATAAAAAGATGAAAGCCTTCCGTCATAAGTTAAATTTCCGAAAAAGAAATACTGAAGAGCAGCAATGCCCACAAGAAAAGCCGATAAATAAAAGGATTTTTCTATATTTTCAATATCCTTTTTATTTTTTACTGTGTTTATTAAAACAAAAGAAAATAATAATGGGTCAAAAAACCAGCCCTTGATAATGCCGAATCCTTCGCGGTAATTTTGATTGATTAAGGTTGATAATATCAATCCTAGAAATATTAAGGCGATGGGAAAAATGTAAACTTTATAATTTTTATACAGTTCTTTCCAGCTGATATGCGGTTTTTCAAAAAGATATGAAATAAAAGTCAGATAAATTAAAATTTCCAACACATTGGTTGGAATTCCAAAAATGCTGAATTTTACCAGATAAGAAGGAATCAGAAAAACTGTAGCAAGAATCAAATTTTTTGTAAGCTTATTCATTTTTAGTAGTGCTTAAGGCGATAATTATCAAAAGCAATGGAAGAATATGAACGGAATACAAAGGAGTTTCGAATATAGAATGGATGGAAAAAATAAATAAGCTAATTGCTCCGGATAAATAAAGGTTATTATTCTTTCCAAGTTTTATGAAACTCAAAATCGAAGCAATAATTAGCCAGATGAAAATTAAAGCACTCAAAATTCCGGTTTCGGAAGCAATATCAAAATAAAGATTGTGTGAATAAATAGGCTCTCGATAATCAGCACTAGGTTTTATTTCGTAGGCGTAATTTCCAATCCCCACTCCCAATGAATTATTCCCTATGACATTTAACGATTGTTTCCAAGTTTCTAGTCTTCCAACGTTTGATCCCTCGTCAAAATCGAAACTGGAAACCAAACGTTGGCTTATAGGATTGGAAATTATAATTAAAGCGGCAATTAGCAGAATAAAAATATTTCCGGCAATAATTTTTTTGATAGAAAATCTGGATAGCAGTTCTTTTCTAAAAATAAAGAGTATAAAAATTAATCCTACTAAAAGTCCTGAATATCCTCCGCGGGAAAAAGTCAGAACGTCAGCTGCCAAAATCAATCCGGATATTATTAGATATATCCCCTTTTTATTTTCTAGAAATAAAGCAACGGAAAATGGCAAGAGCATTCCTAGATAGAACGAAAACATATGCGGATCGGGGAAAAATGCGATAGCGCGCATATAAGTATTTCCAGAAACTCCAACCAGCCAGCTGGGATTTTTAAAAACCGCTTGGGAAAAAGAATTTCCTAAAAATGGGGCAATTACCATTTGCCAAAATTTCAATGTTTCATTTATCCCGATGAAAAATTGCAAGATAAATTGGAATATTCCAACTAATGAAATCAAACCGGCTCCATAAACAATAAATTTAATTATTTTTTTAGCACTCTCCTTATTTAAGGCGAAATCAGCGACAATAAAATACAAAAGAATGAAGGACAATAAAAACAATAATTTTCGATAAGCCCAATCAGCATTTTGCGCAAAAATAAGCGAAAAAGCGCTTAAAAAAAGGAAAGAAAAAAGCAGTAAAGTTTGGATTTTGTTGGGGATAAAAAGCCTTTTTTGAACCAAACTCTTGAAAAGCCATAAAACACCCAGGAGTAATACAAAAACTCGCCCTGAAGCCAAATCAAAGCCCTCGGAGGCGTTGAGAGCCAGTTGAAAGGGAATATAGAGACAAAATAGTAAAAGAAGTTTGTAGAGCATTATTTTTTAAATTAAACCAATCCTCAGATTAATTTTGCCAGGTTATACTTTATTTTTTCAAAGGTGTTTTTTGAAGTAGTATATTAACGAAATATATAAATATTTTTTTTGTTTTATTTTACTGTTAAAACTTCTTCCGCTAAGATGCTTAACTTTAAATTCCGGAAAATAAATTACTTTATATCCTTTCTCCCGGACACGCTTGCATAAATCAACATCCTCGTAATACATAAAAAATTTTTTATCAAAGCCTCCTATTTTTTGAAATATATCCTTTTTAATAAAAAGACAAGCACCACTTATCCAATCAGCTTCAATAGCCCTTTCGCTTTCCCAAATTTTCTTGCTTCCGTAAAGCCCTAAATTGTTTTTGATAAGATCTAGCAAACTTGGCTCGTATCCAGCACACCAATGCTGCGTTTTATTTTCTTGGGTGATTAGTTTTGGCCCAATAATGCCTAATTTATTGTTAATATTAAAATATTCAAGAATTTTTTTAATATTATCTAAAATTTCCGTATCGGGATTAAGAAAACATAAAATTTCTCCCTGAGCAATTTTTGCTCCGGCATTGCATCCAGTTCCAAAACCTAAATTATTATTGAGATTTATTATTTTTGTTTCCGGAAAATCTAAAGCAGTGCTATCATTATTAACTATGATAATTTCATAAGGAAAGGAAATAGTATTTCTCCTAATTGATGAAATGCAATTTCCTAAAAATTTCTTGCTGTTGTAGTTTACAATTATAAAGGATATTTTTGTTCTTTCCTCCATATTTTAAAGTCATTATAAGCTTTTTTAATAGCCGGAGCGTATTGGTCATCTTTATCAAAATTGTCTATTATATTTTTTGCTTTTCTAAGATACAAATACGGCCTTGCCCATATTTTATGGAAAAGCGGGGTATTTTTGCGAAAAAAAATAAGTCCTGAAAACACGAGCCAATAGATTTTGTTAGATAAGTCAAATTCGCTTTTTTCAAAATGAGTTGCTTTCGCACTTGGGATAACCAAACATTTGAATCCGTTTTTTTTCGCCCTTACGCAAAAATCTGCATCTTCGTAGTAGAGAAAATAATCTTCGCTAAGAAGACCTATTTTTTTGAAAACTTCTTTTTTGATAAGCATCGCGCATCCGGGAACATATTCTGTTTCATATGGAACAGAATTCTTTGGTGCTATATTTTTATATGTCGTTCTCAATTTTGACCATTTTATTTCTCCTTCTGAAAACCAAACATTTCCATTCTGGTCATATATTAGAGGACTGAAAATTCCAGCCCCTTCTTTTTCAGCTGTTTCAATTAATTTCGACAAGGTATTTTCCTTTAAAACTGTATCATTGTTGAGAAGAAAAACATAATCGGCCATTTTTTCCAAGGCAAACCGGATTCCCACATTGTTTCCGGCAGAAGATCCTGCATCCTTTTTATTTTTAATGAAATGAAATTTCGGGTATAGGTTTTTGGCCGATTCCAGAGACCCATCCTTAGAATCATTATCAACAACAACAGCTTCTGCATTGAAATAATCAGAATAAAAAACGGAATTGAGACAATTTTTTATCGTGTCTTTTCCGTTATAATTCAGGATAATAATGAAAACTTTCGGGTATTTTTCTTCCATATTATTTATTCTTTGAAGGATGCTTTATCCAATCGGTTCTTCTGGAAAGATTTCTTCAATCTGAACTTCTTCTCTATTAAAAAGGCTTTTAATTTCATCCTGGCTAATAGCCTTAGTTATATATAGAAAAATGAAATAAACGGCAGTGCTCCCTAGAGATAAAACAAAGAAATTCATTTCCCTTAAAAAAAAGAGGAAAAGTGCCATTGCTAATCCCGAAACAAGAGCTTGTGTTAATCCTTTCAAATTAGGCTTGTATCTCAAATATTTATGCGAGATGTAAAGTCCGAAAATAACCACCAGCATTTCAGTAAAAACTGAAGTGTAAGCAGCCCCAGTGTATGAATATCTCGGAATAAGAAAAAGATTCAGCGAAATGTTAAAGACAGCACAGAAAGCCAGTGCGAACATTAATTTTTTCTGGAGATTTCCAGAGAGCAAAATGTTATTGAAGAAATTTCCAAAAAATATGAACACTAAGGAAAAAATTAGAATTCTCAAGATATCAGCTGACTGGGCAAAACCGGCTCCGCCGATCAGCCTGATTATTCCGTCAGCCAAAAATATTGTGCCGATTACGATTGGAATAATCAGAAGGAAAAATACCTTGAAAATCTTATTGGAGATTTGGTTGAATTTTTCCTTATCGGTGAAAATGTAGCGGGAAGTGAGAGGAAGAATAAGCCCGATAATCATAGCCGGAAAAAAAGTGATATTTTCAATTACTTTGTAAGCCGCATTATAAATGCCGACTTCGGTTCCGGATTTCATTATCGAAAGCAGAATCGTATCCATTTTAAAGTAGAAGAAAGTAATGACGACTGCAATTCCCATTGGAAGAGACTCTTTGATAAATTTTTTCCAATAGTCAAAATCAATTTCAATTTTAAATTTGATATATTTCCGGCTCCAAAAGAAAACCACGACAAAATTGAAAACCATAAATGCCAGCAAGGAAAGAATTATAGCTGAAAATCCGAGATTAAGCTTAACGGCTATAATTATTATTGCCAACTGAATTATTTTTCCGACAAGTTCTGTCATCGCAACTTTATCCATTGCCAAATATTTTTGGAAAATTCCGTTGAGTACCGAATAAGAAGCCGAAAAAACAAAAGAAGCAGCAGCGATCATTATTCCAACCTTAAGTTCTTGGGAATAAGGAAGAAAAAATACAAGCGGAGAAAAGATAAAAACAATAAGGGACGAAAAAACTCTAAGTGTGAAAACATTTCCCATTATCTTCTTTTCATTAGCTCCGACTCTTGAGATCTCTCTGGTGGCGATGGAATAAAGCCCAAGATCAGCGAGAGAGCCAAAAAAAGAAAAAAACGCAAGTACGGTTGCGTAATGTCCAAATCCTTCTGCTCCGAGATATCTGGTGATAAATCCTATTGAGACTAAAGCTAAAACAGTAGCCAGAATTTTGGCAGTGGCGTTAAAAAATACATTGTAAGCAATTTTTCTAGCAACAGCCATAGCGGGAAATTTCTAATTCCTAATTTCTAATAAAATTTTAAATTACTTAAATTCAAAAATTATTTAGTAATTAGAAATTTGATTTTTTATTAGGTGAATTGGAAATTAGGTGAATTTGAAATTTTAACTAATATTGTTTGTCGGCTTTACGAGTATCTTTCTATTTTCTCCTTCTCCGACGCTTTCAGTAGATACTTTTTCATTTTTTGAAAGTTCCATATGCACCAGCCTTCTTTCATAAGCGGACATTGGCTTCATTATGATTACTCTTCCTTTATTCATTGCTTGCTGTGCAGCTTCTTTGGCCTGCTCAATAACAGACTGATTTTTTTGGTCCCGGTATGAATTTACATCAAGAGTGAAATTAACTTTTTCATCAGAGAGCTTTTTTCTTATTATCAATCTGGCAATGTGCTGGAAAGCTTGAAGGTTGATTCCATATTGCCCAATAAGCAAATTAGAATCTTCAGAAGTTTTAATATTGCAAATTATTCCGCTTTGTTCTTCCGAATCATTTTTCTTTGATTCTATTTCACAAGGAAACCCAGCTTTATCCATAAGTTCCTTTACAGTTTCTTCTACTGTTTTTATACTTTTTTCTTCCATAAATTTGTTATATTAAATGATTTATTATCCATATGATATTGCTGACCGATGACGAACAATGTCGATACTAGCCAATAAAGGGCAAGTCCGGCTGGGAATTTTATTCCAATAAATAGTGTTAATAACGGTCCGAGATACAGCATTTGCTTGCTCATCATCTGGGCGAAATCAGGAGTTTTGGAATCGCTTGGTTTCGAATCTTTCTTTTGTTTGGCCATTAGCATTTTAGTTTGATAATACTGGGCGGCAGCAGCCAGAATTGCCAGAGGTATGCTTGATTTTGCTAAATCAATAATTCCCAGAAACATATTATTTATCTGTCCGGGATTAGTGACGAAAGAGTAAAGAACTTCCCCTTGAACGTTCAGATTATTGGAAGAAATTCTGAAAAATACCTGGTAGATTGCAATTAGGAAAATTAACTGTACGATCATCGGAAGACATCCCCCGAAAGGATTGGTTTTATTTTCCTTGTAAAATTTCATCAGCTCCTGGGATTGTTTTTCTTTATGGTCTTTATATTTATTCTGTATCTCTTTTATTTTCGGTTGGAGTTCTTGCATTTTTTTCTGGGATTCAATCTGCTTTTTTGATAAAGGCATCAAAATAACCTTCAAAATCAGGGTTATTATAATTATGGCAATACCAAAATCATGAAAAGCAAAATTGTTATACAGAAAAACAAGTATATTATAAAGCGGTTGATAAATTGTCGGATAGAAAATTTGAAACATAACTTATATCATTCCCGCGAAAGCGGGAATCTAGCTTATTTTTTTTAACTTTTATTTTATATTTCTGGATCCCGCATCAAGTGCGGGATGACCCTTTCGGGTCATTTAATCTTTTTAATTAACTTTTCGACTAATTCGGATATGATCTTAAAATCAGGCTTTCCTTCACTTTTTTTGTAAAAAACAACGATATCCATCCCTAGCTTAATTTCGGCTAGATTTAAATGAAAAGCTTTCCTTAATAGCCTTTTTATTTTGTTTCTTTCCGTTGCTTTTTTGAAAAACTTTTTTTCGATGGAAAATCCTATTCTGGCGTTTTTCAGTTCATTTTTGGCGAATTTTATCGATAGCGGTCCCTCTGCGATAAAATTTCCATAGCGGTAAACCCTATTAAAATCAACTCTTTTGATTAACCGGTTTTTTTTCGGAAGCATACAATCATGGAACATGAAACATGGAACATGAAACAATTTATCCACTTTTTGTTACGTGTTCTATGCTATGTGCTATATAAATCTATGCTGACAATTTCTTTCTCCCTTTTCTTCTTCTAGCTTTGATAATATTTTGTCCGTTTGCGGTCCGCATTCTCTTTTTGAATCCATGCCTTCTTTTTCTTCGAAGTTTTTTTGGCTGATATGTCCGTTTCATAATGATATAAATCTCTAATCTACACGAATAGAAATTCGCGAATATTCGCGAATAGATTAGCACTTTTACTATTTAATTCAATATTAAAATTGTATCAGTTAAAGGCAAAAAGGTCAATTAGGAAGGCTAAGACTGTTTGCAATAATTGACGAAACTAATTGTATATGATAACATACCCCCAGGGGGTATAACGATAAATGTCAAAATCAAAATTTCCAATTTCCAAATATTAAATTTCTAATTAATTTAATTAAGAATATGATAAATAAAAATAAGGCAAATCACGGCATTTTAAACCGCATTTCCAGAATAGAAGGGCAGACAAAGGGCATCAAAAAAATGATAGAAGATGGCGATAATTGCCTCGATATCATCACTCAAGTTATGGCGCTTCGGGAAGCGTCCAATATGCTAGGGCTGGAAATCCTCAAGAATGATGTTTGCGGCATAAAAAAAGGAAAAAGAATTAACGAAAAATATCTAAAAGCACTTTTTAAATTAAAATAAGTAATTCTTTACGAATTACGAATTCAATACGAATATACGAATTTGCTAATTAATTTAATTTTCTGATTATATATATGTTAAAAGACAAAAATATATTCGACAATATCCTTTTGCAATTGGAAAAAGTCAATAAAATTCTGAAGATTAGTCCTAATATTTTTGAACAGCTAAAAAGTCCGCAAAAGTGCCTGGATGTTTCAATTCCGGTAAGAATGGATAATGGGAAAATAAAGGTTTTCAAAAGCTACAGATGCCAGTATAATAATGCGCGAGGACCCTACAAAGGAGGAATTCGTTTCAAAACAGGAGTAAATCAAAACGAGGTCAATGCGCTGGCAGCTCTTATGACCTGGAAAACTGCTCTTATGGATTTGCCACTGGGAGGGTCTAAGGGAGCGGTAGATGTTGATCCTAGAAAATTATCAAATAAAGAACTGGAAAATCTGTCCAGAGGATATATTCAAGCGATAGCTAAAATAATTGGGCCAAGTCTGGATATTCCGGCTCCGGATATCAATACTGATGCCAAAATAATGGGCTGGATGCTGGATGAATATGAAAAAATAGCCGGTCAGCATGTTTCAGGAGTTATCACGGGAAAACCTTTGAGTTTGGGAGGATCGAAAGTGAGAGAATACGCTACCGGCCAAGGAGCTTTATATATTGCCAATAAGGCTATCAAAAAATTGGGTCTTTCCAAAAATGCGACAGTTGGGATTCAAGGTTTTGGAAATGCGGGAAGTTTTGTGGCCAAACTTTTGCAAAAGGAGGGATATAGAGTGGCGGTGGTCAGTGATTTATGCGGAACCGTTTTTAATTATATGGGGATTGATGTGGAGGATCTGATGGAGCATAAAAAAAATGCCGGAAGCGTTTGCGGGTATAAAGGGGCGCAAGATTCAAAGAAGGACGCCATTGAACACGAAGTAGATATTCTGATTCCAGCTGCGATGGAGGGTACGATCAATAAAAAAAATGCCGGAAGAATAAAAGCTAGATTGATTATGGAATTAGCCAATGGTCCGGTAACTCCGGAAGCGGATGAAATTTTAGACAAAAAAAATATTCCCGTGATTCCCGATATTCTGGCTAATGCCGGAGGAGTGACGGTAAGCTATTTCGAGCAGGTTCAAAATGCGTCTAATTATTACTGGACAGAAAAAGAAGTTCTGGCTAAGCTGAAAGAAAAGATGAATTCGGCTTTTGACGAAGTTTGGAGAACAAAAGAAAAGTATAAAGTTGATTTAAGATTGGCGGCTAATATCGTGGGAGTAAAAAGAGTAGTTGAAGCAATGAAAGCTAGGGGTTGGGATTAATTTTATGGTTTATAAAGATAAAATTTACGGGAAGTTTAAAATTACCGAACCGGTGGTTTTGGAAATTATTAAATGTCCGGCAATGCAGCGGCTCAAAGGCATCAATCAATACGGATACATCGGATCATATCTTCCCGAAGCAAAAAGCAGCCGATTCGAGCACTCGATGGGTGTTTTTTGCTTGCTTCGAAAGTATAAAGCTCCTCTTGCGGAACAAATTGCCGGACTTCTTCATGATGTTTCCCATTCGGCTTTTTCTCATTGTATTGATTATGTTCTGAAGAATGGAACAGAACGCAACCAAAGCCATCAAGATGATATTTTTAAATCCCATATTCTGAAAACAGAAATTCCTAGGATACTCAAAGAATATAAAATAAGCTTAGACTATATATTTAATGATAAAAATTTTCCGCTTAAGGAGAGAAATCTTCCAGATATTTGCGCTGATAGAATAGACTATTTTCTGCGGGATTCTTTTTGCTTTGGAGAAATAAGCAAGAAAAGAATCAATTATTTTTTAAATAATTTAAAAACATTGAATAAAAAATGGTTTTTTGCCAGCTACAAAAGCGCCAAAGAATTTTCCAAATCATTTTTTATTACCAATGGCAGATATTATTCAGGATTACCTACGGCTTTAATGTTTAAAACTGTCGGAGATTGCCTCAAGTTTGCCTTAGAAAAGGGATATATAAATAAAAAAGATTTGTATACTACCGATAAAGAAGTATTGGATAAAATAAGAAAAAATGTTGAGAAGGATAAGAAACTGGACTTGCTCTGGAGAAGAATGAATAAAAAAATAAAATACAAATTCGGCAACGGCATGAAAATATCATGCAAATCCAGAGCTATTGATCCATTTTTCATAAAAAACGGAAAATTAATGAGGGTTTCGGATATTGATAAAAATTGGAAAGAAATAGTCAAAAAAGAATCAAAGCCGAAAGAGTATTTTATCGAATTTGAGAGATAACTATTTCAGATCATTTTGAGTGAAGTCGAGCCTGCTTGTCAGTAAGCAGGAAATCTAATGGAAAAAATAAATCAGTCGTCAACATGCGTATAAGTGTTGTTGATTAATCTATTTTTGGATAAGAAAAAAGGCGATCCGTTGTTACGACCGCCTTTTTGAATTTTTATTTCATCAAATTCAAATCATACAGTAGCTCCATGAATTTTCCAGCAGATGGAGTGCCATAAAGCTCCTCGTTGGTAAACTTCCTGCATTCTAATCTGGGTCCGTCATGATCCATGATGTCCATGGATACAACAGGAACTTCAGCTGCTGATAAATATTGAGATTCGGCAGACGAAGACATATACCAGGATCCTGGAGCAAAACGAAATGCAATCCTGGATGATATTTGGGGAAGATCGGAAAATATGCAAAGATTTATGACTTCATGTGTCGAAAGACATGTCCTGGCTTGTTGTCCCTGAATGATGCCTTTGGCCCTTAACGGATCCATGCCCTTCGTTCTTGTTCCATCTTCAACATCATATAATATAGTTAGACTATCTTCATAATGATAGCTATCTCTCATTTTTCTTGGACTCAAGTATACCTGTCCTTTCTTTTTCCCATTCTTAGTTCTGACCATTGACATGAGCCCATGATATCCAAGAAATAATGGAGGAATGATTGGCAAGAAGGGAATGTTTTCCTTAGGAATAATTAAACTTTCCGCTGAATGAGTGACTGAATCTCTGTAGCTTTGTATGATCTCTATAATTCTTGAAGGACATCCTCTTTTTTTGAGAATTCCCATCTCGAGGTCGAAAAGAGATTCATATTCATTTAGTTTCTGGTCTCTGTCTTCTTTCGCCTCTGTGAGTAATTTCTTTGCTTTTTCCATTGCATCATCAAGGTCATTTGGATCCGATACTTTTAGCAGTTGAAAGAGTCTATTTGCTAATTCATCCTTACCTACAGTTTCCATTCTTTCCTCCTTTTTTATTTCCTTTCACATTTCATTTAAAGAACGCTATTAACTTTTCCCACCAAGAAAAGGAAACTCCTTTAATTTTCGAGTAATCGTCAATAGTGATTTTATACACGAGAAAACCAGGTTCGAAATCTTTATCTTCCCCGCTACATCCAATCGGAGATGCCTTTAGATTGCGTCCTTCGGTCAAAATTTTGATCAGTCTGTGATTTGATTTAATCTCATCTTCTGTAAGCTCTATGCAATAATTATCAAAGCCTTCTTTTCTTCCAGGCTGGGGCTTTACGGAAAAGTCAATGAGTATATAAGGGTATTCACATTCGGGTTCAGGGAAAACTCCATTTGTCACCATATTAAATTGCCATTTGGAACCATTAGTATGCCGATTAATTAATTCCCATAGCCTCTCAGATTCTGCTTTCATGAATTTTGTCCTTTTTCTAATTTCTAAATATGATTCTTTCATTTTAGTCACCTCGTATTATTTATTTTGTTAAAGAACAACTAAATATAATCTCCTCTTGACAAAAAGTAAACATTTAGCTTAAAATTAGAATATATTAAACTAATTGTTTAAATAGATATGATTCCTGATTCCAAAAATTCGAATCCTTCTCCGTCTAGCGCTATTTTGGCAATATTAAGCCAAAAACCAAGACTGCCGATAAAGGATTTATATGAATTTTTCCTCAAAAAATACCAGCCCGGAATGAGTCTCCAGGGTTTTTATAAGTTAACAAAGCATTTAGTCCAAGAAAGAATACTGGTTAAAGAAGGTCATTTGCTCTCTATTGATGCTTCTTGGATCCATAATCTGGTAAATTTCACCGAAATACTCAAAAAGACATATTTTTCCGAAGAATCTTCAAAAGTAAATGTTATTTTAGAGGAAGGAGAAAACAAACAATTTGTGTTTGAAAAAGTTAATGAGATGGATAATTTCTGGACGCACGCCCTGATTCTCATTACCCAATATGTTCAGAACCAGAAAGATATGGACAAAGATGGTTATTCATATAACGAGCACTGCTGGTTTCAATTGGTCAAAACTTCCCAAGAACAATTTCTGGCGGATGTTTACCAGGAGAAAGAGATGAAATTGTATATGCTGTGCAGATCTGATTCTTTTTTGGATTCAATCACACCGAAGTTAATTTCCATGAAAGAACTGCACTTTGCGGTAGATGATAAAAAAAGTTTTCCGAAAAATTATTATTGCATGACTATCGGAGATTTCATTATTGAAACCTCCCTTCCCAATTATATTTATGAACTAATTGAAAAGATTTATGAAAACACGAAAGATTTGTCCCAATTCAATATGGAAACCATCGTATCTTTAATTAATCAGCCTGGACGAACTACTTTTATTATTTCCAGAGATAAAAAAAGAGCGGAAGAGTTCAGAAAAAATATTTCGGAACATTTTAAGACACATTAAGACACACAAAAAGTAGGCGGGAATTAAATTATAAAATTATGGATAAAATAGAAATTAAAAAAATTGCAAATATTTTATTAAATGACGGAATCGGTGTTTTGCCAACCGACACTTTGTATGGGCTGGTCGGACGGGCGTTTTCCAGAAAGGCTTTTGATAGGATTTTTGAATTAAAAAAAAGAAATCCGAAAAATCCTTTTATAATATTGATTAGCTCAATAAAAGACTTGGATTTGTTTGATATTAAAGTTAATGAGAATGCCAAAAAAATGCTTGAAAAATATTGGCCAGGAAAAGTAAGTATTATTTTGCCTTGCGACAATGAGAAATTTTCCTATCTTCATATGGGAACAAAAACTCTGGCTTTTAGGACACCAGATAAAAAAGATTTGCTGAAAATACTTGAAAAAACCGGACCGCTTTTAGCTCCCAGCGTTAATCATCCGGGAGAAAAAGAAGCCTTAACGATAGAAGAAGCTAAAAAATATTTTGGGAGCAGTGTCGATTTTTATGTGGATGAAGGGAAACTGGAATCCTTGCCGTCAACACTGATTAAAATAGAAAATGGTAAGATTGTGGTTTTGAGGGAAGGGGCGGTGGAAATAGAATAATTATTTTTTGCTATTTTCCCAAGCGATATCAAATAATACTTTTAAAGCTCCGCTTAATTCAGGACTTTCGATAACTAGCGCAAAAGATTCTTTTTCCGTTGAAATCATAGTGACAATATGATCATAGATCATGACAGTCGGCTTTATCTGAATTAATTTGTCCAAATATCTTACTTCTCGGAGGATATCCTGATTTTCTTTTTTCAGAAACCAATCTTTTTCCGATAGATTTTTATTTTTAGAGACGCATCTCAAAGAACGAACGTAAATTCCCCTTTTTACCCTTTCGTTTATTTGGTTGGTTATAACGCGAAGTCCTAAAAAATTGACTAAATCTTGGACAGAAGCAAAATCTCTTCTTAATTTCTCTTGGCAATTTAATGAATCCATAAGAGCTTTTTTTATTCCTTCAATATTCTCATAAAATTTAATAACCGGCCTGATCTTTTTTGATCCGGAAAACGCAAAGAGAGTAGGGAGGATACAGTCAATTAAACTTTCTTGCTTATGAATAAAGTGCTTGATGCTAATTGGTGATTCAGCGACATAATTTAATCTTTTCCCTTCAGCACTTTTCGCGATAAGCCCTTTTTCGGCTAATTCTTCCAGAATCTTATAAACGGTAGTTCTTTCAATATTGGCTTCTTTGGCAATTTGATGAGGATTAGCTTTCTGGAGCCTTAATAACGCCAAATAAGCCGATGCCTCGTTTCCTTTTAAGCCTAATTGATTCAATTGTTCTAATATTTCCATATATTTATAACCAATATTTTAGGCAATTTTGTTATTTTTAGACAAAATTGTCTATTTTTATAGACAAACATAACTTTATTATATATTATGACTTGTTTCTGTCAACGTGCAGAAATAATCTTTAACAATCGGAGGATAATCATAAACAAGAAAGTTAAAGTTGGACACAACATAAAAGATAAAAGGAGGTAGCCATGGAAAGAAACAAGTTTTCTCCCGTCGCCGTCACGGTCGACATCCCTTCAGTAGGTCATTATGAAAAGGGGCAGGAAGTAATCCTCACCTTTCATGCGATTCCCGATTGGATGGAAAGCTCACTGGGGTTCGCCATGCAAGCGATGGGCTGGCAGATGGAGGAAGAGAGTGGTAATGTCGTTTGCCGAGTGAAAGTGACTAATAACGTGGTCACATTTAGCCCCGCCCGCATCGAGTCCGGGAAGATGAGTAGTCCAACGCGGTCCATTGCAACGAGTGACGGTTATTAGTGCTCTAGTACTGCGAGGAGGTATGCGGCGCCCCTGTCAGAGAGTTCTTCGGAACAACTTGACACGGGGCTTTTTTCTTTTTAAAAAAATTCAAAAGGGCTCAATAAAAAAAATAAAAAATATTTTTGAACAAAATTTCACCTAGCGTTGTTAGGCAAGGGTTCTTTTTGCCCTTTCCTTAAGGTAATTATACTAAAATAAAGGGCAAAAAAAAGCGCAGCGCCCCCCTTGAGTTTTAAAGAAATGTTTTTGTTATAAGAACTCATTTCATTTGACAAAAAAATCATTTAGTAGTAGCATCAGTTTATAAAGAAAAGCCCCGAGGGCTTTTTAAAAAACTCCAAATTTATGAACCGTATCATTACATTTTTTAAAGAAGCGAAGGTTGAAATGATGAAAGTTAATTGGCCGACTAAAAAGCAAACGATTAACTACACAATGATTGTCATTGGTTTGAGCTTGTGCGTAGCAGCATTTTTAGGAAGCTTAGATTATGTTTTCGGGCAGGTTTTGAAGGGATTTATTAAATAAAGTTTTTATGAGGAGGGCGTCCCAGCACCAGTTCCAAATTTAGTTTTTGTGATATTTATAACTGGTAGCACGGAATCGCCTACGGCTTAACAAGTGATAAGATAAAGTTTTAATATAGAACTGGTGCGGGATGCTCATTTTTGTAGCTTCTCGCTTCGCT
>JAZDKA010000044.1:0-44784 GCA_043803385.1 Patescibacteria group bacterium | reverse complement strand
GGCAAATCTATACCCATTTTTTGGCCATATTTTTTTGAAATTATAAATATTTTATCTTTCACAATGTTTAACATCGATTAAATTGATTGTTTTTTATAATTTCAAATTAATCTAGGACAAATTCTTTTTGCCAATCCTCTTTTTCTTTGAAAGAAGGCTGGCTTTTTTTATCAAAAAGATAATCACCCATTACCAAATAATCCATTTCCGTGCGCATAAAGCAGCGATACGCGTCTCCCGGAGTGCACACAATTGGTTCTCCTCGGACGTTAAAGCTGGTATTTACAATTATGCCATATCCCGTTTTGGTTTTAAAGGCATTGATTAAATCCCAATAACGTGGATTGGTTTTTTTATGGACAGTCTGAACACGGGCGGAAAAATCAATATGCGTAATAGCTTGGACATCTGATCTTTTTACATAAAGGCGTTCCAATAAAGGCAACCTATAATAATCAGATGGCAATGTATTCCGCCTATCTTTTTTTATTTTGGCCACAAGAAGCATATAGGGAGATTTAGTTTTTAATTCAAAAAATTTTTCCTTGTCTTCATCTAAGACTGATGGGGCAAAGGGACGGAAGCTTTCACGGTGTTTAATTTTTAGATTTAATCTCTTTTGCATTTCTTCATTGCGGGCATCTCCTAGTATGCTGCGATTACCAAGCGCGCGCGGGCCAAATTCCATTTTCCCCTGAAACCAGCCAATTGCATTTCCTAAAATAAGCAGATCTGCGACTCGAGAAGCCATTTCCGCAAAATCGTCGATTTTGATATAATCAGCCTTATATTTCCTAGCTATTTTCTCAATATCCAAACCAGAAAATTCCGGACCCAGATAAGCTCCTTGCATAGAATCATCATGTCCATCACATTTTCTTTTTTTATCAAAATAACAATATTCAGCAGCTAAAGCCGCGCCTAACGATCCGCCCGCATCACCGGCTGCCGGCTGAATAAAAATATCTTCAAAAATTTTAGAATCCATTATTTTGCCATTTGCCACGCAATTAAGAGCAACTCCGCCGGATAAGCAAAGATATTTTGCGCCTGTTATTTTTTTCGCTTCCTGCACGATTTTTAACATTACTTCTTCTGTAATTATTTGAATTGCTAGAGATAAGTCGCAATGCGTCTGTTTTATTTCGGATTCACTTTTGCGTCTCGCCAAACCTAAAAGTTTTTCCCATTTGGAATCACAAGTCATAGTTAAATCGGTATTATAATTAAAATATTTATAATTCAGCCAAATAGAACCATCTTCTTTGATGTCAATCATTTTACTTTTTATTGATGCAATGTATCTTTTGACGTTTTTTGATTCTGGCACTCCATAAGGCGCTAAACCCATCATTTTATACTCGCCTGAATTGACCCTGAAACCAAGATAATAAGTGAAAGCTGAATACAAAAGCCCGATTGAATGAGGATATTTAAGTTCTTTTATTATTTTTATATTATTTCCCTTTCCAAAACAAATTGAAGCCGTTGCCCATTCGCCTACTCCATCTATAGTAATAATGGCCGCTTCGTCAAAAGGCGAAGGGAAAAAAGCGCTGGCAGCATGCGACAAATGATGTTCGGGAAAAAGCAGTTTTATTTTTTTTCTGTCAATTGGACTAATTTTGTTAAGTTCTTCAACAATAATCTTCTTCAAAAAAATCTTTTCCTTGAGCCAAACCGGCATAGCTTTGGCAAAAAGCCAAAAACCTTTCGGCGCGAAAGCATAAAAAGTTTCCAGAATTCTTTCCAATTTCAAAAGTGGCTTGTCGTAAAAAACAACAGCATCCAATTCATCTACTTTTAATCCTGTCTGCTGTAAACAAAAAGACACCGCCTGCGTCGGAAAAGATGGGTCATGTTTTTTTCTTGTAAATCTTTCCTCTTGGGCAGCAGCTAAAATTTTTCCATCCTCAACTATAGCCGCGGCTGAATCATGATAAAAAGCCGAGATGCCTAATATTTTCATAAAATTATATTACCAAACATTTTCAAGATCTTCTTTGCCATATTGATGATTGCAGACAGCAAAAAAACTGGACTTGTTATTTTTTAGGCACAATGTATTCCCCTTTATTTTTCTTGCTAGCAGTGCGATAGGAGTTAAAAAAATAAAAAACACACCAGCTAAAATTATCCGAGAAACAAGCAAGCCCAGAAAATCGGCTAACTTCATCCAGCCTTCAGCAATTAATAGCGCTGGACGTTTAACAAACAATCCGACAGCCGCCAAAACAAAAGCCAGATAGAAAAACGGATTAATCTCCAAAATCAGACCGAAAATGACAGAAGCGCCGATCAAAACTAAAAATGTTTCTAATACTTTGATCCTTTTCATAGATTAAAATAAGGTGTAAATAAAAGGAGCCAGAGCGGAACCCCCGCCAAAAACTATTATCACACCAATCAAAAGCAAAATGACAATAATCGGAGCCAGCCACCACTTTTTCCTTGATTTTATGAATAAAAGCAAGTCTTTGATAAAATCCATATCTTTTTTATAATTAATTATTTAGAATTTTTTATCTTTTCTAAAAAATCATTTTCCAATTTAGACGGCTTATAGCTTTTTCTATTGCGGTCAAATTGGTTCTTTTTGAAATAAAACAAACCGTATAAATCATTATCCAAAACCTGCAAAACAGTAATATCCGGTTCGGCATATTTTGCTTTTTCTAAAAAAAGACTGGTCTCGTCTGTAATTGTATAACCGGCTACGCCAGCATTTACAAATTCCTTATTTCCGTCAAATTTACGATTTAAAATTTCAGCATAAGAATCGTGGTTGGGCAAATAAGGTCCGAATGTGAATGAATCCCCTAGAAATAAAACCCTCTGTTTCTTCTTGGGAAATTCCAGATTAAAGTCATTACGAAAACCCTGTTTGTTGGTATGAACACCGTACACCATATCGCGAGCATCAGTCGCTATTTCATCGTTATTACTCGGCAAATCTCCCAGTTTGGCCGGACGATCAGAAAATGTAAAGTCGCTACGATAGTTTTCCGACTTAAAATACTCAGAAAGATACTCAGCCAGAATTTGATTGCCAAAACGCGACATATGCCCATTGTAGGGCAAGAGAGTCCATTCGTCTTCAGGATGTTTCATTAAAGTATTGGTGACATCCAATAACTCAACTTGGTATTTATCGGAAATATATTCAAAAAAGCGGCGACTTTCCGTTCGTGACATCAAGCCTTCTTTTCCCGGAGACGGTATATAGAGAACGACCAACTTAGTTTTAACTTTTTTCGTTTCTTCGACCAATTTGCTAAATGATCCCTCATATTGCTTTTCAAATTCGGACAAAACATTTTTTCCCTCCTGCCCATAAAATTTCTCCCAAGCATCAGCAGGAAATTCTTCCCGAATATTAGTTGCTTTATCCACAAGATAAGCAAGCCGGGCTTTCTTCAATAATCCAAAAGTTGCCAAAGAGAAACCGTTATTTTTATAATAGTACCCCGCGTACAAAAAAACTTCCACAAGCATCAAAATAATAACCAGCGGAATAATTGAAAAAAATATTTTTTTCCATAAAGGAAAACGTTTTATTTTTTCTTCTACTGCCAACGACTGCCTTTGTTCTTCTTTGCCCTTTTTCATAAATTGTCACGATCATTGACCAATCCAAGCCTTTTAACATCTTATTCAATCTTTATTTCAATTATGCTACTTTCAAACAAAAAAAACAAGGATATTTGCATTATGCATACGCATACGATATACTTTCAGCATATAATCTTAACTTTATGATCAACCGCCTGCGTCATTTTTTTATGTCCCAAAAGCTTTTTTCTACACTTTCCGCTGTTTTTTCGGCTTATTTAATCGTATTTCTTCTTCAACATTTCATAAATGATCCTGCCTTTGCACTATGGCAACTTGTTGGTGGCCTTTTTTTTATGATTTTTGGTACAGGCGTATTCATAGTTATGATTGTGCAATGGCTGATTAAGCGGAATTTTGACCAGTGGGAATTTATATCCCTAGCGCTTCTTGGTGGAATGCTTATTGCTCCAGCTATTCTCTCCACAGAATTTATTCTATTTAAAAAAGCCTACGACTGGTATCCGATAGCAAACAGTATAGTTTTATGGCTTGGCGCTGGATTTCTTCTTTATTGCAAAAAAACATCTTTTCCAAAAATATCCTTTCCGACAAAACGAATTATCAGACATCCTCTCTTCATTGTTTTTATGTTTGGGTTCTTTTTTACTGTAGCTCAAGTACTCATGTATCCAGCCCTTCCAGATCTCGACCCTTACAAATGGCTTTTAAAATACACTTACCAATTTTCCAGTCAACTTCTTGATTACGTCGAACGTCCTCTATTTGGATCGCTTATTTTCGTTGGAACACGTTTTACGGGCGTAAGCATCATCACATTTTTTAAATACATCTTGCCCTTTCTTTTTCTTTTAACATTATTTCCGGCTTGGATGATTGCCCGTACTTTTCAAAATACTAGAAAACAGTGGATTTGGCTTCTCTTTACTTTCACTAGTCCGGTAATTATCCTATATGCTCAGACAGCAATGCCACAATCAATACTTATAATACTTTCATATTTTATTGTATTTTTTCTATTGTATTCTGATCAAAAAAAGGATGATTTTTTTCTATATTCCGCAGGAATCTTAGCGTTGCTTTCTTTTTTCTTTCATCAGGCCGGAAGTATTATATTTGCTGTTTGGGTTATTATCATGATCGTCTTGAAACGTTCCTCTATTTTTTTAAATAAAAAAAATCTGCTCTTATTTCTTCTTCTTTTAGCGCTTGCTTTCCATTATTTCAAGGGCATATATAATTTTGTTTCATCATGGACACTGATGGTTTATTCGCGTATTTTTTCACCAGATAATCTTAATCTTTTTTTTCCAGCCCAATATTCCAATATCGACTCAAAATCAATGGGTTGGAATTCACTGACCGGAGTTATCCAATTTTATGCTTTTCACGTCGGTCCTCTTATAATCGCGTTGTTGTTTGTTTTTTTAATAATGCTATTTTCCAATAAGAAATTTAGATCTTTCACTTTAAGCAATGCCACCCACCCCGCTCTTTTCATAGCCGGAACTATATTCTTCCTTTTCTTTACTGTAGCAGAAATTTTACCTAGATTTCCCAATATTGCGCTTCTCCCCGACCGCGCCTGGATTTTTGCCGGTATCTTTACTTTTTTAATTCTTTATATTATATTGCGATTTTTAAAAAATATACCTTCCTGGGTTATGTTATTTTTTATGCTATTTTTTATTACTGGCATATCCGGCGCCTTATATATAAATTATTTAAAACGGTATCTCTTAACTCCTGCTCAAATAAAAAGTGCCGAGTGGATTAAGAAAAAATTGCCGGAAAATAGGCTTTTTATTTCTTACGGACATAAATTGCTTTTGCCTTTTTATGCCGACACGCCTCTTTTGGGAATCACTTCTTCTGTATATTGCAGTGATAACATACAAGATTTTTATGATATCTTAAATTCTATGGATGAAAACACTTTGAATCAATCCACATTAAAAAACTATGAAATATTTCTTCAGGATTCTGCAAAAATAATAAAAAATGCCGCATTAAACTATGAAAAAATTGATGCGAACGATAAAAATTCCAAATTAGTTGGCGCCAACGCAATAATTGATACGATGATAAATACAGCGGCACAATTAAAAGCTGCTATAAATAAGAAAATTGATATAAAAATTGTTCCTCCACTTTCAACAATAATAAATATTAATAAACCGATTATGGCTGAAAGCACTTATAATCAAAAAAATATTACTTTCAATGACTTCATGGAAAGTTCCCTGTATATATATTACGCCCGAGAAAGTTCTCTCAATCCTTATTATTCCCGCCCGTATGAAATCACAACTTGGGGCATAAAACCCTGTCCTGAAGGTAAACTTCTTTTTGACCTTTACCCGGATAAATTTAAGCGGATTTATTACACTAAGGATGAAGAAATAATTATTTGGAAAGTTTTATTGACACCAAAACAAACATTATCTGCCAATAAATAAAAACTGTTATGGAAACTAATCTAGCTATTTTTGATAAGAAAATAAAAATTCTTGATTTTTCACCTTATTATCCGCCTCATATCGGCGGACTGGAAAAATACGCAGAAGAATTGCACGAAAACCTTTCCAAAAAAAATTGCGAGATTGTAGTTTTTACTCCGCATTTTCCGAAAACTGCCCCAAAAGAAGAAATAAAACCCGGAATTAAAATAATTCGTTATCCGGCAGTTGAAATTATATTTTGCTTTCCTTTTCCATGCATTTGGAAGCGTGAATTTTGGCGCCAATGGAAAAAAATTTCTAATAGTTATTTTGATATCGCTATTTCTACCTCCCGATTTTTCATTCAGCCAAGCATGGCTTTCTTTTACTCCTGGAGAAAAAAGATTCCTCTTTTGCACATTGAACATGGCAGCGACTTCGTAAAAAACACGCCATTCGTATCTTTGGTGGCCAAGATTTTTGACGAAACACTGGGACGTTTCATATTATCGCACGCAGATAAAGTCATCGCACCATCCCAATCAGCAGCACGCTTTGTTAAACTTCTTTCGCATCGCATAGCGCCAGTTATATATCGAGGAATGCCGTTTGCAGAAATTGACTCCATCGCTCCGGAAACAAGCCTCAAAGAAAAATTCAGAAATAAGACGATCATAACCTATGTCGGCCGGCTTATATACGGAAAAGGAGTTGTGCATCTTATTGAAGCTTTATCTAATCTTAATAAAAAAAATTCCGTTTTGCTTATAGTTGGCGATGGACCTCTGCGAGAAAGCATTGAGGAATGCGCCAAAAAAAACAGAGTTAATAATCAAGTTATTTTTCTGGGCAATATAGCGTTCGAAAAAGCTATTGCTATCCTTAAAATAACCGACATTTTTGTTAATCCAAGCTATAACGAAGGTCTTCCAACATCTGTTTTGGAGGCTGGAGTGTGCCGAAAAGCCATCCTAGCCACTAATGTGGGAGGAACGCCTGAGATCATAAGAAACGGCGTTTCTGGGGTCATTATCGAGCCCCACAGCGTAAAGGCTCTGAAAGAGGCTTTGGGGGAACTTTTAGACAATCCTGAAAAAAGAAAAATGCTAGGAGAAAATGCCCGCCAGGAAATTGAGCAGAAGTTTAACTGGGAAAACTCGATTGAAGCATATATAAGAGAAATAAATTCGATCATAAAAAAATGAACCGAAAAAAAATTCTTCATATCATAACAGGACTCGAAGTGGGAGGCGCAGAAACGAATCTTTCACGGGTAATTCCACATATCGAAAAAGATTTTGAAAATAGGATCGTTTGCCTCAAAGGCGAAGGGGTTATAGGAGAAAGGTTCAAAAAAAATAACATTCCTGTCTATTATCTTCATATTGAAGGTATTTTTGATTTTTTTAATCCGCGCGTTATTTATAATTTTAGAAAAATTATAAAAGACTTCCGCCCCGACGTCATCGAAACTTACCTAATTCATGCTGATATTTTTGGCCGTGTTTGGGGAAGAATTTTCGGAGTAAAAAAAATAATATGCAGCCATCGAGGAAGCCTCCTGCAGTGGGAATGGTTTTCTTTCATGGATAAAATTACATCTTTTCTGGTAACAAAATATGTTTTTCAGACTCCATCGGCGCAAAAAGAAATCGCAAAAAAGCTGGGAATAAATTTAAATAAAACAACCGTGATCCCAAATGTCATCGATCTTAAATCATTTGAATTTGATATCAACAAGAACGAAAAGATGAAAGAATTGGGAATTAAAGAGGAAAATATCAATATCGTAAGTGTTTCTAATTTGAGAAAAGGAAAAGGACATAAATATTTAATTGAGGCTTTTAATGAAGTTTTCAAAGAAAATAAAAATATTCACCCCGTTAAATCCTCGCCCGGCGAGGTCGGCAAAGCCGAATTTAACGGGGTAAATTTGATTATCGTAGGAGACGGAGACCAAAGACCGATACTTCAAAACCAAGCAGATATTTCCGAGGCAAGAGAAAATATATATTTTTTAGGAAAAAGAAGCGATGTGCTTGAAATACTCAAAATAAGCGAAATTTTTATTCTCCCTACTTTTTATGAAGGAATGAGTAATGCCATAATGGAAGCCATGGCCTCAAAGCTGGCTATAATTACCACCAATATAAAAGTTAATCATGATTTGATAAAAGATAGCTATTCGGGAATTCTTGTTCCGGTTGCTAATAGCGAAGCAATTAAAAATAGCATGCTAAGATTGCTTGAAAGTCCGGAGGAAAGAATCCGCTTGGGAGAAAATGCTTTAAATGAAATAAAAAATAAATATTCCTTGGAAATAGTTTCCGAAAAAATAGCAAATTTATTTGAATCCCTATGACGGATAATATCCCTAAAATTTCCATATTAACAGTTATCTGGAATGAAAAAAAATTTCTTGATACTTTTTTTGAAAGCATTCGAAACCAGACTTTCAATAATTATGAAATCATCTGCTTCAATAATGGATCTGCAGATGGAAGCTTAGAAGAAATTCTTAAGTGGCAGAAAATACTCGGTCCGGAAAAATTTAAAATTATTGATAATAAAATAAATATTGGCCTTACTAAAGCTTTAAATCTTATGCTTAGAGAGGCTAAGGGAAAATACATCGCCCGGATTGATCCTGATGACTTTTGGGAAAAAGAAAAATTAGAAAAACAGGTTAATTTTTTGAAAGATAATCCAGATTACGGAATAGTCGGATGCAATCACATAAATATTTACAAAGACAACAAAAACAAAAAATATATCAAACTTCCCGAAACTCACGAAATTATTTCAAAAAGACTATTTAGGCGCAATCCCTTTGCCCATAGTTGCATATTAGCCCGAACTGATTTAATAAAAAGTGTTGGCGGATACAGCGAAGGGATAAAATATGGGCAGGATTACGAACTTTGGCTCCGGTGTTTTCCAAAAACAAAATTTTACAATATTCAGGAATTTCTCTGCGAAAGATCAGTTGACGACGGAATTTCCGTCAAAAAACAAAACGCCCAAATGTGGCAAAGTATTAAAACCAGATTCAAATATATTAGAAAATATAAATATGGATTTGAAAATTATTTATATTTGATCGAACCGATGATGTTAATCTTAACACCGAATTTTATCAAAAAAATTAAAAGAAAATATTTATAATGAAGATATTTATACCATTTGCAGTCAGAGAAACCGGCGGAACATCCTCTTTCGCCAATAAATTCAAAAAGGGATTGGAAGAAAAAGGGCACGAAGTTTTTTTTGATTTTCGCCGTGATTATGATATTTTATTTGTCATCATCCAGTGCAATCCACTATATTTGCTTCATGCAAAAATAAATAAAAAAAGAATAATCCAGAGACTGGACGGAGTTTATTATTGGTCGGTTGCCAAATGGAAATATCCATTGTTAAATCTTGCGCCAAAATTAATCCACAAGTTTTTTTCCGATTTTACCGTGTACCAAAGCAAATACAGCCAATACTGCGCTGACAAATTTCTTGGAAAGAGAAAAGATGAAAAATATTCTATAATCTACAACGGAGTCGACACTAATCTATTCTCACCTGTTGGAGAAAAAGTCAACCTTAGAGACAATCCCGACCAAAAAATATTCATTACTGTTTCAAAATTCAGGAGAACAGACCAGATTATTCCCATAATAGAAGCTTTGAAAATATATAAAAACAAATACAATAACAACTTCAAGCTGATGATTATCGGAGATTTTTCAAGGGAAATAAAAAATCTTCCGTCTCAATTCAAAGAGTTTACACAGCTCAACTTTGTTGGTAAGATAAAAAATGAAGACCTGCCAAAATATGAAAGGTCTTCTGATATTTTTCTGATGACTCATCTTAATCCTCCCTGCCCCAACAACATAATTGAGGCCATGACCTGTGGACTGCCAATCTGCGGAGTAAATGACGGGGCTATGAATGAAATAACAGTTCTGGGAAAAAACAGCCTTTTAATAGATTCCAGCGGTGACGCTTTTTGGAAAAGAAGAGAGTATAATGTCAGCCAATTTGCGGATAATTTAAATTCCATAGTAAAAAATCTGAATTTTTATTCGGCAAACAGCCAAAAAATCGCGGAGGAAAGATTTTCTCTGGATGATATGATAAATAATTATTTAAAACTGTTTTAATTTTATGCTTAATATATTGTCTAGCAATTATCTCGCTCGTTTTCCAGTTGAAAAAGCAATGAAAGAATTTGGAAAAAAATTCGGACCAGACAAAATAGTGCTTGACATTGGATGCGGGAAAAAACCTTACGCTAAATATTTTAATTGCAAATATGTCGGGCTTGATCCTCAAAAAGAAGTAAATCCCGATATTATTGCTGATTCATGGGATATTCCAGTGAATAACAACTATTTTGACGGGATTATTTTAAATCAGTCCTTAGAGCATATAGCTAAAACGCAAGAAACCATATTAGAGATAAAAAGAATTCTAAAACCGGGCGGATTAGCTATTATCACTGTACCGCAGACGATGAAAAACCACAGTATCCCGATTCCATCAGAAAAAATTAAATTGAATAATTTTGATAAAAAAAAGATTAAAAATTTTAATATTGATTACTATCGTTTCACTAAATTTGGCTTATTATATATTTTTAGAGATTTTAAAATTATTGAGATAAAGGAAACCAGTGGATATTTTGCTACTATCTGCCAGCTAATTAATTATTTTTTTTCATCATTTGGAATTAAATTTATATTTACGCCTATTTATTTCACAAATAATATCTTGGGGCTAATATCAGATTTTTTCTTTGGCTTGGCTGGAAAAATAAATACCAGGATAACGCTTAAGCTAGAAGAGCTCATATACAAATCTTTGACTTTAGATTATATTTTAATAATAAAAAAATGGTGAGGAATAATTTTTATTACTTTGAAGATCGGGAGGGCAGGGCAAAATTTATTCATAGATTTTTTGAAAGTTATATTAATAAATCAAAAAGTATTTTGGACGTCGGATGTTCCAATAACGATTTAAAAAAAATTATTGGAGAAAAGGTCTACGGGATAGATAAGTCAGGAAATCCAGACAAAAAAATGGATCTGGAAAAAGACAAGCTTTCTATTTTTGAAAAAAATTCTTTTGACATGGTTGTTTGCACTGAAGTTTTAGAACATATTGATAATTTATACGAAATACTTGATGATATAAACAGAGTTGCTAGCAAATATATCCTTATTTCTCTCCCGAATAGCCCTGACATTTGGAAAGTTCTAAGAATTATTTTGTTTGCCAGCAGCGGAAAATATTACGGCCTTCCCAGTGAAAAACCTGAAGATCGGCACAAATGGTTTTTTTCCTGGAAAGAATTAGACAAATTTTTTTCCAACTATTGCCGAAAATTCAACCTAAAAATATTAGAGTCTTTCATGCATTTTAATTATTCTAATTCCGGAAAAGAATTTGTATTAAAAGCATTATTGAAGATTTTTCCTATTAGATTATTTGCTCAAAATTATTGGATACTTATTGAAAAATAATATGAAAATACTTAAAAAACCGCCCTGTTTTTATGGAGAAAAATATCAGAATGATCAAATAAATAAGCATAGAAATAGGTATAGTAATCATTGGAAGCATAGAATTAATTTATTAAAATATCTAATAAAAAAGCATTACGAGCCGAGAATTCTAATAAAAAATAAAGAAAAAATAGTGGCCGTAGACATAGGGTGTTCTATCGGGACAATGGCAATTGAAGCTTCAAAAATGGGTTATGATTCCTTTGGCATTGACTTTGACAGCCAAGCTATTAGAATAGCCAACGAATTAGCAGAAGAAGAAAAAGCAAATGTTAAATTTATCCAAGGAGATATAGCAAATTGGAATCAAAAATTACCTGCTATCGATATAGCCATATGTTTTGATATATTCGAACACTTACATGATGATGAAATAGGATCTTTTCTTCAGACAATTAAAGAGCAACTGTCAGAAGATGGCAGCATCGTTTTTCATACTTTTCCAACTGAATTTGACCATATTTTTTATACTAATATCATTACGAGCATTCCGCTGATGCTATTTTTCTTTCTGCCATCAAATATTTTCAATAGAATCGTTAAAATTTATTCTTGCATAATTGACTCTTTGCTGATATTGGTTGCGGGGAAAAAATATAAAGAAATCATTGCCTCTATCGAACATTGCAATCCAACAACTGTAAAAAGACTTGAAAATATTTTTAAAAGATCCGGATATAAAGTGTTATATCTGGATTCTTCCAATCTGTATCCATTTAAAAAGTGGACGCAGTGGATTTTTTCAAGACATTCTATCGCCGATAGAAATATCTACGGCGTAGCCGCTCCTGTCAAATAAATTAAAAATCTTTAAGATATTTTTAATAGCTACATTCAATTTATAAGCAACTTGTTATAAACTTTCAAAAGTTTTTCCATAAAAATTTCTTCTGAAAATAATTTTTGTTTCTCTCTTCCGGATAATCCTAGTTCAATGCGTTTTTCCGGATTTTCGATAAGATAGTTTATAGCTTCTTTAAGGGCTTTGCTGTTGCCCATTTCGAATAATATCCCATCTTTGCTATTCTCAATAATCTCTGCCGGGCCATCTATATCCGAGGCAATAACAGGAACAGCAAACTGCATTGCTTCAATCACCACCCTGCCAAAAGGTTCTTTGAGAGAGGGAACAATAACAATATCGTGATCACGATAAAAATCATTAACTTTTTCTTGATAGCCATAAAAAGTAATATTATCTAAGATTTCACAGTCTTTAGCAAGTTTTTTAAATATTATTTTTTCGGTTCCATTGCCAACTATTGATAATGTCCAGAGTTTTTTGTCTATATTTTTCAAGGCCTTTATCAATATATCAACCCCTTTTACTTTAGAAAGACGCCCAACAAACAAGAGCCGAACTGGGATACATTCCAAATTATTTTCGACTGTTCTTTCTTTTTCTCCAATTTGTTCAGTTAGTTTTGGCTGAGCATTGTATATCAATTCGATTTTTTCTTTTGGCAATCCTGCCTTAATCCATTTATTCTGAATTGATTTGGAAATGGCAATGAAGCAGACTTTTTCATATTTAACCAAATTTTTCTCCATTAGCGTTAATTGGCGATAAGGGTATCCTCTCAGATGGCAAATGATTGGTAAATATAATTTACTGGCTATTTTCAATATTTCTACATCCCTAAAAAAGCTAGTATTGGTATGCACTAAATCAATCTTCTGCTCTTGAAGAAATTTTCTTATATCAGAAACAAATTGGAAATTAATTAGTCCATCAATTGGAAATGGTAAAAAACTAAGCCATTTTTTCATTTGTCCGTCAATATTTCTAAGTATTTTGAAAAAAAACTGACCTTTTATTTCCTGGCTGTAAAGTTTATTAACAAATCTCACAACTGGTATATTTTGACCGCGGAGCTTCGACCAATAGTCTGATTTGTTAATATAGCCCACTGCGACAGAATAGCCCTTAGCCTTAAGAGCTGAAGCGATATAAAAACAGCTCTTGAACGATCCGCTCCATCCAGTTGATCCGCTTTCAAAAAGAAAAATTTTAGGCATTACAAATTAAATATTTTTAATTATATTTCTTACATCTAAAATAACTTTCATCAATAAATCAATCCTTGTTTTCTTTCGGAATTTTTTGGAAAATTCAAGCAATAGCTGATTGGTGTCAATATTGTAGTTTTTTCTGACATATTCAGCTACTCCATCCTGATTCAATGCCGCTTCGGCATGATCAATAAAGCCGTAAGCCATTGATATCAAGGCTAACTCCAGCAATTTTTTCTTATCTTCATTTGTCTGCTTAGGCATATTTTCCGGTATTCGTAAATACAACGCATCGCCATGAATCAACTGTCCGCGAGAAAATGGATATCTTCCTTTAGATCGCATGGGATATTTAAATCTGGTGGTTCTGCGCCAGTGATATTGATCCATAAATCGCATTAAGCTAAAACCTAAACCTCGAAGAAAAATATCAATATCTGAAAACAATGGCTGTTCTTTATACAAGTGCACAAAGGAAGTCTCGATTCTTATCCCCATAAGGGATTCGGAAAGAAGTTTTTTTCCTGAAAGAAATACGTCCATTTCCGCTCCTTGAATGTCAATCTTCATATATGCCGCTTCTTCGAAGCCATAATTTTTTGCAGCTTCGTCTAGCGACATAACAGGAACGCTAACCTGCCCATCATAAATAAAATAGTCGTCTCTGCTAAAAATTTTCGCCAATTCTATATCAGCTTCCAATAGCGAGGAACACCCTCTTTGCCTATATAGATTAAGTTCCGCTTTTTCCCCTGATCCTAGCGCTATAGGTAAATATTTTAAATTTTTCCAGGGATGACTATTGGTTTTTTTATTCAGAATATTGCATTCTTTTTTATCTGGTTCAAATCCAATTGCATCTACAACAGTAGATATTGGCAATAAATCAGTAATAAATCCTCTGCGAGCACCAATATCCAGACCAGTTAAAGAAAAATTAGACTTGCTTAAATTTTCCAATATTTTGTTCATGATAATTTTATTAAAATTATTTCTTATTAAATGCCTGATAAAATTTTTCTGCGACTTTATTCAAATCGTCCTTTCTTTCGGCCAAATCCTTTTTATCTCCTCCCCAAATCAAATCTGCTGCATTAACTTTAAAGGAATTTTTATATATAGCAGTGACTAGAGCCTTTATTTTTAAGTCTCTTTCCTCCCCACTAGTTTCCTGTGATTCATATATTTGTCTCTTTATTACTTCGCCTAATCTGTCAATATCTGAACAATATTCAGCCAATCCTGCTTTTGAATAAAATGTTTCCGAAAAGACAATGGCTGGTTTCCTCATCAGCGTCGCTTCAAAGCCAGCCGTTCCGGAAATAGTTACGACCAGTGATGAATTGCTGATTAAATCGAATGTGTTCGCCCAAGGATTAACCAGCCTGACATTCGGATACTTTTTTATTTCTTCGTAAAAATTAGACGGTCTTATTCCGATATTGGGAACATGCTCTTTGATATAAAGCTTGTGTGTCATAGGAACATTCTTGGCAAGAATTTCAATTAGATTCAGCTGGTTGACAAAATTAGGCGACAATATCATCGTTGATGCTTCGGGGTCAAGATGCAGGGGATAAAAAACATATTTTTCGCCGGAATTTATGTTATTATCAAAAAGATCTTGCATCGAGTTTCTCAATACTAGCTTTTTTCTCATATTGACTAGAGTTGAAGATAATATCTTCTTTTTCCTCAAGTACGAATTGTTCTTTCTTTTGTCGAAATTAAACACAATGTTTGTGGCTATCATTTTTGCGCATTCCAAAGCAGTTTGTCCTATAATCTTAATAATCCCCTGCCGCGCCAACCTTCTTGAGTCTTTTAATACGTAGCTATCCTCTTCCGGAGACACGGGATTTTTCTTGAATGAATCGACATAATCCGAAGCAGACCGACTTACTACTTCCGATGGTTTTTCCGAGCTTAAAATTGATTTATAATCTTCTATGATATTCTTATTGATTCCTTTATAGCTATTCTTTATTATGGAATAAAAATTTTTTATTCTGGAGGTTACTAGCTCATAATAAGGAATATTTTTTATTTCACACATCTTTGCCAGCATTAAGGAAGGGAGAGAAGCATTAGAAAGAAATACCACGGCATCAGGTTTAAACTCATCTAGTCGCCTATCAAGCAAGTCATAATAATAAACTACCCATTTCATTATATTCTCGTGATTAGCCAGGGACATCATGCGAGTCTTAGAAAAAATAGCGCCCTTAACGAAAAAGTGCCCCATATTTCGATCTGCTACTACAAAATACCATAAAGGAATATCTAATTTTTTTTCAATTTCATCCATTCTATTCATATCCAGTTTTATTTTAAGCGCTTCTTCTTCTATGGTGTCTCTGTTATCTATAAAATGATAGTTAATTTCTTTTTGATTTTTTAAAAAATCAAGGTGACCGCCATTTTTTACCACTATCATTCCGGCGAAGTCATTGATGCCATAATTTTTCTTCCAGCATTTTGCCAATTCGTGGCATAATAATGACCGCTGACCCATGCCAAAATCGAAATATATCTTCATTGCTTTGTATCAATTTAAAGTTAACTTTATTTTTTTCAACAGATTGAATTTATTCGAATCATTCGTGCTGACAAATGTCGGCCCTCCTTCAATCATATAGGGAACTTTCAGGCGCAACTTCCCCAAAATCTTAGCCGTGAAATGATATTTCATATCACCAATAAAAAGATTATACTTGAATTCTTTTTTCAAAAATTTTTCAAACCCTATTTTTGTGAATCGGTGCAGGTGGGGGTCATTGTATTCCTCACAAAATTTATGAAAATACATACTATCCGATTTGCCCATCATTACGGAAAATGTTTTCCAGAGACTGAATTCGTTAGGAACGTGTGAAAAAAGGATCCCATCATCTTTAATAATTTTATGTATATAGAATAACGTCCTGTCGGGAAAAATAAGATGTTCAAAAACATCCGAACATACAGCTATATCAACTTTTCCTAAATTAGGAAGTTCATCTTTATCAAGATCAATTTTAAAAAAATCGATGCCCAATTCATTATATTCCTTTTTCCACCTGTCACCGCCATCTATAGCTATTCTTCTTAAACATTTTATTTCACTTAAAAACGTCGGCGGACCAGCTCCGATTTCAATAATTGAATCAAAATTCAATTTATTTAGAAATAATTTATATAATATCCTCCACCCTCCTAGTCCTTTGGAACTATGAATATCAATATTATAGTCTGCTAGAGATTTAAATTTTTTATCCATGTTTTTTGTATTTGACCTGCTCTTTTTTTGAAAGATAAACTTTGCCATGAGTCGATGGGCCACCTTTAATATTATTCTTCCACCATTGACCATCTTTGATCCACCAGATTTTTGTATCCCGAAAGGTATCAGCAACTTTATAAAATTCCGTCAAAGAAATTCCTATATAGTCACAAAACTTTTTTATGTACTTTTTATGACATTTTCCGTCATATTTCTTGACCAATTCAATTCCTTTTTTTTTGGTAATTAAGCCTTCTCTTATATCATAACATGCATGATCAGTGCATTGTCCAAAACCAAATTTTATGAATTTTAGCATTTGATTTAATTGAACTGCGTCAGAATCCAGTTGGGAATAGCCCACGTAAGTGCCAATATCATTTGGGTTAAAATTTCTTCTTATGATTAATCCGTGTTTAATGGAAAAATTAGCATTGTGAGGTTGAGACCATTCTTTAACATAGTATTGTAACCAAATAGCTTTTATTCCTTTAGTTCTAATTCCTTTTTCGTCATAATGATACCAAAACAAATCTTTTTCGGTTACTCCGTCTCCAATATATCTTTTCCATCCTGTTCCTAATGTGTCGCTCTTGTTGGTATTTAAAGCATCCTCATTAACACCATAGCCTGTTTTTCTCACACCTAAAGTTAAAGCGGGATTCTCTCCTTGGATTACTAAGGGAATATTAAACTGATCGGCTACTATATAAGAAGAAGCAAACAGGGGAAATTCAGTTACTTTAACAGGATTAAGAAATTCGTAAAAATCCTTTTTCATTAATTTTTTTAAAACTTTTGGATTTGGCCTGATTGAAATTGTATCAAAACCTAAATTTTTTAAATTTTCAATATTTTTTTTCCCAATCTCAGTTATCCCTTCCGGCTCACAATTAACAAGCAATGGTTTTAATCCGAGCTTGTCTCTTGAATAAAGTGCTTGAAACGTGCTATCCTTTCCTCCACTAATTCCAACTATGCAGTTATAACTAACATTATTTTTTTTGGCTGTTTTTTTTGCCCATTCAGCAATTCTTTTTAATTCCTCTTCTCTTTTATTCCAATTAATTTTTTTTTCAACATCCTCCTGATATAAGCAAGCACCACAGACACCCTCTTTATTGAAATAAATTCCGGGTCTATTATCCGGCTGGACGCATTTTTTGCAATAAATCATTTTATTATTATTTTTTAATTATTAAAAATTATCTATTTGATCAATAGATATTTTTATTTAAAGCATCTAATTTTTACACTTTTTAAAAAAATCTTTTTTTAAAATACCGAATTCTAAAATATCATTGTATCTTCCGTTTTTAAATTGCGCTTCTTTCCTTCTTCCTTCTTCAGACATCCCTAAAAATTCAGCTAATTTTTGCATAGCTATATTTTCTGAAGAAGTACCGCAATAAATGCGGTGTAAATTTAATTCTTTAAAACCGTGATTCACAATAAGCACCGAGGCTTCTTTGGCTATTCCTTTCCCCCAATAGTTCTTGTCTCCAAGCAATATCGCAAATTCTGCGCTGCTATTCAATAAATCAATTTGTTGCAGCGAAATATTTCCAATATGCTTCTCACTCCGTTTTGTTATTATAGCCAAAACCAATATTTCTTTGGACAAAGAAATATTTTTTAGATATTCTTCTGCTTTATGCTTATTATAAGGAAAAGCATGGTGGGAATTATATTTGCAAACCTCGCTATCATTGAGCCAGCTGATATAATTATCATTAATATCATTAGCCGTAAGTGGCCTTAGATATATTTTTTTTCCTTCCAGGAAAGATTTGTTTAACATAAATTATAATTTTAATTCTTTTATATTTTCCCAAACTTTCATGAAAGCTGCAGCCACATCATCCAGATCTTTTTTAGTCATATTTTGGTGCATCAGGTCATGCGTTATCAAGATATCATCATGCATTTTTTCAGTAACTGGGCAAATACCCTTGCTATAATCAACTTTACCATTATATTTTTCACAAGTCCACGGACAGCCATTCTTTCCATAAGCGATCTTTTTCTGGTAAATAGGTTCGAGATATAACGGCTTGACATATCCCGCACCGATATTAATCCCTTCTTTTTCTCTGGTCATCGTCGGAGACAATTCTGCTTTTACTGCTTCGACAAATTTATTCCTGTGCACTCCTGTTGCCCTGCTATCAAATTTTAATGCCTGGACATAATAAACATGCCTGCAGGAAGATCTTACTTTCGCCGGGTGGATACAGGGAATTTTGGAGAATTTTTTATTTAAATAATTAATATTTTCTAATCTTTTTTTAACTATTTTTTCTAATTTTTTGAGCTGTGCTCTTCCAATTGATGCTTCAATTTCAGTCATTCGATAATTAAAGCCCAGCATATTTACTAAGTCAGGTTGACCCTTGGTTTCAACAATTGTTTCCGCGTGATTTCTAATTAGCCTTAATTTATCAGCTAATTTATCGCTATTTGTTACTAGCACACCGCCTTCGCCCGTATGGATATGCTTGTGATAATTCAAAGAAAAGATTCCAATATCGCCCAATGTCCCGGCATATTTACCTTTATATTTTGCTCCGGGAGCTTGAGCGCAATCTTCAATTACTAAAAGATTATTTTTTTTGGCTATTTTATTTATTTTATCTGCATCATAGGGCTGGCCAAAAATATCAACTACTATTATGGCCTTTGTTCTTTTAGTTATTTTAACTTCAACTGAATCAGGCGAAAGACAAAAATAATCTTCTTCAATATCGGCAAATACCGGAATGGCATTATAAATCAATGGGGGAATAGCCGAGGCGCTCATAGTATATGGGGAAACAATGACTTCATCCCCCGGTCCTACTCCGCTAGCCCCCATAGCACAGTATAGCCCAGAGGTGGCGGAATTTACTGCAATGGCATGCTTCACTTTGAAATATCTGGCCCATTCTTTTTCAAAAGCCCTCACTTCCGGACCGCCAAAAAAATTTTCATGCCAAGCGCCTAAAAATTCAGAAAGCACTCCTGATTTTATAACTCGATTAGCCGCAATTTTTTCTTCTCTGCTAATTGTATTTGATGAGGGAAACTTTATGCTTCTTACTTTCTTACCTCCCCTTATCGCCAATTTATGCATAATTTTTTTCAATATAATTTATTATTTTAATACTGGAATTCTCAACCAACTTAAAATTATACTTCTTTGATTTGTTATTTTTGATCAAGTTTTCAAGCCTGGTTTTAAGCTCTTTCTTTTTTACCACTGATTTTAAAATATTTCTTCTATCCAAAATGAAAGGATTCTCTTTTTTGAGGCCGATCTGGATACTTAATGTTTTTTTATTCAGCAGCACTGATTCAATAAGAAACATTGAAACCATACCGCAGACCAAATCCGAAGCCAAAATCAAGTTCCATGAATCGCAATTTTTTATTATTTTGATTCTTAGGCTCTTATCGCCATTATTTCTGGCTATTCCTTTAAAATCACTTAAATTTTCTTTAGGATGAATCTTAATTATCAAATTTAATTTTATCTTCTTGCTTTTAGCTATTTTTTTTAAAGAATGGATTAACTCTTTCAATATAGTTTTTTCTGTGTAGCCTAAATTTTTAATAGCTTTGATTTTACCGCCATATGCCTTTTCAATGGGTTCGGAAGAAAATACGACAATAAATGCTGACTTGCTTATGTCTAGTTCCTTTTTAAATAAAATTATTCCTGACTTTGTTATTTTTTTCTTTTTTTCATTCAGCAAGTCGAAATATGGCTGTCCGCCAATGACAATTCTATCCGATTTTATCCCAGTTTTATGCATTTCTCTTTTGGCATAATCGTCCATAACAAAAATTTTTGTCGGCAAATATTCATGAATCGGTTTTTTAAGATATTCTTCTAAATCTGAAACTCCATATCTTGAAAATCTAATTCCATAACTTAACCATTGGTCCAAAATCGCAAAAGAAGGAATTTTCAATTCTTCTGCGGCTTTCCAAAGGAACTTTTCGGTAAAATCATTTGCGCTAGTCCCGGTAATTATAAAATCAGGTTTTGTCTTGCTTAAAAAATTTTTTATTTCCTCTAACCCTAATTTACCGATAAATTTCATTATATTCTTGCCATTCAGCCCGAATTTTTTATATCTTTCCAATGAAGTGTCCTTGCCAAAGATATCTGCATTATAGCCTCTCTCTTTTAGGATTTCAAATAGGGGTATAACTGTATTTGCTCCCCCGGGATCTCTTGAAAATAACAGCACTTTCTTCATGATTGTTTTTCTATAATTTTAAAACATAATTCGGATGCTTTATAGCCATCAAAAATATCACATTTTATTTTCTTGCCTTTGGTCAGATTGTTATAAATATTGTCTGCAACAAAATACATATATTTATTTATCGCAGTCGTATTTTCAGAAAATTTTACTATATTCTTATACCCCTTAAACATTGCGCTGTTTTTAATTTTATGGAATTCGATTTTCTGACCCAGGTCAATAATTCTTATTCTTTGTTTTTCGAAAATTAAATCCATTTCAAACAAAGTAAATAGTTCAGAGCTGATGCCTTGTAAAATAAAACTTTTTTTATTGGAAAGAGTAAGGACAGCCGTAATTGTTGGGTCACCAGCAGAAAAGTCATTACAGCTATCGATTATCTTAAATTCGGAGATGTAGCCGAAGAAAAAATGAAGCAAATCAATCATATGCGAACCATTATTAAGCAATCCCTTTCCATAATATCCAGTGCCAGCGACAAAATTTCCATAAGCGCCTTTTTTTATAGCTGTTTTTATTTTTTCAAATTCTGGCAAAAAACGCCTCATATAATTGACCACCATTGGTTTTTTTGCTTTACTGCACAGTTCAATAATTTTTTTTAATTCATCGAGCGTTCTGGCTATTGGTTTTTCCAATAATATTAATTCCATAGGATATTTCAATGATTCTTTTAAAATTTTATGATGCATGTCTGTCGAAGCTGCGATACAAACAACATCAATCTTGTTAGGCTTAAAAGCTTGGTTGATATCATCATAAGCGTTCACATTCCATATTTTTGCAGCCTTAGCGGCTTGCTTTTTATCACTATCGACAAAACCTACCAGATTGAAACCTCTATGGCAAGAGAATGCATGGGCATGAGTTAGAATATTTTTTGAATTAGGATTATCAAAAAAAGCCCCTATTTTCCCCGTTCCGATAATCAGTACGTTGAATTTATCCTTCATAGGACTTATATAAATATTTAATTCCTTCAGATATTGAAGCTAGGTCTTTTTTATATTTTTTTATTTTTTCAAATTCTTCCTTGAAAATTAATCGCGCCGTCTTATTTCTGCCCGACGGATTCTTCATCCAAGTGATAATCGCAGGCTGATTTATTATCACGCCATTCCATTTTATTTTTTTTGCTTGCTTCAAAAAAGTCAGAAAAGCTCGAGGCTGGTAGTAAGAAGATCCTACTAAAAGTATTTTTTTCCATTTTTTTATTTTTGCAAGTTTCAAAATATACTCTGCCTGTTCTTTTGTATTTAACGATTTGTCGTTAATAATTAATTGCTTGCTTTTAATTCCCTCTTTCAAAAGAAATTTTTCCATTTGTTTTAATGTGATGTTATCTTCTCCCAATCTTTTTCCGCCAATCAAAATATTGTTGCCAGAGATGAGTATTTTTTTGCTCCAATCCTGTTTATACAAGCCTAGCACTTTATTGGCTCTGTCATAACGATCACCTTGCAGCCAAACAATAATATCTGCTTTTTGTGGCTGCTCGTTCAATCCTAAATCATATAATTTTTTAAATTCTTTTTTTGCAGAATCCATAATGATTATTTTTTATTCCGGAGAAGGAATATAAAATTAGGAGAATAATTGCCAACCGATGGCAGTTTTGAGGCAATCATATTAATAGGATTCAGGTATTCTGGATCTTTATTCTTCATGGCACTTAATTTCGCGTATACCACTCGGGAAATAATATAGTATAAGCTTCCGATATTGTTTATATCCAATATTTTAAACTGTTTTTTGGCAAAATTTAGGAATTTTTCTTCCGGTAAATAATAATTATGCCAACGCATTTTTATAGCTGGCAAATCAAATGTTTTTCTTAGCTTATTTAATCTTTCCAGCCCATCTCTGGTATTTTCGCATAAAATAATAGACCCACCAGGCTTTAACATCTTTTTCATTTCCAAAATTGCTTTTTTCTGTTCCTTCCAGTTTAATAAATTAATCAGGCATCTTTCTGAAACAATAAAATCAAACTTGCCGATAGCTGAAGAATATTTGCTTAATTCTAAAACATCGCCTACGCAAAAACTTAACCTCTTTTGAAGATCTTGTTTCTTTTTTAAAACAGGAGCGGCTATGTCGATCATTTTTTGAGAATAATCCATGCCGACAATCTTTAGTTTAGAAAACTTCTTGGCAAATAAAATCGTTGAAAATCCATTGCCACATCCAATATCCAAAACTTTCTTGCCATCACGAAGATATGATATAATTCGTTCTATTTCTAACTCGCGGTAATAAATATCCGGCGCTGTCGCTAATTGTGATGCGCCTAATGTTTTGGCCTGACCATCCCAAAAACTTTTTATTTTCTTTGTAATTTCTTTTTTTGTCATAAATTTTTTATTAATTTCCAGGATAAGGGAGTCCCGGCTTCAATATCGAAAGAGGCTGATTTTCCCAATATTTTCTTAAAATACTTAGTAGCCAATCCATGACCTGGCCTAATTGACCGTACATTTTCTCTAGTGAATTTTTCGCCTTTTCTTATATCTTTTACAACAAAAAGTGAACGGCGAAAAGTTTTATTTATATCTTCCTTTTTAATTGAGGAGAATTGTGGTTTTCCGATCGACAATTCAACTTCTCGTATAGCATTCACCAATTCTTTTAATTCTTGCGGTTCCAGTGAGAAGCCGGCATCTGGACCTCCCTCAGAGCGATCTATTGTCAAGTGCTTTTCAATTATCGATGCTCCCAGTGCCACGGCAGCAATAGATGTCGTGATGCCTAATGTATGATCAGAAAGCCCGGAAACAACTCCAAACTTTTTTGCCAAATCAGGGATAGTAGCTAAATTCATATCTTTTGGATCAGCAGGGTAATCGCTAATGCAATGCAAGATTGCTATCTGTTTTGATCCATTTTGGCGCAGAGTTTTAATCGCCAATTTGATTTCTTCTAAGTTGGCCATTCCCCGCGAAATAATTACCGGTTTTTTGGTCTGTCCGATTTTTTCCAAAAGCCCCATATCGACAACCTCGAAGGATGCCACTTTATAAAGCTCAACTTTAAGTTTCTCCAAAAAATCAACCGCTGTTTCATCAAAAGGAGAGGAAAAGACTACTAGCCCTTTTTTTTCAGCGTATTTTTTCAGTTTTTTCTGCCATTCCCAAGGGGTATAGGCCGACTTATAAAGTTCATAAAGAGTTTTGCCTTTCCAGGGCCCTTTGTTTATCTTAAACCATTTTCGATCAGAATTAATCGTTATAGTATCGGCTGTATAGGTTTGGAGCTTGACCGCATCCACTCCGGCATAAGCGGCTGCGTCTATAATTTTAAAAGCTTTTTTGATGTCCTGATTATGATTGCCCGACATTTCGGCTACTATGAATACGGGATTACCTGGTCCGATTTCTCTTTTCCCTTTTGGTGTTTTAATTTTCATGTTCATAGATTTATCCTGCCAAATATTTTAAAATACTATTTCTTATTTTGATCAATAAATTGATACTTAAATTCCGCCATTTTCCAGTCTTCAAGATTATCGATATCCTGCACCATTAAGTTATCCAGAACGATCGCTCCGGAATTATCTAAATAAACCTTCTTTTCTTGCAAAAATTTGTCTGTCCGCAGCCAATAGAATTGTCCGCTATCATGATAAGCCGACTCAATGTCCTGCGATCTTTTGTTATAGTTTTCCGGCCAGATCATCTCGACTTTCGACCCGGTCATTTTCAAGCCTCTTTGGATCGGATAGCTGAATTTAACAATTGGAAAAACAGAATCATATTTTCCCTTTTCCATTAATTCATAACATTTTTTTAGCGTGTCTTCATTTATAAATGGAGCGGTTGGGTAAATACAGCAAAAAACATCGAAATTTTTTGATTTTTTTTGATATTCATTTAAAACCTCTTCAATTACGTCGGCCGTAGAGGAATGATCGTCCGAATTTTTTTCACTTCTCAAAAATGGAACTTTGGCTCCGTATTTTTTAGCCACTTCTGCGATTTCTTGGTCGTCAGTAGAAACCATTACCTCATCGAATAATCCACTTTTCAACGCCGTTTCAATGGAATAAGCGATAATTGGCTTTCCTAAAAAATCTTTAATATTCTTTCGGGGAATTCTCTTGCTTCCTCCTCTAGCTGGAATGATAGCTAGTATTTTTTTATTTTGCATAAAAATCTTTAATTATTTTAATAACTTTTTCTAGCTCTTTATTTTTTAAGCTGGGATAAATCGGCAAACTTATAATCCTTTCATAAAAACTTTCCGCTTTTGGACAAATTCCCTTTTTATAACCCAACTTCTGATAATATGGATGCCAATAAACCGGAATGTAGTGCACCTGGCAAAAAATATTATTTTCTTTCAAATAATTAAATAATTTGAGCCGCGCTTCTTTATTCTTAACTTTAATTACATAAAGGTGATATGCGTTTTTGCATCCTTGAGTTTCTTTTATCGTTTCGATGCCGCCAATTTTAGAAAATGCTTTGTCGTATTTCTTGGCAATTTCTCTTCGCTTTTTCACAAATTTTTTAATTTTCTTAAGTTGGCTGATTCCCAGCGCGCATTGAATATCAGTTATACGATAATTAAATCCGAGTTCTTGCATTTCGTAAAACCATGAGCCTTCTTTTTTATTCGACAATTTATCCGAATCTTTAGTAATTCCATGTGTTCTGAACAAAAGCAGTTTTTGATATAATTCTTCAGAATTAGTCGTAATCATTCCGCCTTCTCCGGTCGTAATATGCTTGACGGGATGGAAACTGAAAACTGCCATATTTGAATAAGTACAATCTCCTATCCGCGTATTTTTATATTCAGCCCCCAGCGCATGGCAAGCATCTTCAATGACAATAAGGTTGTGCTTGCCAGCAATTTCTTTAATCTTTTCCATTTCGCAGGGAAGACCCGTATAATGAACTGGAATAATTATTTTTGTTTTTGAGTTTATTTTTTTCTCAATCAAATTTTCCTCGATAAGCCCATTTTTTACGTTTATATCAACAAAAACTGGTTTAGCTCCGCAATACAAGGCACAATTAGCGGAAGCGGCAAATGTCATTGGAGAAGTTATGATTTCATCTCCTTTTTTTAATCCAACCGCCAGACAAGCTAAATGTAAAGCGGCCGTGCCGCTTGAAACAGCTACGGCATATTTTGCACCGACATAAATGGCAAATTTTTTTTCAAATTCCAAAACTTTCGGTCCAGTAGTCAAAAAATCAGACTTCAATGTCTTAATTACCGCTTCAATATCATATCTATCAATTGATTGTTTTCCATAAAGAACCATTTTCTACAGAAGACTTAATTTTTTAAATATTTTTCTCGTTTCTTCTTTGGACACAACCTCATTTTTGGAGCTGTATTCTTTCATAGTCGATTCGTTCAATAATTTTCTTTGGATAATATACGCCGTCTTTATTTTCCCCACATATTTTTCTATGCAAGAGCCGATGACATAGAGATTCTTAAACTCATAGGTTCTCGGGACTTCAGATTCGTTAATCATAAGTTCATGAATTTTTTCTCCTGGCCTTAAGCCGATATTTTTAATATCATTTTTTTTGTTATATTTTTCCTTGAGAATTTCGATCATATCGATAATTTTAAAAGATGGGAGCTTGGGGACGAATATTTCTCCGCCTACGCCGTATTTAATTGCATCAAATATTAGTTCTACGGCTTGCTTCGGACTAATTATGAATCTTGTCATCCTAGAGTCGGTAAGCGGAATTTTTTCTCCATTAACAATCTTTTCGGAGAAAAATGGGATAACCGATCCCGTACTCTCCAAAACATTTCCATATCTCACGGTAGTAAATATTGTCCTTGTATCTCCTTTACTATAATTACTTTCACTAAATATTCTTTCGCTGACAAATTTGCACGCTCCATATGTGTTTACCGGCGAACAGGCTTTATCAGTGGAAACAAAGATAGCTTTTTCAACGTTATTGTAAAGGCAGGCATTAACCACATTAAGCGTTCCCATAATATTAGTTTTTATGCTCTCTTCAACATTATATTCAAGAATATCTAATCTCTTGAGCGCCGCAGCGTGGATAACAATATCCACTTGCCGCATAGCCTTCAATAATCTTTCATAATCCCTAACATCACCAATAAAATTTCTAATTTTTTTATTATGCCCGAATTTTTCTTGCAAATTATGATGTTTTACTTCGTCGCGGCTAAACACCCTGATACTTTGAGGATTATATCTTAAAATCTCTTCAATTAAGGTTTGGCCCAGATATCCTGTCCCGCCAGTAATAAGAATTGTTTTCCCCTTTAAAAATTTGGCTATATTTTTCATTTATTTCTTATCGTTAATATTATTAAACATTATTTTCAATTTTTATTTATTGCCAACCATTTCTTCGTAGCTCCCCTTGCCAACAATCATTCCTTTTTCTATCCTGTAAACTAAGCTACTGTTTTTTACGGTTGTCAGTCGGTGAGCTATAACTATCATCGTTTTTAGTTTGGCCACTTTGTCTATAGCCTCTAGAACTTCCTTCTCGGTAGCATTATCAAGAGAGCTAGTCGCTTCGTCAAGCAGCAAAACTTGAGGATTATGATATAGCGCCCTGGCTATCCCAATCCTTTGCCTCTGACCTCCGGAAAGCCTTATGCCCCGTTCTCCTACAATAGTATGGTAGCCCTTGGATAGTTCTCCGTCAATGAAATCATGAAGATTAGCCATCTGGGTCGCTTTTTTAACTTGATCCATATTAATCTCTTCATCTGGAATGCCAAAAGCGATATTTCTAATTATAGTATCGTCAGAAAGATAAATTTGCTGGGGAACATAGCCAAGATTTGCTTGCCAATGCTTTATATTTTTTTCATTTATTGGAACTCCGTCTATTGTAAAACTTCCGCTATCCGGCATAAAAAGCCCCAAAAGCAGGTCGACAAGCGTCGTTTTTCCTGATCCAGTCGCCCCAATAAGAGCCACGAAACTATTTTTTTCTATTTCCAAATCAATGTTTTTTAAAACAATTTTGTCATGCCCGGGATATGTGAAACAAATATTTTTCAACTCAATTTTTCTTTCAAAGAGGATCGGCTTGATATCTTTGATATCCGGAGAGGTATTTTTCTCTTTTAATCTATCCTGGCGCATATCAAAATGAATTTGATCCAGCACGGCTTTATTAAATTCTATATTTGTGAGGGAGCTGAATATTTCTTGCAACGCAGGCATCAATCTATACCCCGCAAAGGCAAAAAAACTAATCAAAGGAATAATTCTTTGGGTAGAAGTATTTGAGGAAACTAAAAATATCAGTAAAACTACAATCCCGCCAAAAGCCACTATTTCCATAATATAGCGGGGAATTTCGCCAATCACCTTATACCATGATTGGATGCGAGAAAATTCGCCTGAATGAATGGCAAATCTTTTTAAAAAAAATTCTTCCACCCTTAATACTTTTATATCTTTTATCCCGCTAAGGGCTTCTCCGGATGATTTATACATTTCCGTATTTTCATGAATACGCTTTTTTCCCCCTTCTTTCAGTTTTTTTGCAAAATAAAAATATATGGAAAAGTAAGCCAAGGACAGCGTCCCAGCAGCAAATAATGTCATCGAAGGATTCACATAAATAAGCAAACTTAAAATAATAACTACCATCAATGTGTCAGTGGTTATTTTTGTTATTGGCATAATGAAATTGCTAGTCAACTGCTGAACTTCGAACAAAACATTTTTTCCCAGATCGGATGTATTTTTGTTCAGGTAATAAGCATACGGCATGGAAAGATATTTTTTTAGCAATTCGCTGGAAAGTTTATAATTTTTTTTCCAAACAAAATTAATTTTTAGCCAAGTTGAAAAAGCCGAAACGAGATTGCCGATTACCAAAATCGCCAAAACCGCAAAACCTGACATCACTATGAAAGAATTGTCTGTTTTGAAATTAAAAAGAGCATAAAAATATCCAAGCCATTGATTTCCATGGATAATTCCGGGATCCATCACCATGTTTATGAAAGGCAGGACAGAAGCAATTCCAATCGCCTGAAAAACAGCCATGAATAAAGCTACTGTCATTACAGTCATAAACTGAATTTTTTCTTTGCTGTCAAAAAGATCATCTAGTTTATAAACGAAATCTAACTTTTCTTTGATTTTTCTAATAAATTTAAGATGCATTTTTCAATATGATAGTCATTTAACTACATTATTTATTTGCTTTATAATTTCTTCAGTTTCCTTCTGTCGACGGTTTACCGCGCTTAAAATAAGACCAGAAATTAAAGCATTGATGCCAATTATCACAAGTGTAATAGACAGAATCGCCGTTGGAACTCGGCTTATATATCCGGTGCGGTAATACTCATCAATAATGATGGTTCCGAAAAGTACTCCGGCTATTATAAAAAATCCTCCGAGATATCCGAAAAAAACCATCGGGCGATAATCGCGAAGGAGAGAAATGATAGTGAGGATAATTCGCGAACCGTCTCTGAACTTGCTGATTTTTGAATGGCTTCCTTTCGGACGTTCGCGATACTGGATAGGGATTTCTTTTATAATAAAATCTCGTTCAAGAGATTGCAATGTAAGTTCAGTTTCTATTTCAAATCCCCTAGCCAATAAAGGTATGCTTTTATAAAAATCTTTTGTCATTACTCGATATCCAGAAAGAATATCAGAATATCTTACGCTAAACAGATAGTTGAGAAAGTATTTAAAAACCGCATTGCCAAATCTGTGAGAGAGAGAAAATCCTTTTTTGCTGTTAAGCAACCTGCTTCCTACGGCCATGTCCGCTCTTCCTGCTTTTATTGGTTCTAACAACTTATGGACGTCTCTGGCAAAATAGGTATCATCGCCATCCACAAGAACAAAAATGTCCGAATTTATAACATGGAACATGTTCCGTAAAACATATCCTTTCCCCTGTTTTTTTTCAAAAAATACTTTAGCTCCGCATTCCTTTGCTATTTCCGCCGTGCCATCGGAAGAATTATTGTCAAAAATAAAAATATCCGCATCGGGCAATTCTGCACGAAAATCAGAGATAACTTTGGCAATTGTAAGTTTTTCATTGTAGCATGGAATTGCTACGGTTATTTTTAACTGTGTTCTTTCTTCTTGCATATTTTTTACAATATCTAAATTATACTATGCGGTTCTGGAAATTCCAAAACCCTAGAATCAAATCATTCTGCTTTAATAGATGGAAATATTTCCTTGAAATACTTTTTCAGGGCATTCTTGCTTCCAAGCGTATATTTTTTTGTCATATTTTCCAAATCACTGATGATAACATTTATTTCCTTGGAGCAACATTCAAAATTTTTCAGCCTAAATATGTCTTTCATTCCTGTTTTTATCAAATTATTTTTTTCAGATTCGGTAAATAATTCCTCAATCATTTTTTCTCCCTTTCTCAAGCCGGTTATCTTTATTTTAACATCTTTTTCGGGAATGAAATTTTTACTTCTTATCACGCATAGTCCGGTCTTATAAATGTTGATGAGCTCTCCCATATTTAAAATAAATATATCTCCTGACCGACCAAAAGCAGTGCTATTAATAACCAGTTGAGAGGCTTCTCTTATCGACATAAAAAATCTCTCCATTTTTTTATCAGTAATCGTTATAAACTTGCCTTCTCTGATCTGCCTTTCAAATAGGGGAAGGACCGAACCATTAGAATTAATAACATTGCCAAATCTCACTATGTTGAACTTTGTTTTTACTTCCGAAAGGGATTTTATGTAGAATTCACAAAGTTTTTTTGTCGCTCCCATTATACTGGTCGGGTTAACCGCCTTGTCAGTCGAAATGAAAGTAAATCGGTTAACTTTATTTTTAATGGCTATGTCCACTACATTTTTTGTCCCTATGACATTATTTATTACTGCCTCATCAATATTTTCCTGCATCAGATGAACATGTTTATAGGCAGCAGCATGAAATATCAAGTTTGGTTTTTCGCATTTCACGATAAATTCAAGCTTATCGTAATTTAAAATATTGCCTACAATAAGCCTGAACTTGTTTGATTCAATCCCTGACTCTTTTAGTCTTTGGCTCAAATCAAAAATTAAATATTCCGAATTGTCGTATATAATAACTTTTTTAGCCCCCAGATCCAAAAGCTGTTTTACTATTTCCGATCCTATTGATCCAGCTCCTCCAGTAACCAATATTTTTTTATTTCTATAAAATGCGAACAACTTCTGAATATCTTTCCTGATAAACGGACGCCCCAAAAAATCTTCGAAATCCAAATCTTTTACTTTTGAATATCTGACATCGCACTGCCTTATAATCCTTTGGTCTCTTGGAACAATTTTTATCGGCATTCTGTTTTGCAAATTATTGAGAAGTATTCTTCTTACCAATTCTCCATTAGCGGAAGGAATAGCTATTACAACTTCGTCAATTCCATATTTTTTTTCAATATCCACCAGATCGTCAACTTCCCCTAATACCCTCATTTCGTTTGTTCCCTTGGCATCATCAATAAAACCAGCAATTTTTATATTTTTATGGTTTTTTTCTATGTCATTTTTCAAAATTTTTCCGGCTATACCTGCTCCAACAATCAATATTTTTTTGTTCTTATCCATAACTATTTTCCATATTCTTTAATTATATTTATATTTTCCTTGTAAAAATCGTATGTTCTTTTTAAACCGTCTTTTATTGAAATAATTTTCACTTTATTAATCAAAATATTTTCCCCTGGGGGGCTTTTGATCTTTTCTTTTTTCTTTGCATTGTTAACCAATATTTTTTTATTTGCAACATTTTCAATGATTTCCAGCACTTCTCCGATAGAAATCAACTTATTTGAGGAAACATCTGTTATTCCAAAAAAGGGCTTTTTGATTACATAACGAACAAATTTAACAATATCTCCGGAATATAAAAAATCTCTCTTTGCCCTCGTATCGTTGATCTTAGCAGCCTTTCTGGAAAGATGATTGCAAAAAATATTAGCTATCAAACTGCCCTGCCTATTGGGAATTTGATATGGACCATAAACATTAAAGAGTCTGAAAATAGTCAGCTTTATTTTATTTTTTATGCAGTAATCAGAGTAAAATTTTTCCAAAGCGATTTTCCTTTTTCCATAATCAGAATTGGGATTTGCGTAAACTGCGGCGGAAGAAAATATTATCAAGTGATTATTTTCGTTAAGGCTGACATTTTTTATTAGCCTTGTTTCATTCTCCTCAAAATATTTTCCATTTTTCCCGCTGTCTATTAGATGAATAAAGACATTGTAATCATTCTTTATTTTATTTTCATAAGGATTGGTTTTCAGAAATTTATCCTTCTGCTTTCCTTTTGCAAATATTGATTTTTTCATATCTGCAGAATAACAATCGTATTTTTCTGACAAAAAATTAGCTATATTTCTGCCAATAAAACCCTCTCCTCCTAAAATTAGTATTTTTTTCTTATTCATCTTCATCAATTTAGCAAAAAATTGTTAAATATACTGCCAGTAACTATTCGGTTTTCAAGTAAACACCTCCATTGCCTTTTGGCTTATCTATTGCCTTTATTGAATAAAAATTATTTTTTAAGTATTTTTTTACCGTTTCTCTTTGCTTCATAGATTCATATAAATTTTCACCTTCAGCACGATCCATAAAATCAATTATTAAAATTCCGTTTTCACTCATATGTGAGCAGAAAGATTCCACTATTTCCAGAGGATTTGGAGTATGTTCTAGCACATCCTGGCAAATTATAAAATCGTATTTTTCTTTAAGCGGGATCCCTTCTTTGCCTTTGCCTATCTCAAGTATTTCATAATTATATCCATAATTTTTCTTTTTCCATCTTATAAAATCCAAAGTAGCAGAAGGTATGTCGGCAACGGTATACTTGCATTCTGGAAATTTTTCCGTAAACCATTCTGTTAAGGCAGCTGACCCGCAACCGTATTCAAGAATCGACGGTTTCTTAAAATGATCTACTAAGCGCCTATACCACCTAAAACCTCCAAATCGCCTCAAATAATGTTGCCTAAAGGGATAAATATCAACTTCTTTATAAAAATAAAATATGTCATCAACATTTTTTCTTTCTTTTTTAAACCAGGCTTTTTTATGAACTTCTTTATTTAAGGATTTTTTCAGTGCTTCGGAACAGCTGAATTTTTTATTTTTTTCCTTAAGATAATACTCTATAGTTTTTGAGAAAACTTTACAATCTACCCCAAAAATAATTTCCTTTAATTTTCGTGCTATTTTTTCTATAATATCCGCCAGTGTTATGTGCAGAAATAACCTTCTTATTCTTTTTACTTCTTTTTGCGACAACATTCTATTGTTTTCTAAATTTTTTAAGTTATTTTGTATTATAATACTTCCGATACCACTCCACAAAATTATTTATTCCTTTTTCGATCCTGATTGTCGGTTTCCAGCCCAGCTGGCGAAGTTTTTTGATATCAGCTACTGTTGCGGGAACATCCCCCATTTGCATTGGCACCATTTTCTTTTTGGCCTTTTTGCCGATAGTATTTTCGATCACTTCTATGTACCTCATGAGCTTCTCTGCCTTGTCTCCGCCGATATTCATAATGTCATATCCTTTGCACTTATCAAGCACCGTGATTACTCCAGAAACAATATCGTCTATGTAAGTGAAGTTTCGAGTGTGTTTTCCGAAATTATAAACTTCAATTGGTTCGTTTCTAAGAATATTTTTTGTAAATTTAAAAAGCGCCATATCCGGCCTTCCCCAAGGCCCAAAAACGGTAAAAAAACGAAGGACGGTAACGTTTAATCCGTAGATGTGATTATACACATAGGACATGAGCTCGCCGGTCCTTTTTGTCGCCGCATACATGGCAATAGGCTCGTCGACTCTGTCTGCTTCAGAAAAAGGGAGCTTTTTATTGTTTCCGTAAACCGAGGATGAGGAGGCAAAAATAAAATTTTTAACCTTGTGCCTAACGCTTAATTCAAGCAAATTCAAACTTCCCATCACATTCACATCCGCGTAGATAAAAGGGTTTTTTATTGAATTTCTCACTCCCGCCATCGCCGCCAAATGCACAATCTTATCGATTTTTTCTTTCTTGAATATTTTTTCCAAAAGTTTCGCATCTCGGATATCACCTCGATAAAGTTTAAACTTGTATCCTTTCAAGAATATTTTAATCCTGTCTTCCTTGAGCTTGGGATTGTAATAATTATTGAAATTATCAATAATCACCACCTTGTCTCCCCGGTCCATCAGCTTCTTGGCTACTGCCGAGCCGATAAACCCCGCCCCTCCTGTTATTAGTATTTTCATAGATTTTAGCTCATTTATTAGACTTTTTAATACTTTTTTATTATACTAGAGATATGGAAAACATTCAATATTCGCGTTTTTACAAAAAACCGCATTTTATTTTATCGTTAATCCTGCTCGTTTTTTTTCTCAAAGGCGTTTTCTTGTCCGTTCTTTTCCCGATGTTCAAAGGCCAGGATGAATCAAGGCATTACAATACAATCCAATATCTGGCTGAACCGAAAGAAAAAACATGGCCCATAACCAGTGGCAAAGAAAACCCTCGGAGAGAAAACGACCGCCTGGATACATATAATTTCTCTGAAGAAATAAAAGAAACTGTAAAAGCGGCAGATTTAAATTTTACCAGAGGCAATTCGTATGAAAAAACCTCATTTACGGAAAGTTTCAATGGGAAAAATGAGAAAGAAATAAACAGCATGATTTGGAAACCATACAATAAAAATTATCCACTCGATATTGTAACGGGAGGGCTTTATCATAAACTGGCCTTGCAAATAGAAAAGCTTTTTGGAGATCAAAGCATTTTAGTCCGATTTTACTCCATCCGTATTTTTTCAGTTCTTCTGGGAACTGCAACTATTTTTTTATCCTATTTTATTGCAAAAAATTCCGGTTTTTCTTCAAGAAACAGCTCGATTATCGCAGCCATAGTTGCTTTCCAGCCAAAATTTTCAGCCTATCTCACCAATATTAATTATGATTCTCTGCTAATTTTTCTTTTTTCTGCTTTCACCTTGGGGGGGATTATGAGCCTGAAACAAGGGCTCAATTGGAAAAACGGAATTATGCTGATTGCTTCTATAGTGCTCGGGCTATTTACAAAAGGAACAGCCATCGCTCTCCTGGTTGCGTTTATTTTTTTGATGGCATTCCACCTTTACAAAAAAATTAAAGAGAGGAAGATAAATCTGAAAATTCTGGCTATCTTTGCTTTCGTCTCGGCAACTTTGGCCTTTATATTTTTTAGCAATTTTAGCCTTTTTTCATTATTGCCCTTCAGAAAAGGTGTTTCCTTGATCGAAACAGCTAATTCTTTATTCCGATATATTTCCAAATTTAATTCTCTGGCGTCAATATCCAAAAATTACTGGGGAGACATTAGCTGGATCCTGAATAATATTGACAACTATTTGATATATGCCATTTGGGCTCTTGAGGCGCCGGCAGCAATTGGATTAGCCTTCTTTTTCCTTTCCAAAAAAAGGCCGGATTTTATTCCGGAAAAAAAGTATGCGGTATTTTTGCTTCTTATGCTGTTTGTTTTGCAATTCGGAGTCAGAATTTACGACTGGAGAATCTTTAGCGAAACCGGTGACATTCTCCTGGGAACTCCGGGAAGATATTTTTTGCCTAATTTGGCTTCCCATATAATTCTCGTCTTCATCGGGATCGGAATGCTTTTTAGAAAAGAAAAATATTTGAATTATTTTCTGACAGCAATGCTCATTTTGATGTTTTCATTTTCGATGTACCAAATTTTCGATATCATCATGCCTAGATTTTATTTATGAAATATTTTAATTCAAAAACAATATTTCTGGCTATCCTGGGAATTGCAATATTCTTAATTGCTTTTAGGTTAGTCGAAGAGTGGTCTTTTCCTGATTCTAGCTGGATTTTGCAAAAGAGCGGCGAAAAAATACCCTTAGACAAAGAAAAACCGCTCATTCAAAAATTTACTGCTGTTCGCAATAACTTGTCGCAAATTGATATTATTTTTGGCAATTCCAATTTCAAATCGGGAGGAATAATCGACATGAAGCTTCTTGATGAAAATTGCTCTTCTGCCGTTAGGGAAGGTTTTTTTGATCTTTCTTCAACAACTTCAAAATATTCTTACGACTTCAGATTTTCTAAAATTCCCGACTCAAAAGATAAAACCTACTGCCTTGCTCTCACCTTCACCCAGGAAGGAGGAGGAACAAAAAAAGTAAAAGTGTTTATTAATGGCAATCCGCCGAGCCAGAGCCGATCCCTGCTTATTAACACCGCCACCGGAGAAAAATTTGAGGACAAGTCTTTGGCGATAAGGCCGGCTTATCAAAATGACAATCTTTGGAAAAATATTGATGAACTTAACCAAAGAATTTCCCAATACAAGCCTTGGTTTCTCAAGCATTATTTTCTCTACGCTATCGTATTTTCAATGATCATCATTTCGATTGCCATCATCGTGCTGATTATAATCTTCTAATCCAAACTCGCATAAAAAACAGCCCCACAAACTCGGGACTGTTTTAATTTATTGAAAAACTATTAAATGTTCAGACTGATTTTCTGCGCTTGTTCCTGATATAATTCAAAATCAGCAAAATAAACAGCCCGAGATTTATCCACGGCCAATAGCTATTTATAATCGGATAAAAAATCCTAGGATAAAATACATAATTTCCCATAAAATATAAATAGAAAAATAAATTTAAGGTAATCGATAACCAAAAAATTATTCCGATAATATTTTTCTTTTTATAAAATAACCACGCCCCTAAAAAACTAAATGAAAACAATATTAAATAAATAAAATTTACTATTGCCCTTCCTAAACCTATATCATCTAACATATAAATTTAATTAAAAAATTATTTCTTATTTACATTCTCTCAAAATTAAAGATTTTAATCAATAGCCCGGCGACGGATGAAAAGAATAAAGCCGAAAATAACCAAAATTGAGAAAATAAAAATTACCCATTTTGAGAAATAACGAATATCAGCGCTATTTTCATCATTAACGCTTTTCGAAGCCGATTTTACTTCCCCTTTCGGAAAAATGCCATTTTCGGAACTGGCATCGGAAACAAATTTATTGATATTCTCAAAAATACCACTATTTTCTGATGGCTGGCTGACAATATTTTCACTCGCTCCATAATCGGAAACGACTTCTTCTTTGTTTTCTGTTTTGGAATTATTATCCTTATTATCGTTACTACTATTATCATTAGCTACTGCGGAATTAGCAGTGCTGGAAGAACTGGAATCATTACTGGCAGTATCATTATTTTCTGTTTCTTCATCATCTTTCACTTCTATTATTTTTTCCTCTTGTTGCCCGTTGACGGCTGTTCCGGTTATATCTTGAAATGATTTTTCAGTTGCTTGATAGTTGCTATCTTCGGAAATTTTTGAGGTTTCAATTTTATAGCTTCCATTTCCCGTCCCCTGGGCAATTATTTTGTATTCTCCGTCTTTGGGATCGGGAATAACCAGAAATTCATTATCCGCGCCGGAACCGGAATAATAAGCTCCTTCTATTTCGTTTATAATTCCCCCGCTTTCAAGATTTTTTCCGACTTTTTTTCCATCCGGGTCAATGACCTGAATATCAACCGGAGAAAAAACGCCAAAAGTCAGCACGCTGGTAATTCTTTTGAAAGTGTTCGCGTATTCACAGCTGTCTTTTCCGGTTAGTTCCTTAATTATATAGCATTGGGCTTTGGTAGGAAGATCCAGGTGTTCAGAATTAATTTCTATTTTTTTGTCCGCTGAAATTACTTCAGCGCTGGAAAACGGAACGGTTCCATCGCCCTTGCCGTATTCCATTCCTCGGTCGGTACTGCTATCATAAAAATTTTCCGGCATTCCGTGTTCCCATTTTCCAGGGACAATACTATCAACCACTCGAAATTTTTTAATGGTTTTTTCCGAATCAAGTTTTCCGACAATGTTAACCAGATTTATTTTTTCCAGTTTTTTGATTTTATTATCAGTATTCAGCGATTCCAAAAAAGTGTTTCCGGGATAACCAGCCGGATAATTTTTCATTTCTCCGCTCGAAGCTTCTTCCAGATAATCATAATTAGGAAGAAGCTCTTCAACGGATTTTATCTTGTTTTGAATATATTCCTTGAGATCTGAATATCCCGCATGATGAGCTTCGACTTGAAATATTTTTTTAATAGCATAATCGTCTAACCCAGTTCCAACTTCTCCTGCTTCCCAATTCATATAACTCTTCGGTGATCCTCGATGCGGCGTTCCTAATGTAATAAGCTGATCAACATCGCCTTGATAATCATCGCTTTCAATATAATATCTCGCCACCAAGCCTCCCATTGAATGAGCCACTAAATCAACTTTTGAAACTCCCGTGCTATTTTTAACATCCTGAATTTTTTGCTTCAACAAGTCCGCGGTAATGACATTGCTATTTCTCCATTCATAAGGAAATTCAAAAAGGTTTTTGTTTTTTTCATATTTATTCTTTTCAAACGATGCCAGCAGATTATTGTATGTTCCAAGAATCGGATCCAGTTTCAATTTTCCAATTCCTCCGACATACTCTGAAGCCGAACCCATAATTCCGGGGATGATAATAACCGGATCAGCGATAAGGCTCTTGGTCCGAAATCCACTCAAAGTATAATCGCCTTCAATTTTTTCTCCCTTATCAATTAAATCGCTTTCCCTGGTCGGTCCTTGTGAATTTCCATACCAGTTATTTTTCATCACGACCATCCCGCCTTTTGAAACCGGTTCTTCATCGCCGGAATATTTTTTAGCACTGGAGACAAGAGCTGTTTCTTGCTTGTTGCCTTCAAAATTTGAATTAACTACTTCCAAGTAACTGTTCAGGCCTTCATCGTAGTATTCAGTATCAACTTCGATATCGGCATAATCATTATTCTTAAAGCTTGAATTTTCAATATGCAACCTGCCTGTTACAAATTTTAGCGCCGGATTGACCCTATCCGGTTCGGCTGCTTGGGCAATATTAAAAATGCTATTGCGGATAAAATTATCGAATGCGGTGCATTCCGGACAAGCACATTCCTCCTCGTCAAAAAAATCATAGGATCCCATGTTTTCAAAATCCACATAGCGCATGATGGAGGGTTCCGTCCCATATCCATTTGCCCATGCCGAGTCGGAAAATTTGACTAATCCTCTATCGCCATACATACAATCCGGCTTTGTTCCTTCAGGATATCCGGAGTAATCAGGATCAGCTTTGGTGAAAACTATTTTTTCGTCTTGAGTTCCTTCTGCCACAATTCTTCCCATACGGACTTCCAAATCCACGATTTCAATATGAGTTCCTTTTTTTATGGTAAGCGTAGCGCCATTAACAACAACCACCGGTTTGTCCGGATCATTATAAGCCACATTTCCGCTCCAAGTAGTATCTTCGTCAATTACGATATAATCATCGTAGTTCGTCCATTTTTCTTCTTCGGGAATTTCCACAGCGCTGGCAAATTCAAACGACAGAGAACCGATCTTTATCGGAGAAAGAACAAAAATAGCTATTAGAAAAACAGTGAATATTTTTCTAATTATTTTTTGTTTTCGCATTTTTGTTTTTAATCAAGCTAATGTTAAAAATTTCCAAAACTTTTTCAATTATACCACGACACAAATTCAACACAAGAGCAAAAAAATTCGAGGACTGTCCTCGAATTACTTTTTTACTTTATTTTTGATCTTAAACAAGCATAATACTCCTCATTTTTGGCATTTTGGGTTGAGTATTGTTCTAGCGCCTTCTGGCGAGCTTTTTGGCCTATTCCCAAGCGCAGTTCTGGGCTCAAAATCAGCCTTTCGAGCTTCGAAAACCACTCCTCGGTATTGGACGCCACAAAGCCGTCAAAACCGTCAGAAATGGCCTCTTTGAAGGTTTGGGTAGCGCTGGCAATTGTCGGAACTCCGACAATTCCGGCCTCAAAGAATTTGAGCTCCGATCTGGCCTCGCAGAAGGGATTGCCGATTTCCAGCGGAGCCAAGTTTATATCCACGCTGGCAATATTTTCAAAGTGTTTTTTTCTAGGAACATAGGGGGGCTGTTTTATTCTATCTTTGAATTTGTTGAGTTTGTTTTCGATATCTAAGGGACCCGCTAAAAACAATTTCACTTGCGAATATTTTTCCATAATTTGAAAAAGCACATCGGTTATTACCGCGAAATCTTTGTTATGGGAAATTGTTCCGGAAAAATAACCGAGCTTTATGGACTTTTCGACTTTATGGACTTTTGACTCAACTATTTTTTCGCAAATTTCAATATCGCTTTGGGATAATTTATTCGGAACGATAAAAACTTTTTTATTCCCGCCCGCATCGCTATACGCAGCATTGCGGGCAGGATATTCTCTTAACTTATCTGCCAGATATGAGGTCGTTGTCGTGCAAACTTTCACATACGGATCTTTCAGAATTTCTTCTCCGATCCCTTTTTCGTATTGTTTTTTCTCAAAGGAATTTATATTTTCCAGAAAATCTATTCTGTTAAAATAACTGGAATCAAAAACTAAATCGTCTATTTCAAAAATAATTTCCTTGTTTAAACTTTTAATTTTATCAATGAGATTTTTTATTTTACTGTTATACGAAACTTTTTGAAAAACGAAAATTTTGAATGAATCCGCGTAGCCCAAAAGATAAGGAGAATCTGCAATAGAAACAAAGCTTTTAAATCCGTTAAGATTCAATTCCTCCGAGACGTGATGGGAACGGTAAAGCGCACTGTCTCCTACTCCATTGGTAATGAACAAGACATCGCCTCCGGGGAGTTTTTTCATCAGCTTGCGATACAATTTCAGTGAATTGATAATCTTTTTCGAGCCGTTCAAGAAACCGTCTCTTTTGAGATCTTGAATCGCCTTTCCGATTTTGATAATTAATCCTTTCATATCCTAAATTTTACCCTACTAAAAACCCATTGGCAAACTCGTCCCTCACCACTTTTCATTAATTGCCATTGCAAGCAAAGTTATGTTTAGGATAACAATGAAATAAATACTGAATGCAGGGGAAAAAGTGGTGAGGGATAAACCCTTTCAAAAGCATCATAAATAAGCTATACTAAGGTTGATGATTCATCTAAATATCTTAAAAAATGATTACCTAATATTCACTATTTTTGCTTCTCTGCTGGCGTTTCTGGGATGGATTTCTTATTTGTCCGCATTGGGAGGATTTTTTTATTCCTGGATTTTTTCCGGATTCATTGTTTTGATGTTCGTGCTTCTCGCCCGGCAAATTCTTATTAAGAAAAAATTATCTTTAAAAATATCGGCTGAATTTTCAATTATTCTTTTGGCAATTCTGGTTTTCTCCATAATTTCTTCTTATTTTGCCACCCCCACAGTTTTTTCCGGACGAGATCAGGGATCGCTTAGCGAGGCTTCCATAAGGCTTTCGCAAAACCACAAACTGGAATTTTCGACTCCCGAGTCGCAGGAATTTTTTAAAATTTATGGAACAGGAAAGGCTTTGAATTTTCCGGGATTTTATTATAATCCGCAAGGACAACTAATCACTCAATTTCCTATTGGATATATTTCCTGGCTGGCTGTTTTTTACTCTTTTTTCGGAATAAGCGGGCTGATAATTGCCAATGCGGTTTCGCTTTTCATTTTTCTTGTTGCTTTTTATCTCCTGGCCAGGATTTTTCTCAAAGCGCGCTTTGCCGTTTTTGCCCTCGCTCTGGCTACTACCTCCTTTCTGATTTTTTGGTTTTTTAAATTCACGCTTTCTGAAAACCTGGCGCTGATGCTCCTTTGGATTTCAATTCTCCAAATAATCCTTTTCATAAGAGAAAAAAATGTTTTTCATTATTTCTCTTTTCTTATTCCAGCCGGGCTTCTTGTTTTCACCAGAATAGAAGGAATTTTCTTTCTGGCTTCCGGAGTTATAACTATGTTTTTCCTCACAAAAAAAGACAGCTTCTGGAAAGAAAAAAGGAAATTCATCATCATTTATCCGGCTATTTTTCTCCTGGTAATTTTCATTCTTAACTTCACAAAGGATATTTATTTTTACAAGGAAATAGCCAAGTCCCTCTTGCATTTCGGAGGAAATGGAAACGGAGAAAATTCGATCGTTCAAAATATTTTTTCCGAATTAGGTTTTGAAGTAAAAATTTTCTATATTTACGGTATTTTAAGCTTTCTTATTCTCGGAATTTCCGGAATTATATATTTCGCAAAAAACAAAAAATGGGAAATTTTGGCTCCATTTTTCGCAATCGTTCCTTCCCTGATCTATCTTGCAAATCCTTGGATATCTTCAGACCATCCTTGGATGCTTCGGAGGTATGCCTTTTCCATTATTCCGGCTGCTATTTTATATTCTGTTTTTTTCCTCGCTAAATGGCCGGAAGACAGGAATAAAAAATATTTGTCTATAATTTCCTACGTCGTTATTTTTTTGATCATTGTCTCAAATCTGTTTATTTTCTCTTTTTATTTCACTTTTTCTGAAAACAAAAATCTTCTTGAAAAAACCGGCGAAATGAGCAATAATTTTAAAGACACCGACCTTGTCCTAGTGGACAGGCTGGCAAGCGGAGACGCTTGGTCAATGATCAGCGGACCGATGAGTTTTATTTACGGAAAAAAATCAGTTTATATTTTCAATCCGGAAGATATCAAAAAAATCGACCGGGAAAAATTTCCCAAGATTTATCTAATCGCTCCTAATCAGAGCATAGATGTCTACGCGAAATCATTGGGAAAAGACAAACTGAAATTTGTTAAAGAATATTTTATTGATGCAGAAAGGCTTATTCCTTCTGATTCCGCACTGGTAATTCCCCGAAAGGGAAAAATAAAAAATTGGGGAGGGATATATGAAATTAAATAACTCGCCAATGAGAGCAAACTATAGCTAATGAAAGCAAATGTATGGAAAATACTGAATTAGAACTTAATAATGTTTGGCGAAAGCGATACAAGATCGCCAAATTTTTCGTGTATTTTATTTTTATAATCGGATTATTCTATGGATTATATTTAATCCTCTTCCCTTCCGCCTCTTTTACTTTTTCCTTCCGAACGCCAGATTCATTAAAAAATACGGTAGTTAACCCAAGAGATGAAAACGGAAACTTGATAAAAAACGGGGAGATTGGCAAAGATAACGGGTTAATTTTCGACACCAACCCAATTGGAGATTTTTCTGAAGTTATAATAAAAATAACCATGGAAAGCAATTCAGAAAAAATTAATAACGGCAGCATTTCCTTAAGAAAATCTTATCGAGCTTTTTTCTATCCGGAAGGGAAAAACTTGAACGATTCGGAAAATATCAATCCGGCAAAATTATTGTCAAATGGCATTTCGGCATATCTTGAAAGCAACGGAAAACTTTGGCCAATCAACAATACTATAACTTTCGAATCTATGGGTTTTGAATGGAATGACGTTTCTCCCGCGAGCAGTGAAGAAATTGGAAGCTATGAAAAGCAAAAGCTATTTACTATCAGCAGCCCACACCCTGACGGTACAGTTTTTTTTGATGAAGAAACAGGAAAATATTATCTTGTTGAAAACGGTGAAAAAAGAGAACTAATTGATGTTGAAAATTTATTGCCAAAACTTAAAATGAATCCGATAATCGCCGATACAAAGGCGTTGGAAAAACAGGAACGATGCCAGTTAGAAAATTCTTTTGGTTTTATCCGGAGTTATATTTGCACAATTCCGATTGAAAAAATCCAAAGTATGATCGGAAATGACTACCAATTCGAAGCTAATTTTGGAAATAGCGTAAAAATAGGGGATTTGAATATTACTTTCAAAAAAGCATTTAATACCCAGAATTTGCTTTCATCGCTTGCAACGTTAAAAAACAGGATCACTACCAACTATTATGGACAGAATAAATAAAATGATGAAAGGCGATTTCGGAATATTCCTCCACAAAATATTGGGAGATGTTTTGGCCGTTCTTCTGATATCTTTTTTCCTGCTTTTGATTTCGGAAGGAATGCTACCGGGATTATTTTCTGCTTACTTAAGCTTTACAAAATTAACCATGCTAATCTTTGCTGTTTTGGGAGGAATTATTTATCTAGGAAAATTAAATGGAATAAGTTTTGAAATTAACAATAAAAAAACCGTTCTTTTTGGCGGGCTGACGATATTTTCTATATTGTTAATAATAAATTCCCTGTTAAAGTTTGCCTGGTGGGAGATTGGAGTTATTGCCATTATATCTATTTCATTATTATTCTACTTCCATAAAAACTTCTTAAAATCTGAAATGTAAATATGTCATTCCGAGCGATCCGCCAATTGGCGGAGAGTCGAGGAATCTAATTTCATTAGATCTCTCGACAGGGCTCGAGATGACAAGATTACTAAGATTTTATAAATTCCAGAGTTTCTTTCGCGCATTTGTCCCAGGAGAATTTTTCCAGCTGAATTTCTCCTTTTTTAGTTAGATCATTCTTTATACTTTCATCATTAATAATAGTTTTAATTTTTTCCGCCAAATCATCAGCGTTTTTCTCATCAAAATACAAAGCCGCATCTCCGCCCACTTCTGGAAAGCTTGAATTTTTGGCTAAGATAAGAGGAATTTTAGAAGCAAAAGCTTCCAGAATAGAAAGCCCGAAACCTTCGTAAAGAGATGGAAAAACAAAAACTGATGCGTTTTTGTATAAGGCAGCCATATTTTTAAACGGA
>JAZDKA010000043.1:0-17013 GCA_043803385.1 Patescibacteria group bacterium | reverse complement strand
GCTGGATCTGATTATCGCCCATCAATTTATCGGCCAGCTTTCGGAGGAAATTTCCAAGGCGGTTTTTGGAAATGTCGGATCGCTGGCATCATTCAGGATAGGGCCCGAAGACGCTGAATTTCTGGAAAAACAATTTGCTCCGATTTTCACTGCCAACGACTTGGTGAGTGTGGATAACTATAATTGTTTTGTCCGCCTTTTGGTTAATAATGAAGCGACCAAACCTTTCAATATGAAAACTTATCCGCCGACTCACGGAGACCAAGAAGTTGCCAATTATCTCAAAGAATTATCCAGGCTTAAATACGGGAGAGACGCAAAAATCGTGAACCAGGAAATCATGGAGCGGTCAAAGCTGGCGGAAAATTTAAGCGTATAATATGGTATTTTGCGCTTGACACGCCAGTTAAAAGGTGCTATGATTATCAGTTATAGTTCTTTTTATGTTTGCAGCAGCGAATAGGAGGTTTTCTGGTTATCTAGCTAAATCTCCTTCTCACTGTTGCAAAACGAAATCTATCGAGGTTTAACCTCGATATTTTTTTATTCTTATTTTAATCTTTTTGACTTCCCGCTCCGCAGGGGTTTGCATTTGACTTATGATATAAATTTTACTAACCTTATAACTAAGATGCGACAGGCGGATTTTAGCCGTGAGAAGGACGTAGCTCGTTACCCGTCCTGTAATACTTAGAGCGCGATTTTCCCTGTGTATGCCTTGAGCGCTCTGAATTTAGCACTGACAGAGAAGGGTTGCACGAAAGTGCCACAGGGAAAAATTTTTCAAGGAGGAAGAGATGAAAGACCACAGTTATTTCGATTCAATCAATAATCTATGTTGGGAACAGATTTTGCAGAAGCTTGGCTTATCTGCGAAAAAAACTCCGAAAGGATGGTTAAAGAAATGTTTATTTCATAAGGAGTCTCACGCTTCTCTTCTGCTTTGCACTGAAGAAAGTATGAGATTTTTTTGTCTAGGATGCCATAGGATGGGAGATAAATTCGATTTCGTGTGGCTTATAAAGTTTGGCGAATTTGGCGGGACTTTAGCACGAAAGGGAACTGCTAGGTGGTTTGAAAAACACTTTGGTATCCCGTCTCCTTATCGAAAAACAAGAAAGAGAAAAAAAGATTAGACGGAGAATTAATGCAATCGCATTGGTTCCTCCGTTTTTTTATTTCATATATTTTCCGCGAATTTCCCGATGCGAACATTTATTGCGTACGCAATAAAATTACGGTAGGGGTTTTTACAAATAAAAAATCTTATATGGATTGCCTGGGCAGTTCATATAAGATAATCGAAAGGCTAACGAAAAAAACATTCTCACATTCTTGAGAATGTGAGAACGTCGTGTAATTGAATAAGCGGTATAATTTTTTTATTGAAGATTGAAGGAGAATAGTCCCTCGGAATTTATTAGGTAAGCTTTGTTATTTTTTTCATCTATCGTGAAGCCGGTGGATTTTTTTATGTCTTCATTGAAATATTGTCCAAGAAGCACTCCATCTTTGGAAAATTTTATTATTCTTCCGTTGTCCTTATCCAAAACATAGATATTCTGGATATCACTGTCGGTGAAAATATCGGAAGGGATAAAGGATATATTAGTTTGCTCAAGAGAAAAATTTTGATTATTTCCTTTGAATAATTTCAATACTTTTCCTTCATTTATGAGATAAACATTTTCGTCTATAGCCAGGCAGCAAGCATTGCTCAAATCGATATTATCCTTGAGCCAATTTATTTTTTCTCCGAATCCTCCCTGGGCTCTGGGGTAACGGTAGATCTGGTTATTTCCAGAATCAAGCAAATAAGCATAGGTTAGATAAGTTCCTGTTCCCGATATTTTTGAATTTTCCGGAAAGCTGATATTGTTTTCTCCGAATTTGGAAGTGGCGGAAAGAAAAGATATAATCTTATTCTGGTCGGTATATATTAATGCTAGATTCAGATCTTTCATCGGCGCTAGAAATTCAGGCTTTCCATAGTTTTGGGGCCAGGAAAATTCTTTCATTTCACCGCTAGTGTCTCTGGTTGTTATCTTTTCGCCGCTGGCAGTTATTATTTTTTCATTTAAAGCTATTAAATTTATTGGGTCCTGGATATCAGCTACTTTCTCTAAATTATCCAAAAATACGATATTTTTTTCCTGTGAGAAAATTTCTCTGGCATCGGGAGTTTTTTGCGGTGCTTCTCGAGGTGCTTGCTTTAACTTGAGCGCTCCTTGTATTTTCAAAAATGCGAAAGGAACGGTGAAAATCAGCAAAATTATTATTGCGGAATAAATCTTTTGTTTCTTAGTAAGAGATTTATAAGTTTCTTTTATTTTTCCAAAATTAGGAATAATTTTCTTGAAAGATAAAAATTTTTCTTTCGGAGGTTCTTCCGGAGTCATTTTTTCCTGCCTTGCCAATTCTTCCTTTCTTTTTGCTAGCCTGGCTAAAAACGGTTCGTTATAAACAGGCTGGACCGGTATTTCGGTTTTAATTTCTTCAGGGGAAATTATCTTTGCCTCTGTGGCTTTATTTTTTTCTTCGGCTTCTTTATCCGCTACAGCCTTTTTATTCGTTATGTCTTTCTCCTTTTCAATTGCTTTCTCCCTTTCAATCCGCTCTTTATTTTCCGATCTCATTCTTCTTTTTTCTGCCAGTGTTGATTTGGCGCTGGCTATTAAATTATTCTTTGCTTTTGATAGCGATTTAAACAGCAGTATGATTCTTCTTTTTGATTTATTTTTCGTCCATAAATAAGCATCAGCTATTTTTTCTCCCAAAATAAGCCAATAAGCGCCAAAAAGGCTTTTTTTCTTTATTTCCTCGCTTCCTTCCTGAATATAAATATGTCCTGTTTTTTCGTCGGTATATTCCGATTTTTCTTCCTGCTGGCGGAAGACTTCACTAGGGGTTTCCGGAGTTTTTTGCGGCCCTTCAAATGCTTTTCCGCTGAAAGCGTTATTAATTTCACGATGAGGTTCTACAGCAGCTGGCTCTTTTTCTTCCTTCTCAAAAATATCGATGACTACCGCTCCTACTATTTCTAGCTTGTTAATGAGAGCAGTCTTCAAAAATTGGACAAATTTTTCCCTAAGGAATCTTTTTGCTCCCTTTTTTATTTCCTCCTGTGAAAAGATTTTGAAAACATCATCCCCGCATACTATAAGCTTATCTTCTTTTTCAAGCCGTCCGCTAGAAACGTTAACGAAAGTCTTCAAAGGATTAGGCGCTATTTCATCCTGGGCCATGTCTCTGCTTATTTCAATGAGGGATTGGTTCCTGAAAAGAAAAACTTTAGCTTTTCCGGAAACGCTAAAATGCAGATTATTTTTTTCAAGGACGCAGACTGCTCCGTCTATTTTTCCAAGCCAGCTTATATTTCCTTCTTTGGCTATTTCAGAAAGAGCCAAATTGACTTTTCGAAGCGCTGAATCAAAGCTGTTTTCTATCTGCCTTTTCGGATTGGCATAGTAGTCTTTTTTAAGAACCGAAGAAAGAAAGTTCACTATGTAAGCGGATTCCTCGCCAAGGTTGTTGATTCTAAAAAAACCGGTAAGAATTCCGAGGTTTTGAAGCAAAATGTTTTCCGGATAATGGCGAAATATATCCAGATACGGGCTTAGTTTTTGATTGTTGACAGCCGAAATTACATTGACGTTTTTTTCAAGAAGAATTGAATTTTTTTCCTTTTCATTTGATCTGGGCATAATCGAATAGGGTGTTTAAAATCAGGGTTTCTTTATACTAATAATATAATAATTCTTGGCAAGAAGCAATTAGATTTGATATTTTAAGGCGTTGATGTATACTTAATTTAAGGAGGTTTTTGCCTATTTAACCAGTAATTTCAATGGTTTATGACTGAAGTTTTAGATTTTCTCTTTGGATCAAAAATAAAAGCGAGACTCCTGCGCTTTTTCCTAATGAATGCGGAACAAGAGTACAATGTTGCGGAAATAAGCCGCAAGAACATGCTTAAAAGCTTTCAAATAAGGGCAACACTCAATGATTTTAGGAAAAATAAGTTTATTTTGGAAAGAAAAAGAGGGGGAAAGAAATTTTACATCGTAAACCAGAAATTTCCTTTTTTCATCGAACTTTGCAGCCTTTTCATAAAATCGAACGTTTATCCGAAATGCGGAAGTTTGGCCAAGATAAAATCAATCGGGGATGTAAAGCTGGCTCTTGTAAGCGGAATATTTCTTAACTATCCCAAAAGCAAAGCGGATTTAATATTAGTTGCCAATAACATAAGCCGTTCCAAGCTTAATAATCTGATGAGCAACTTAGAAGCAGAAGTGGGAAGAGAGATAAGCTTCGTTCTCATGAATAGCGATGAATTTAATTACCGCCTCAATATGCTCGACCACTTTGTTTTGGATTTTCTTGAAGGACCGCACGACGAATTGGTTAATAAGATTCCGCGGCTTAAAGTTTTTATTTCCGGGCTAAAAAGGTAAATTTTCTTTTCAAGTTTAATGTTATACATAACACTTGCTATATCAATTGCTTTGATGGCTATCATCGTATGGCTCATTTTTGATATAAAGAGAAGAATGGAAGTAAGGCCGAAAGAGGATAATTCGGCTGTTTTGATGTTTCAGGAACAGCTCAAGGAAATACGCCAGACTCTTCATAATTTCGGCAATCAAGTTGACAACAAAATGAGCGAATCAACGAGAGCTATCCAGCAGCAATTCAGTCAAAGCGCGGGAATTATCCGGGATGTCACAGAGAAACTTACAAAGCTCGATGAAACAAACAAACAAGTAATGTCAGTGGCCGATCAGCTTCAAGGACTGGAAGACGTCTTAAAAAATCCTAAGCACAGGGGAGTCTTGGGAGAATATTTTTTGGAGACAGTCCTGAAAAATGTCTTGCCTCCAAAAAATTATCAGATGCAGTACGGCTTTAAAAATGGAGACATTGTTGATGCGGTAGTTTTCGTAAAAGACAAGATTATTCCCATTGATTCCAAATTTTCTTTGGAAAATTATAATAGAATCTGCCAGGAAAAAGATCCAAACCGCAGAGAAGAACTTGAAAAGCAATTTAAAGCTGATCTTAAAAATAGGATTGATGAGACATCTAAATACATACGTCCCGCTGAAAAAACCATGGATTTTGCTTTTATGTTCATTCCGGCCGAAGGGATATATTATGATTTATTGATCAATCAGGTCGGAGCGATAAAGGTTAATACCAGGGATTTAATTGAATACGCATTCAAGGAAAAGCATGTAATTATTGTTTCACCGACATCATTTTTTGCTTACCTTCAAACTGTAATGCAAGGACTTCGCGCTCTTCAAATAGAAGAATCGGCCCAGGAAATAAGAAAAAATGTAGAATTGCTTCAAAAACATCTGTTGAGCTACGATGAATATCTGAAAAAATTAGGAAATAACCTAGGAACTACAGTCAATATGTATAATCAAGCTCATAAAGAATTTGTAAAAATAGACAAAGATGTAGCAAAAATTACGGAAAGCGAAACAGGAATAGAAACTGTCGCTATTGATAAGCCGAATTTGGAATAGTTTTATTTATAGGGCTTACGCAGTTGCCTCTGCCAATCCGCTGCTCCGGCGCGATAACGGACTATTTCATAATCGCGCCTTCGAAAAGCGTATTGCCATAACCAAACGCGTAAGTCCTCACATTAAAGGGTTTTTATGCTTATAGATAAATCTAAAATTGAATTAAGGAAAAGCATCAGCCCAAAACCAAAGTTTTTGGGTTTTTTAAAGCGAGAATTTTTTCAAAGCGCTTTGGTGCAGTGGGTTCTGATAGCGACCATATTTCTGGCGCTTTCTTCCTGGAGCATTACCATCTTTTTTATCCGTCCCGTTGACCTTCCCTTAGTTTTGCACTACAATGTTTATCTTGGGGTAGATATAATCGGAGGATGGTGGCAGATATACTTTTTGCCTGCTATTTCTAGCCTTTTTCTGGTAACTAATACCGTTTTAGCGTATCTTTTTTATCAAAAGAAAGAGAGGCTGGGCGCGTATATATTTTTGCTGGCTTCTTTTTTTGTTGAAGCCGGAACTCTAATTGCCATCGCAGGACTGGTGATGATAAACTATTAAATTTATGTTTTCTTTTCCTGATCCTAAAACTAAAAATCCAAAAGATCGCAGAATCCAAAGAATGCTGGAAATAATTCCAGGAATTTTGACGTGGGCGACTCTTCTAGGAATGATTGTTTTTTCATTCGTGCTTCCGATCTGGGTGGCGATTTTTATAATTTTGTTCGATATATACTGGCTTTACCGCACAATTTTCATTACTTTTTATTCAGTTCTGGCTTATAACCGGATCGAAGAAGGAAAAAAAATAAATTGGTGGGAAAGATGCCAAAATATTGCTGATCCGGAAAAATATTCCCTGGAAATAAAAGAAAGAATAAAATCAATAAGGCTTGCTCTCAAGGGCGGCTTGAGCTGGAAAGAGAAAAAAATACTGAAAAAAGAAATTAGAAAACTAAAATATTATCATGCAGAAGTCAAAAAACTTTCAAAAATAAAAGATAAAATTTTAGACTGGAGGGAAATTATTCACGTTGTCATGCTTCCTACTGCCAATGAGCTAGCAGAAATTATCGAGCCGGCAATTCAAGCAGTTTTGGACAGTAATTTTCCTAAATCACAAATTATCATTATTCTTGCTACGGAGGAAAGAGAGCCTGCGGAGCAGAGAATTAAAAAAATAAATTATCTGAAAAGCAAATTTGAAGGAAAATTCCGCGACTTTATTGTTACTGCTCATGTAGTTAAAGAAGGAGAGATGAAATGCAAAGCTTCGAATGCCACGTTTGCCGCTAAAGAATTAATGAAATATTTAGACCAGAGGAACATCGATTACCAAAAGGTAGTATTTTCTAATTTTGATTGCGATAGCGTTTGCCATCCGGAATATTTTGCGGCGCTTACTTACGCTTACATAACCAGTCCTAATAGACTTCAGCAAGCCTATCAGCCTCTTCCTATGTATCATAACAACATCTGGGACACTAATGCATTTGTGAGAGTAATTGTAACCAGCTCTTCTTTCTGGCACATGTTTCAAAGCACCAGAAGAGAAATGGTCACATTTTCCTCCCACAGCGAGGCCTTCGACACCTTAGTAAAAGTAGATTTCTGGCCGGTTAACATGATTAATGAAGACTCAACTATTTACTGGAAATGTTTTTCTTATTTTCACGGGGACTATCATGTAAAGCCGATCTATCTCCCTATTTCTTTAGATGCAGTACTAGCCGATACTTACTGGAAAACAATAAAAAATCAGTATAAACAAAAAAGGCGCTGGGCGTATGGAATTGAAAATTTTCCCGTTATCGTGAGAGCTTTTTGGCCGGACAAAAAAATTAGTCTGATAAAAAAGATAAAAACAGGATTTGAAATGTTGGAAGGACACCATTCCTGGGCGACCAATTCTTTTATTCTGGCGTTTTTGGGATGGCTTCCGCTATTTTTTGGAGGAGCCCAGTTCAATGAAAGCGTTCTAGCCCACAATCTTCCGATGGTTACTAGATATCTTATGATGCTGGCTATGATAGGGCTTATTTCTTCAATGTTTTTGAGCCTTTTCCTTCTTCCCCCAAGGCCGGAAAAATATTCCAAAAAAAAGTATATTTATATGTTTTTCCAATGGTTTTTAGTGCCGATTATCTCTCCAACATTGGGAAGTATTCCGGCAATCGATTCCCAAACCAGGATCCTAATTAAAAAATATTTCGGAGAATTTTGGGTAACGGAAAAAATCAAAAAGTAGGACTTTTTTATCTTTAATTCCTAATTTACCTAATTCCTAATTCACCTAATAAAATTTCTAATTCCTAAATTTCAAAATAATTATTAGACATTTTGCCATTTGGAATTTTATTAGAAATTAGGTCAATTAGAAATTGGAAATTCTAATGTTTTATCTCTTTCCCTTTTTCACATCGCTTCTTATTACGGTTGGAATAATAACCTTGATTTTAATTTTATGCTCTAAGATTGATGTTTTTAAGAAAATAAAAAATTCGCCGAAATATTCCTCAAAAAAAGTATGCCGTTTTGGCGGAGTGGCAATTATATTAGGATTTTTAACAACTATTTTTCTTGATAAAAACCTGGTGATTTCTCCAAATTTATGGGGAATTATTGCCGCTTCCGTGTTCATACTTATTTTCGGAATCCACGATGATTTTATCCAGCTTGATTGGAAAACGCAATTTTTATTTCAGGTGTCGGTGGCAGTGCTGGTCTTTATTTTGGGAGCCAGAGTTGAATATATTACCAATCCTTTTGGGGGAATGCTGTTTCTAAATACGGGAAAATATCTTATACCAAGCCTGGCGTTTGTCATTTTTTGGTTTGTTCTGATGATTAATTCAATGAACTGGATAGACGGAATTGACGGGCTAAGCGGGGGAATGGCTCTCATTGGAACTCTGACTATTTTTTTGCTTTCTCTCAAACCGGAAGTAAATCAGCCTCCGGTTGGAATTATCTCCATGGCCCTTTCCGGAGCTATTTTGGGTTTTTTGATTTTTAATTTTTATCCTTCAAAAATTTTTGCGGGAACTTCCGGATCAATGTTCATGGGATTTATGCTGGGTGCCTTGGCAATATTTGCTGGGACAAAAATTGCCACCGCCCTTTTGATTATGGCCGTGCCGGTAATCGATGCATTTTGGGTAATAGGTGAAAGAATTAAATCAGGAAATTCAATATTTAGATCCGATAAAAGGCATATTCATCACAAACTTTTAGAACTTGGCTGGACTCCCCAAAAAATAGCGATGTTATTTTACGGAACCACTATTTGTATTGCTGCTGTAGCAGTAAATACAAGAGCTCTGGGAAAAACAATTACTTTCGCTTCTGTTTCCATAATAATGGTGCTAACTCTGATTTATATAAATAAAAAGCTGAAAAAATTGGAAAATAAAAAGAATGATTTCGCATAAGATTAAAATCTGCGGGTTAATATTTTTTGGCGTTCTTGTTTTTATAGCGCCATTTGTTTATTTTAAAAATTATTCTATTTACGGCAATAGATTAGAAAATATCAGCATAAATAATCATAAAATAAAAGCCGAAGTCGTGGAAAGCAACAAAAAAATTGCCAAAGGCCTTTCAAATAGGGAAAAAATGTGCGGAAATTGCGGAATGCTCTTTAAATTCCTCCAAAAAGAGAAGTATCCTTTTTGGATGAAAGGGATGAAATTCAATCTGGATATGGTATGGATTGATGGGGAGAATATAATGTATATCGCTAAAAATGTTCCATATAATTTCCAAGATACGATTATTCCTAATGCTCCGGCGGATAAAGTTTTGGAAATAAACGCCGGAATGGCGGATAGGTATGGAATAAAAATCGGGGATAGTATAGAATTAGATTAGAGTTTATTTAATCATTTACTTAACACTTTACTTAATAATATGCCAACTAGAAAACTGGAAGATAAAAATATTCGAAAATTGACCAGGATTGGAAGAAGCGGAGCCAGCCTCGGCTTAACTCTTCCCAAAGAAATGGTCAAAGAATTAGGGTGGAGAGAAAGGCAAAGAGTTGTTGTGAAAAGAATAAAAGGCGGTTTAGTCATTCGTGATTATCATAATAAGAAATAAAAAACTCATTCCATTAAATCAAGTACGGATTGTAGATGTCAATAGTATAGTTATCTTTCAATGCCAAACATAGTAATCTGAACATAATTAGATGTCGTTTAATGTATAAATATTATCATCCAAAACCAATTGCAATAAAACTCACCAATGAGTTAGGTTTTCAGCTACGCCAAAAAGCAGCAGAATACATTTCTGATAATCAAAACAAAACTGGTGCAGAAAGAGGAAATAAGGAAGAACAAGGATTCGGTGCGTTGGCAGAGATGGTAATTCGTAATAAATTAGGAATGCCAGAAATTAATCCAGATAATCATCCGCTTGGTTATGATATTCTCTTGCCGTCAGGCGTAAAACTAGATGTGAAATGTCGTGGCGGATCGTTGTCATTTAAGGAAGAATATGAAAGCAACGATGGAATTGCCAGAGAAGCAAAACATAATTTCTTTGCTCGCCAAATTCACGATGAAAAACTAGATGCCGATATTTATCTAATGACACATTTGGAAACACCAAATAATCGAGAATTGCCTGGAACTGAAAGACAGAGGAAGTGGGTAATTTACATCTGTGGTTGGGTATCAAAAGAGCGCGTTAAGCGTGAAGGAGTATATCTGCCTCGTGGTTCGCTAACTGAACAAGGGAGAATGTGGTTTACTTACCGAGGGCAGGAAATAGAGTTTTACAATCGTAATCTTAACGGACTGGAGAAAATCGAAGATTTATCAGATATTGAATTAGAAGATGTTGAAATAGATAAAAAACTAATGGGATATTTTAATCTTACTTCGGTTGATGCCATAAGAATAGTATACGACTTAATTGGGCGTGGAATACTATCAGATAAGCATCTTTCTTTTATTCAAAAGGAGACCGGGCTTAACAAAATTGTAAAGCCGATTCTTCATCCCAATCAGTACTTTCATTTACTGAAATGGCTTAAAGAAAAAGGCGAATTGACCGAAAAAGAGCTTAAGAAGGCAAATGAAATCCTAAAGGAAGAAATATTTGATGGAATTTAAAATAATTTATTAGATTCAATCCTGTATTTGTTTTTTGCTTCCTTGATTCGTTTTTCACAAATTTCTATATAATTAACCGTATGTTTTTTATGAAGATAAACTTCTTCGTTTTTTTCAATGCCGATAAATTTTCGTCCTTCCAGGACAGCAGAAACTAGAAAACTTCCACTGCCACAAGTATTATCCAAAACAGTATCATTTTTATTAGTAAAGGTTCGGATTAGGTAGCGACCAAGCTCGACAGGTTTTTGAGTGGGATGAAAAACTTTTCCCTCACTTTCTGCGGTTTTAAAATAGATAACATCAGTTGGATATCTTTTCCCATCACTTTTAACTTCAACTGTTTTAAAATCACCGTAACTACCCGTTAGTTGATCTTTTCTGAAACCTTTATTATAGGGTTCTCCTGCAGACATTTGAGGATTGTAGTCAGGCTGTTTCTTATAAAAAATACAAATGTCCTCATGTTTTCTTAAGGGTTGTTTTTTTGCATTAAGAAAATTTGTTGGTTTTGATTTCACCCATGTAAGTTTATACTTAAATAGCTTTTGGTTAGATAACATTAATTGGGCTGTGAATAATCCTTGAGATGTTAGGACAATCGCCCCATTGTCTTCAATAATTCTTTCGTATTGCTCCCATAGTCTATCAAGAGGAATCAAACTGTCCCAATGATTTTGTGTAGTGCCATAGGGAAGATCGCACAAGATCATTCCAATGGACTTTGCAGGAATTTCTTTCATAATATCCAAACAGTCGCCCTTGATAACTTTATTTTCAAATTCTTCAATGCTTTTTTCTATCTTTTTCTCCACTTTTTGTTTAAATTTTTCCAGAATCCAATTGTTTAGATAAAGATTTTCTTTAATGACGTCAACTACGATACCTTGAATGGCTATTTCTCGTTCGCCTTTCCTTATAATAATCGGCGCATATTCTTTATTGGCAGGTTGCAAACGAATCAGATTCCTTTCTTTATAAAAAGTTTTTAATGTTGCTTCATAATTATCAATCAAGGCAACTACTTTTTGGCCGTTTTCAGCGGTTTGTTGCTCTCTTACCAAAACAACGTCGCCGTCATTTATATTTTCATCAATCATACTGTTTCCAGCTATTTTTAAGGCATAAAAATTATCACCTCTCGTTACTTTTGCTTTTGGTACGGCAATTATTTCTTTTTCTTGTATCGCTTCAATGGGCTGTCCGGCAGCAATAGTTCCAAGCAGTGGAATTTTTACAAGATCTAGCATCTTTTTATCAGCTATCTCAATACTTCTCGCACCGTATCCATTTTTTATAACAAATCCCTTTTCAATTAATTCTTCGATATGTTCAGAAATAGTAGAAAGTGCCTTGAGTTTTAAATATTTTTTAATTTCCTCAAAGGTAGGGGATATACCATTTTTTCGAATATATTTTTTGATATAATCTAATATTTGTTTTTGCCTCTTAGTTAAAGTCGCCATAAGTATTGACAATTTTAGCAAATGTAGTATAGTTATATTATACCCGAAGATTACCCGAAGGTCAAAATAAAGTTATCCACAGGGTTAAATTTTAAAAGAACAAATATTAAAATAGAGATAAAGAAAGGGGGTGAAAAATAATGGCAGTAACAAGCAAAAAAGTTGCAAAACTTGCCAGCAGACTTTTAAAGAAAGATTTATCAAGAAAAAAGGAAAAGTCTGTTGCTGGTAGTGCATTACGACAGACAAAAAGAAAAAGAAAATAAAGGTCTCCTTGGAAAATGCGACTGAGTAGGTAGAGTTTGATTGGCATGAGGTATGATAGAAATCAAGAGTTTGAATTAGCTAGCTTTGTCGAGATAACGCCCCAAAAGCGCAACCTTCCACAAAAACACCGCTTTTGCGGGTGTTTTTGTATTGCGAGTTTTTACTTAATACTTTACTTAACCCTGTATAAATAGCTTTACTGATTTAGCAGGGCAAGCATAACAAAAACCCCGATGTTATCGGGGTTTTTGAAATATTCAAAAGGATTTATTTTCCTTTAAAGAGCAAACAACTTTTGTTTTGCTTATCTGTTTTTTCCTCCTATGAGAGTCATGATAGAGAAGGCACTCTTACGGCGTATTTGTGAAGATTTTGGAGTTGTTTGTCATTAAGCTGTTTAGAACCTGCAATTGCTTTGTTTATGAGGTCTTTGGAAAATTCTATCGAAGTCCCCACTTTAACCTTTCCCTTAAACCCTGAATGTTTTCTTAGATAATCTTCAATATATATCTTATGCTCCGCAATGAGTCCGGAGTCAGGATTTTTTTCGAGATAGTTCGCTAGCGCTCTGCGAGCTAAATGCGTTTGACCATCTCCTTTTCCGGCGGATTCTATAAATGATCCTTCGGTCTCCTGGCTAGTGGAAGCTTGAGCGGTCTGCTGTTTACCGGCAACTTGTCCTCCTTGTTCGTTTTTCTGCTCCGTAGCAGCTTCATTGTTGCTTGCTCCCACTTCAACCTTTCCTTCTTCTTGCACGGCCTGTTCTTCCGCGGATTTATTGCTACTTAATGATGATTGATTTCTTTTGGAATAAGAATATACTCCTCCGGCAATAGCCACTACTATCAATATGCTGATGATAATTCTTAGATTATCCCTAAGCCAACTGCCGGGACCTTCCGATTCATATTCAGTGCCTTGTTCATCTTTTTCCTTTTCTTCCATTAATATCACCATCCTTTCTAGTTTTGCCTCGCCGAAGCCTGGAAGGCATAGGCGGGCTTAATTTAATTATCAAGGTACAGCTTTCGTTGAAACTGCGTCTTTTAATTCTAACAAGCCCATTTTTAGGCGTCAACTAGACAAAAAACGGTAAGTCTGTTGTAATTTTAAAGTCATCTACGGACAAATCTTTACGAATTACGAATCCGTACAAATATACGAATGTATGAATTATGATAATGGGCGCATGGTTTTCTTGGTGAATATTACTAAATTATTTGTATATTCGTATTGAATTCGTAGTTCGTAAAGAATAACCAAAACCGCCCTATGTTAAGGACGGTCCTAGTTTATATGTTGGCCCGAAAGAATAATCAGGCCAAAAAGAAAACTTAATTATCTAAGAAATTATATTCTCTTCTTTCCTTTCTTAGCTTTTTTCTTTTTTGCCATTTTGATTTCACCTCCTTTCAATTTAAATTTGTTAAAATCTTTTTAGATTGCAACAAACATTTTTTATTTTATCGACACTTATTTTTATTTTTGCGATTGAAATCTTTTGTTATGATAATATTTTATCACACTATAATATTTTTACAATAGTAAATTGATTTTATTTCATCCCGGTTAAATATTTTTTTAGATTATTTAATGGGATAAAAGTTTTTCAATCAGCAATTAAATTATAAAGCAATATGTTTTTTTATGCAATAGCAAAAAGTTATCCACAGCCCAAAAATTTAAAAGTATTTTTTAATTGTTTGGAATTTGGAATTTGTGGTTTGGAATTTACTGAAAATCTTAGATTTTCAGTTCGCATAGTCTCCATTTTCCGGAAAGATCTTTATAAAAAGTTATTTTTGCTTTGGGAAAATATTTTTTTATCATTTTTTTGATACCAGCGCTTTGTCTCGGGTCAATTTCGAGTAATGCTAATATATTCTGGTTATTTTTTTTGAATTGAAGAAGATGCATTAATAACTTTTCGTAGAGTTCGAGGCCTTTTTTCCCTGTAAAAAGAGCAATTGACGGTTCAAATTTTATGCCAATAGTTTCAGCTGAAGAATTATTTTTCCAGGCCGACCATCCGTAGGGAAGGTTGGCAATAATTATATTTTTTGATTTTTTATTTTTAATTTTTAATTTTTTTATAAATGGTTCAAGTAAATTACCGTGTATAAATTTAATTTTTTTGTCCACTTTATGCGTTTTTGCGTTTTGTTTGGCGATTTGCAAAGCCTTTTTCGAGATATCAATTCCGATAAATTCTAAATTCTTAATTCTCAATTCCAAATTCTGCAATTGCTTTGCAATTGCAATTATTATGTTTCCACTTCCAGTTCCAATGTCAATAATAAAAAGTTTCTTGTTATTAGTTATTAGTTGTAAGTTTTTAGTTGCCAAATCCACCATCATTTCTGTTTCGGGACGCGGAATAAGAGTATTTTTATTAACTTTGAATTTTAATCCATAGAATTCTTTTTTTCCCAAAATGTATGCCAGCGGTTCGCATTCAATCCTTCGCTCAATAAAATTATTGGTTATTGTTTCTTGTTTCTTGGTTATTTTTTTCTCCGGGTGTGATAAAACAAACTCACGCGATTTTTTGATAGCGTGAGCGATAATAAGTTCAAGATCCAAGTAATCTAGTTTTCCCCTATATTTTTTTTGAATATCGAAAATGGTTGCCATTATTTTTCCATCTTTCTCTTAACATCTTCCTTTTGCAAGATGCTGATCATTGGCTCTAAATCGCCATTTAGTATCGTTTCAATATTACTCCAGGATTGTTTTATCCTGTGGTCGGTGATTCTATCCTGGGGGAAATTGTAAGTTCTGATTTTTTCGCTTCGGTCTCCGGTTCCTATTTGGCTTTTCCGTTCTTCTCCCAGTTCCTTGGCTCTCTTTTCCTCTTCCAGCTGAAGAAGCCGGGAGCGCATCACTTTCATAGCTTTTTCCTTATTCTTTATCTGGGACTTTTCATCCTGGCAGCAGACAATGAGCCCGGTAGGGATATGAGTGATCCTAACCGCGCTTTTGGTAGTATTGACAGACTGTCCGCCCGGCCCGGAGGAGCAATAAGTATCGATGCGAAGGTCATTTTCGTTGAGTTTAAGTTCCACTTCTTCTGCTTGCGGAAGGACGGCGACGGTAGCAGTTGACGTATGGACTCTTCCGACCTTTTCCGTTTCCGGAACCCTTTGTACCCTATGAACACCTGACTCGTATTTCATTTTACTGAAAACATCTTTCCCATTAACTTCAAAAACTATTTCCTTAAATCCGCCAAGTTCGGTTTGATTGGAATTCATCACGGAAACCATCCAGCTATTTTTTTCAGCGTATTTTGAATACATCCTGAATAATTCCGCGGCGAAAAGGGAAGACTCATCTCCTCCGGCGCCAGCCCTGATCTCAACGATGACATTTTTGCTGTCATTGGAATCTTTGGGAATGAGCATTGCTTCCAATTCTTTTTCGACTTCTTCTTTTTCTTCAGAAAGCTTGATGTTTTCATTCATTGCCATTTCTTTAAGTTCTGGATCGCTTTCGGAATTAATAATTTCAGCATTTCCTTTCATTTCGTGGCTCAATTTCTCATATTTTCCGATTATTTCGATTACTTCCCTAAGTTCAGCTTGTCTTTTGCTAAGCTCTGCCATTTTTTTGGAATCGGAAAAAACCTCCGGCGAATTCAGCTGGTTTGTAATTTCCTGGTATTCTTTTTTAATCTCTTCTATTTGATTTTGCATGTTTTCAATTTAACGGGCTTTTGATGTTTTTTAAAATCGGGTTGGTCACTTTGGTATATAACTGCGTCGTTCTAATATTAGCATGACCCAAAAGTTCTTGTACATAGCGGATGTCAACGCCATTTTCTAGAAGATGGGTGGCAAAACTATGGCGGAGTGAATGAAATGTCGCGTCTTTCTGGATACCAGTTTTTGCCAAAGCATTTTCAAAAACTTTTTGAGCGGTTCTTTCAGTTAATTTGCCGCTTCTTTCACTTTCAAAAACATAATCATTTTTATCGCGAAGCGCCATAATTTCAGCCAAATCCGTTTTCAATTTTTCGGGGAAAATAGTGATTCGATCTTTACTCCCCTTGGAATTTTTGATATGAAGAGTCAGTTCTTCTAAATCAACATCTTTAATTTTCAAATTTATCGTTTCACTTACTCGAAGTCCGGCGCCATAGGAGAGGGAGATAAGTAGTTTGTGCTTCTTGTTTTCTATTGATTTGATTATTTTTTCAATTTCTGTCCTGGAAAGAACTGTCGGCAACTTTTTGGATGTTTTAGCGAATTTCAAGCCAATTTTCACGTTGCTTTTAAAAATTTCTCGGTAAAAATATTTGATAGCATTAAGATACAAATTTATAGTCTGCGGTGCTTGACCCCTGGCTTGCTTATCGAGCAGGTATTTTTTAATTAAAGCTATATCAGGATCTTTTTTAACGATTTTGATAAAGTTAAAATAATCAGAAAGACAAATCAGGTAGCTTTTAATGGTTTTCTGACTGTAATTTCGAAGTTTCAACTCATCTTCTATTTTTTCCAGAAGCTCTTTTAATTGCATAAAATTTATGCTAAAATTAACAATATCGAACCAACGGAATTATTATAGTATATATTCGCACAATATACAATTTAATCCACTAATTACGAAGTAAACTCGCATAATAACTAGTTA
>JAZDKA010000042.1:0-2700 GCA_043803385.1 Patescibacteria group bacterium | reverse complement strand
TATAATTAAAACCGACGTCCGGAATAATCAAACATATAGCTGGATCGGTTTCCGCCAACTCTATGAGGGCATCAATAAATTCCCTTCTTGTATCTTGTTGTTTAATAATTTCCGCCATTTGAATTTAATTCTTTTAATGCTTTTTCATATTCCTCTTTTGATAAATTTTTATAATGGTATAAATTATTATTTTTCATAAAAGAAACGGGGTAACCTTTTATGGTGTGAGCAATAATAACAAGGGGTTTTGTCTTCGAAAACAAAGGTGAAACTAATGCGTTTTCTATTTCTTCAAAATTATGCCCGTCAATTTCCCGGACTTCCCAGCCAAACGCTTTCCACTTATCTTGTAACGGTTCAATATTCAAAATATCTTTGACTCTTCCCATCGCCTGCAATTCGTTAGCATCAACAACAACTGACAAATTATCCAGCTTGTGATGGGCCGCCAGCAAAGCTGACTCCCAAGTCGTTCCTACCTGCATTTCTCCGTCGCTCATCAAAACAAAAACTTTCCCTTTTTCCTTTTTCACCTTCTTGGCCAGAGCAAACCCAACCCCAAAAGGCAATCCAAATCCCATTGATCCCCCGGCCGCCTCTATACCCCTGACGTTTGGCTCCGCTAAGCCAACATACTTACTGCCGTCTTGGCAAAAAGTTTCCAAATCTTCTTTCGGTATAATCCCTTTTTGGGCCAAAAAATAATATACTGACGCCGCAACCCAGCCTTTGGACACCACGACCCTATCCCTGTCTTCCTTGAGATCTTTATCAAGATTTTGCACAACACCCATGTATAAAACTGTCAGAATGTCGATAACAGAAAGACAACTTCCGACGTGTGAGCTCTGTGCAGCATAAATCATGGAAATCGTTTTGATTCTTGCTAACCTTGCTATCTCTTTATATTCTTTTAATGTCTTCCCCATGTTTCTGTTTTATTATGGCAAAAACGACACAACGTCCTGCCATTATTCACATCCCATAATAATTCACATCGCATTGCTTCTTCAAATATCTTAATTTTGTTTTCTTTTAAGATTATATACAGTGGCACGATATGGTCAGCTTCTAAATATCCTCCTCGAGCTCCGCATTGCTGGCACGTAAATTTGTCTCGTTCAAATACTGCTCTTCTCCATTCTCTGCGCCTGAAACAAGTTGCTAATCTCCTTTTCAGGGGAGAAATACCGCCCTTCCAAAAATAGTGATTTTCTCCTCTTGGTATATTCTTTTGATTTGCTCTCGCTTTTCTAATTTTTTCTTTTATTTCTTCTGAAAGATGTTTACCATAATTCCAAACCTTCCAACCAGATTTATATAACTTTTTTTTCGACTCACTCATCTTTTTTTTAGTTCCCTCAGAATGATGTTTCCCCCAAAGAGGATGTCTTTCTTTTCCTAAATGTAGTTTTCCTTTATTCCAAGGAATGTGTCCCTTCTGAAAAGGACTTCTTTCGGCAATTATTCTTCTTTGTTGTTCAGAAAGTCTTTTGCCTTTTTTCCCCGATGGTCTTCCTGTTAAAAATTTCCAATAACACTCCTGAGAACAAAACTTTGCTTTGTTTATTCGTTGCGGTTTTAATTTAAATTCCTTTTTGCAAAAATAACAATTTTTACTTATCCATTTTGTCCTTGACTCCCCTTCACATTTTTTCGAACAATACTTCCTTTGATATTTCTTTAATTCTTTTTTATTACATTGTTGGCAAATTCTCTTTCCCATAACTATCATTATATTAAATCAGGAGAAATTGTCAAAGTATTTTTTTTATATATCAGCTCAAGCACTTTTTTCTTGGCTTCGGTAGCGGTTTTTTTGTAATTCGCAATATTATTCATTAATAAAATAACCTTATTATCGTCTTAATGATTATCTTTAAGTCTAACAAAAAAGAGCGGTTTCTCATATATTCCATTTGAAGTTTTATTTTTGTCGGTCTGATTTTTTCCTGGTAAGTTTTTTCCGGATCCAAACTGCCTTTTAAAATCTCGCTTTCGTGAAAATTCCATAAACTGGCAAAATCGGTCATTCCCGGTTTAATAGAAAAGATATTTTTTCTTTCGTAATCCTGCATCATATCAACATACATTTTAACTTCTGGCCTCGGGCCGACTAAACTCATTTCTCCTTTTAGTACGTTTATCAATTGGGGTAATTCGTCCAATTGGTATTTTTTCAGAAAATGGCCGATTTTTAAAAGCCGCGGATCGTCGCCAGACGTTGACGGCCCTCCCAATTTTTCCGCGTCAACAACCATTGTCCGGAATTTAAAAATCCGAAAGAGCTTTCCCTGCTTTCCTACTCTTTGACCGCGATAAAAAACCGGGCCCTTGGAGTCCAATTTAATCAGTAAAGCAATCACGCCAAATAAGGGCGAAAGCAACACTATCCCCAAAAAAGAAAAAATAATATCAAAGAGACGCTTTATCATAAAGGGCGATGAAGTTTGCCTCCTTCGGAGTTTACCTTCATCTTCCGTCTCAGCTTCGTTTTATTCTAAAACTCGCTTTCGACAAATAAAAACAATTTTAAAAGCGTATTTTTTGAGAAATGGGAGGGCAAGTAAAATTCTATCAAAAAATTCCAGAATTTTCAATACGAATTTAGCTCCGGGCAATTTTAAAAAAGGGAAAACTGCCCAGGAAATTAAGTGAAAATAATTAACTTTAATTTTGTTAAAATATCTTTCTGCGTCT
>JAZDKA010000041.1:0-87241 GCA_043803385.1 Patescibacteria group bacterium | reverse complement strand
ATATTTCGGTGAAACGAGCGCCATGGATAATTTGAAAATACACGCAACGGCAAAAGCCAGCCTCAATATCATCTATTGCATCGGCGAGTCGCGCCAGGAGCGGGATAATGATATGACAGCGGATATACTGTCCATCCAATTGGAAGAAGGATTGCGGGATTTGAAAGGCGGGCAGCTGGAAAAAATAATTATTGCCTATGAACCGGTCTGGTCGGTCGGAACGGACATAATTCCCACCTCCAACGAGATAATGGAGGCTAAAATCATCATCCGCAAGATTTTGGGCCAAATGTATGGGGCGAAAAATAGCTTAAAATCGCCAATTTTGTATGGCGGAGATGTAAAACCAGAAAACGTGGAAAAATTATGCATAGAGCCGGGGATGGATGGGGTCCTGGTCGGCAGGGAGTCATTAATACCCCATGAATTCATTAAAATCGCATCAATAATTGATACGAATTAAGATACGAATTACATCCGAATTGTGATACGAATATTTGGACTTAATTCGCATGTAATTCGGATATAAATTTGCATGATAACCAGTGTCAAGGAAATCTTACAAAAAGCCAAAGACGGTAAATACGCCGTTGGATCTTTTAATACGGTTAATCTGGAAACGACGCGGGCGATTGTGGAAGGGGCGCGGGAAATGCGTTCGCCGGTAATCATCCAGATTACCGAAAAAACCATGGAATACGCGGGCGGACGGATGATCTACCACCTGGTAAAAAACAACGCCGAGTTTTACGCACCCGAAATACCGATTGGCGTTCATCTCGACCACGGGAAAAGTTTTGAAATTATCAAGCGGTCGGTAACCATCGGTTTTAATTCGGTTATGTATGACGGGTCGCGCAAAGACTATGCCGATAATCTTCAAGTAACCAGAGAAATCGTTGATTTCTGTCATGAAAAAGGCGTGACAGTGCAAGCCGAACTGGGAAGCGTTCCCTATATCGGTGAAATAGAGATGGGAGAAGTTGACTGGGACAAGTATATGACTGATCCGGGGCAAGCCGAGGAATTCGTGAAAAAGACCGGCATTGACGCCTTGGCCGTAGCTATCGGCAACGCCCATGGATTTTTCAAAGAAAGAAAGGAGCCGGACTACAGCCGGCTGGAAATGATTAATAAGATGACCAATATTCCGCTGGTTTTGCATGGAGCCTCCGACTGGGAGAATGGCCGGGTGCAAGAGGTGGTGAAGCGCGGCATTTGTTGCTTCAATGTGGATACCGCCATACGGCTGGCTTTTGTCAATAACTTGATGAGCGCCGTGAAATATCAGGGCGGAGTTTCTTTTGATATCCGCGAGCTCCTAGGAACGGCTCGGGAAGCAGTGAAAGACACAGTGAAAGACAAAATGAAAATTTTCGGATGCGACGGTAAAGCGTAGTAACGAATTTTCACGAATCAGAAATAGCCTCGTTGTCCCAGCACCAATTCCGAATAAAGATTAGAGTGATACTTTGTCCTAATCACGGAATCGCCTAACGGCTCAGTTGGTAATAATATAAAATTTGAACAGTGAATTGGTGCGGGATGCTCAATTTTGTAGCTACTCGCTCCGCTCGCAGACAAAATTGGCATGCGCATTGGAATTGATGCCCGGTTTTTTGGCACCATCGGAAAAGGGCTGGGAAGATACACGCAAAAATTAATAGAAAATTTGGAAAAGATTTCCGTCGGAAACGAAAATCAGTTTTTTATATTTCTCCGGAAGGAAAATTTTGACGAATACCAGCCGAAAAACAAAAACTTTCACAAAATATTAGCCGATTATCAATGGTATACGATATCAGAGCAAGTGAATATGCCAAAGACTCTTAATAAATATAATCTTGACTTGGTTCATTTTCCCCATTTCAATGTTCCGCTATTCTACGAAAAACCTTTCATTATCACTATCCACGATTTGATTCTTCTTCATTTTCCGACAATTAAGGCAACAACCATAAATCCTATTTTTTATTGGATAAAATTTCTGGCCTATAAATTAGTCATTAGTTTTGCCATAAAAAGAGCAAAAAGGATAATCGCCGTTTCCAATTTTACTAAAAAAGACATTCTGAAATACTATCAGGTGCCGTCAGAAAAAATAGCGGTAACCCATGAAGCTTGCGATCAGATTAATGATTCCCTAAATCCCGACAATCAAAATAAAATTCTTGAAAAATATGGTATAATAAAACCATACGCATTGTATGTTGGCAACGCTTATCCGCACAAAAATCTGGAAGCGTTGGTTTTGGCATTCAAAGAAATTTCCGGCAAAGATTTAAATTTGGTTCTTGTCGGGAAAGAAGATTATTTTTACAAAAAATTGAAAGATTTAGCAGGAGGAAAGAATATAATTTTTACTGACTTTGTTCCAGATGATGAGCTGGACGCGATTTATAAAAATTCCTTGTTTTATATTTTTCCATCGCTCTACGAAGGATTCGGGCTTCCTCCGCTTGAAGCCATGTCAAGAAAAATACCGGTAGCGTCATCCAATCATGATTGCATGAAAGAAATTTTAGGAGAAAGCGCTTATTATTTCAATGCCAGAAAAAAAGAAAATATAAATAAAGCGATTTTGGAATTATACAAAAATGGAGAGCTTAGAAAAAAATTATCCGAAAAGGGGTATGAATGGGCAAAAAAATACAGCTGGGAAAAAATGGCGAAAGAAACATTAAGAATATATGCCGAAAAATAACATATTGCTGCAGATGTTCGATGTCCGGCCGGTCGACGAGACCGGTGATTTGGATTGGAAAAAAATCGAAAGAATAGAAAGAGTGCTAAATGTTGAGGAAAAATTTCAAAAACACGAAGAAAAAGAAAGGCGGTATGTCGCGATGCGTGATCTTGAATATAATCCCAGGAATGCAGAAATATTCCAACTCGGGGAAAAATTAAAAAGTGAGGAAGTGCCATTTTTCAGTGAAAGTTCCTATGTGCCTGAAATTAATTATCCTGAACCGGAACAAGAAAATTATTTCTCAAGAGAAGAGCAAAAATTCGAAGAAGAAGAAAAAGTAGAATATGACCCGAAAAAATTAAAAGAGAGCTTCCATTTTTCTGACCTCTTTTTACCAGCTAGATTTTCCCTTAATTTTAATCCTCGGAAATTGGCTTTTTCCTTTGCCAGTTTGTCTTTGATTATCGCTCTGATGATAGGAGGCGCTGCTTACGGAGCCAAAGGATTAAAAATAAAAGGGAAGGTGCTGGGGGACAGCCAGGAAGCTTATTCCAACTTGAATTCAGCCATAGACAGCATCAGAAACCAAAATTTCGAATCTTCCGGTTTGGAGTTTGAAAAATCATATGAAAAATTCGAGGAAGCTTCAAAAAATTTGGATGAGATGGGGAAAATAGTCATTGAGATATCGCGCTTCTTTCCATTCTCTTCAAAGCTTTCCTCCGGAAAGAACTTAGTTGAAGCCGGAAAGCACATTGCTATTGCTGGACAATCGCTGAATGAAATAATAAAAAAAGTGAGTTATCTTCAAAATCCGCTCGGCGAAAAAGGCAACAATAATATTTCTTTCCTTGAAATTTTCAAGTCCTCGGAAAAAGACATTAAAATAGTGAGTGCGGAATTAGACCAGATCCAAGAAAATATCGATAAAATAAATGTTGACGACCTTCCTGAAGACAAGCGCGAACAATTTTCAGCTATAAAAGAAAAACTGCCCTCGATCAGGCAGTTTGTCAAAAATTTTCTGGGCAATAGCGAAATATTTTCCGATCTTCTGGGAGGAAACGGGCCGAGAAAATATCTTTTTCTCTTTCAGAACAATCAGGAAATGAGAGCTACCGGAGGATTTATCGGAAGCTACGGGATTATGGATATTTCGGAAGGAAGAATCCGTAATTTTTTCATTGACGGAATTTTTAATCCCGATGGGCAGCTCCAGGAAAAAATAGTTCCTCCAAAACCAATCCAAAAAATCAGCGCGGCTTGGAGCCTTCATGACAGCAACTGGTTTCCCGACTTCCCAACTTCAGCTAAAAAGGCAATGGATTTTTACGAAAAAACAGGCGGACCAACAGCAGACGGAGTAATAACCCTCACTCCGACAATAATGCAGGAACTTCTAAAAATAACCGGACCAATCGAAATGAAAGATTATGATGTTACCATCGATTCCGAAAATTTCATTGAAAAAACGCAGTACGAAGTAGAAGTTGATTATGACAAAGAAGAGAATAAGCCGAAAAAAATATTATCAGACCTTGCTCCAATTATTTTGGACAGAATTTTCAACGCCCGCGATGCAAAAAGCATAGCAGGCATTTTTGAGGCTTTTTCTGAAGGGCTAGCACAAAAGCACGTCCTTTTTTATTCCCAAAACGAAGATCTCCAAAAAATAATTTCAGAAAAAGGATGGTCGGGAGAAATTTTAGACACGCAAAAAGATTATTTGAGCGTAATAAATACTAACATTAACGGTTTTAAAACTGACGGGGTGATAGATGAAAAAATAGAACACATAGCGGAGATTCAAAACGACGGAACAATCATTGACACAGTAACGATTACACGGCATCATAATGGAGGCGACACTGATTATGAATGGTGGAATAAGGTGAACGCTGATTATATGAGAGTTTATGTGCCGCTTGGCGCAAAACTCCTTGAAGCAGAAGGGCAAACCAGAGAGACAGTCAATCCTCCGCTTGATTATGATAGCCTGGGATTCAAAAAAGATCCCCTGGTGCAAAAAGAAGAAGGAAATGTGCTAATTGATGAAAATTCAGGAACAAGAATTTATGAAGATTCGGGAAAAACAGTTTTTGCCAACTGGACCTATGTGAGTCCTAAAGAAACAATGGTTTTAAGGTATAAATATCTCCTTCCTTTCAAAATAAATTTGAACAGCGAAAAAACTGAAGCTGATTCTTATTCTTTGCTTGTTCAAAAACAGTCAGGAAGTATTGGAAGCAATTTTATCTCGGACATAAAATTTCCAAAAAATTATAAAGATATCTGGAATTATCCGGAAAATAATATTGAGAAAGGAGATAGCAGTTTGAGACTAGAGACAAAGTTAGATGTAGACAGATTTATTGGATTGGTTTTTACGAAAAGTAATGTGATAATAAACAACTAAAATTCGTACATTCGTATATTTGTACAGATTCGTAATTCGTAGAGATGATACAAAAACTAACTAATAACAAAATATTCAACGGCAAACCCACGGAGTCAATTACCGCTGCGGCTTTTATTATTGCCGTTTCTGGTTTTGCCAGCCGATTCTTGGGATTATTCCGAGACAGAATTTTAGCTTCCCAGTTTGGAGCCGGAGATACTCTTGATGCTTATTATGCCGCATTCAGAATTCCGGATCTATTATATAACTTATTAATCCTCGGGGCTTTAAGCGCCGCTTTTATTCCTGTTTTTACTAGTCTTGTTTCTAATGAAAAAAAAGATGAGGCATGGGAGCTAGTTTCCGGAATGATGAATATTATCATTCTTGCTTTGATTATCGTAGCGGGAATCTTGGCGATATTTGCTCCTTTTATTATGCACCTTATTACTCCCGGATTTTCAGGGGAAAAAATAGATTTGGCAATAACGCTTACGCGGATAATGTTTCTAAGTCCCGTATTTTTGGGAATCAGCGCTATTTTTGGCGGGGTTTTAGTTTCACTCAAAAATTTTCTCATCTATTCCATCGCGCCGATAATGTATAATGTCGGAATAATTATCGGGGCTCTGTTTTTTGTAAAGCTTATGGGACCCGCAGGACTGGCTGTCGGAGTAGTTCTCGGAGCTTTTATGCATATGCTTATCCAGTATCCGGCAGTCAAATTCTCCGGTTTTAAATTCAAGCCCGTTCTCTTCGGAGTTTTCAGAAATGAAAATATCAGAAGAATAGCGCGATTAATGATTCCCAGGACGATGGGAATCGCGGTAAGCCAGGTAAATTTTCTGGTGATAACTATTTTTGCTTCCACTTTGGCTTCAGGAAGCCTGGCGATTTTTAATTTTGCCAATAATATCCAGAGCTTCCCGCTGGGCCTTTTTGGAGTTTCTTTTGCCGTAGCGGTTTTTCCGACCCTAAGCGCCGCTTATGCAAAAGGAATGAATGATGAATTCATACAAAATTTTTCCAAAGTTTTTCGAAGGATATTGTTTTTTATTATTCCATTAAGCATCCTGATGCTGTTGCTAAGAGCCCAGCTTGTGCGTGTTATTTTGGGAGCAGGACAATTTAATTGGGAAGATACAGTACTTACTTTTGAAACTTTGGGATTCCTCACCGCGAGCTTGTTTGCCCAGTGCCTCATCCCGCTTCTGGCCAGAGCTTTTTATGCTATTCATAATACCAAAACTCCTTTTTATGTAGCGCTCGCCAGCGAAGCGGTAAATATTATTTTAGTGATAATCTTAATAAAGAATTACGCCGTATCAGGACTGGCAATTGCTTTTTCAGCAGCCAGCATAATTAATATGGCGCTCCTTTTTGCGATACTTCGAAAAAAGATAGGTAATTTGGATGAAAAACATATCTTGAATTCAATCTCGAGAATACTTTTGGCTGCGATTATTGCCGGATTTATTACCCAGATGCTAAAATACGCGATAAATAGAGTTGCCAACATCGACACCTTTATCGGAATTTTTTCACAACTTGTCATTTCCGGAGGAATGGGAATTATCGTATTTCTTTTTATGAGCTGGGTTTTTAAAGTCGAAGAATTTTTCCACTTCAAAAACTCAATTTCCAGAAAACTTTTCAGAGTTAAGGAGCCGATCTCTGAAATCACCGAGGAAACGGACGGAATGTAATAGAAAATGCAAAGTGCAAAAATCAAAATTATCTAAATATTTTATTCTTCATTTAATGCCGATTAGCAATAAGTAAAGATTTTTTTATAACATATTCCGTCAACCGACGGAATATGTTATACGATACAGCTATAAAAATTCCTTGCTTTTTTATCAACATTTGCTATCTTTAAATTATCGAGGAGGACCAAGTTTTTGCTTGGTTTTTTGGTCCTTTGACAATATAGATTTGTTTCAAAAAGGCTTTTCGGCCTTTAATCTTAAGGACATAAGGAGGTTATTATGATTGAAAGATACACTAGAAAACCGATGGGGGAACTTTGGGAAGAGTTAAAAAAGAAAACTTACTGGCATAATGTTGAGGTTGCTATTCTCATGGCTAGGACACGGCGTGAAAATATACCCGCGATAGTTTATAAAAACGCACAAAGAATAGTCATCACTTCGGAAATCTTACAGCGAGCAGATGAACTCGAGGCATTGGGCGACCACGACATGATCGCCTTTATACTTGCAGTTTCCGAACTGCTGGATGAATCGACCAAAATCTATTACCACACTGGAGTTACTTCTTTTGACATTGAAGACACGGCATTGGCCATGCTTCTAGTCGAGGCTATGGATATACTGATCGAACAAGTCAAAAGACTCCGGACCGTCGTATTTCACCGAGCACTTGAGCACAAGCACACAATTATGATAGGCCGGACACATTTTATCCATGCCGAGCCAATCACCTTCGGTTTAAAGCTAATCAACTGGGTTGATGTATTGGACCGTCATCTGGCTAGAATGCGATCAGCCAGAGAAGAAATCAGAGTTGGCAAGATTTCCGGAGCCGTAGGAAAATATTCATTAAATCCCGAGATTGAAAGGATTGCTTGCAAACTCCTCGGATTGAAACCAGCCAAAATTTCCAACCAAGTTATAAGCCGCGATCTACTGGTCAGATATATAAGCTGCCTGGTCGGTGTTTCCAATTCGTTGGATAGATTCGCCACAGAAATAAGACATTTGGCTGGAACGGATTTAAGCGAAGTTGCCGAATATAAAAAGGATACAGCTAAGGGTTCTTCAGCCATGCCTGGAAAAAGTTTTCTCCGTAATCCCATTAAGAGCGAGAATACTTGCGGACTAGCTAAAGCAATGAGAGGTTATCTCGTTATGGCAAACGAGGATGAAAATCTCTGGTGCGAAAGATCTTTGGATAATTCCGCTCTGGAAAGAATCTTTATTCCGGATTCTACAACTCTGCTGGATTTCATGCTTGATCGTTTTTCAACTGTTATGGAAAAACTAGAGGTCTTTCCTGAACAAATGAATAGAAATCTTTGGAAAACCGGCGGCATTGTTTTTGCCCAGCAACTTATGATCGCTCTTACCAAAAAGGCAATGCCCAGGGATATAGCTTATGATCTGCTGGAGGGACTGGCAAAATCAGTCCAGCGCGGAATCTTTGTTAATGCTAAGGACGAAAGTTTCCGCGATCTGGTCAAAAGTCACCCTGAAATCTCCAATCTGCTGTCAACCACAGAAATCGAAGAATGTTTTAATCCGGAGATGAATCTGAAGTATGTGGACGAAATATTCGAAAGATTTAACAAGGTCGCATAAAACTCGGCGCGAAGCCGAAAATAAACTATAAAAGGAAGAGGAGAGATCATGGCGACAAACTTGCAATTAGCACCTCAAAAATTACGGATCGGTGCGGCGACAGGTTCGGACTCTGATTTGCCGCAATGCATTTGGGGTCTGGATTATCTAACCAGTAAAGAAATGGAAGGCTCCATATCCCTTAGGTGGTTCGATATAAACAGCCAGCATAGACATACACTTGCTGTGCAGCATCGCCTAAGAAGCTATTGTGGCAGGATTTTTGGTCGCGGCAATGGAAATCAGAATCGTCCTTCTGTGCCTAATGTTGACAGACTCATCGTCGGCGCAGGTTGGGCGAATCATCTTTCGGGCTGTGATGATGCATTTCTTCGGAACGTCCTGCAAGATTCACATATCAGAGTTTATGCAGTGGCTTTTGAGGATGAGGATCCTGAAAAGACGAAAGCGGCAATCAGTAGCATAATTCACGTTCCCGGAACCAGAGTTATTTTCAGGGATTACGTTGGTGCTGAGGGTTTTCTTCGGGCATGCATACACGCTGTAAACGATAGAGAAGAAGATCTTCCGGTAATTGAACTTAAACCAATCAAGCCCCAAATGCGCTTGAAGTTTCCGGACGCACTGGCAATGGCCATTGAAATAGCCAGGAAGAAAGGACTAACGAACTTTCTCGAAAACAGATATGTACAACAAAACGCGAGGAGGCGTGATATGATACAAGAAGAGATATTAAGAGAAACGAATTTCACAGATATCGGGATTCCCAAAAGAGGAAAGGTGCGGGATGTTTACGACCTCGGTGACAAGTTACTTATAGTTGTCACCGATCGCCTGTCGGCATTTGATGTCGTATTGCCGACAGGAATTGTGAGTAAAGGGAAAGTCCTGAATCAGTTGTCGGGCTTCTGGTTCTGGTTTTTCAGGGATCTCATCCGCAGTCACCTTATCTCCATGGATGTTTTTAAATATCCTGAGATTTGCGATTCATATCGAGATATATTAAGAGGTCGTAGTATGCTGGTATGGAAAGCAAAGCCTATTCTCGCCGAATGTGTCGTGCGTGGATATTTGGCGGGCTCCGGATGGAAGGACTACCAGGAGACTGGAATGATATGCGGAATACAATTACCCGCAGGATTGCAAGAATCCCAAAAGCTTTCGAAGCCGATTTTTACTCCTACGACGAAAGTAGAAGAAGGTCATGATGAAAGCAAAACCTTTTCTGAACTCTGCGAGCTTATATGTCCCGAGACATCGCGAAGGATAAGGGAATTGAGCTTAAAGATATACATCGAGGCTTCGAAGTTTGCCGAGGAAAGGGGAATTATCGTCGCCGACACAAAGCTTGAGTTCGGAATGCTCAATAATGAGATCATAGTCATAGATGAAATGCTTACGCCCGATTCATCCCGGTTCTGGTCTATGGAAAAATACGAAGTGGGAAGAGGACAGGATAGCCTTGACAAGCAACCTGTCCGCGACTACCTCGAAACTCTAAGCTGGGATAAAACCTATCCAGGACCGGAGTTGCCCACATTTGTGTCAGAACAAACGGCGTATAGATACCGGAAGATATTCACGATACTCACCGGTAACAGCATAAAGTAGCACTACAAAAGCATAAGTTTACACCACCGCCGTGGGACCCATACTGGAACCCACGGCGATTTTTTTATAAAATTCCATGCCTATTGAAAAAAGGCTTTTTTTAATATAGAATAAGGAACATATGGCTCAAAATAATGTTCGAAATTTCGTAATAATCGCCCATATTGATCACGGGAAGTCGACTTTGGCCGACCGGCTTTTGGAATTTACCAATACTATTGAAAAGAGGAAAATGAAAGACCAGATTTTGGATCAGATGGACTTAGAGAGAGAAAGAGGAATCACCATTAAATTGCAGCCGGTCAGAATCATCTACCGATCGCGGACTAACGCGGAGTACATTCTGAATCTAATTGACACTCCCGGCCATGTTGATTTTAATTATGAAGTTTCGCGGTCGCTGGCAGCGGTTGAAGGCGCAATTCTTCTGGTTGACGCCACCAAAGGCGTCCAAGCGCAAACTTTATCTAATTTATATCTTGCCATCGAGCAAGGGCTGGAAATAATTCCGGTGGTGAATAAGATTGATCTTGCCAATGCCGATGTTTCCAAAACTAAAAAAGAAATAATTCATATTCTGGGATGCAAGGAAGAGGAAATCCTTCTGGCTTCCGGAAAAACCGGTGAAGGCGTGGAAAAAATACTGGAAGCTATAATAGAAAAAATACCAGCTCCGGCAGGCGATGAAGAAAAACCGCTCCGGGCGCTTATTTTTGATTCCAAATATGATTCCTATAAAGGCGTTGTGGCTTATGTTCGAATTGTCGACGGAAAAGTCAAAAGAGACAACGAGATATTTATGACTGAAAATAAAAACGAAAGCACGGTAATTGAAGTCGGATATTTCAAGCCGCAATTTGAAACTTCTGAAATTTTAAAGGCTGGCGATATCGGATATATTGCCACCGGATTCAAAAGTGTAGAGCACTCAAGAGTGGGAGATACCATAACTTTGACGAAATTCAAAGGGCAAGTCTCAAGCCTTCCCGGATACAAAGAAGTGAAACCTATGGTTTATGCCAGCTTCTATCCGATTGAAGGAGATAATTATAATTTTATGCGGGACGCTTTGGATAAGCTTAAACTTAATGACGCCGCTTTTGTTTTTGAGCCGGAAAGCAATAAAGCGCTGGGAAGAGGATTCCGCTGCGGATTTTTGGGATTGCTTCATCTGGAAATTATCCATGAAAGATTAAAAAGAGAATTCAATATTTTTCCGACCATCACTACTCCGAGCGTTGTTTATGAAGTAAAGATACAAAATACCGGCAAGATAGAAAATATTTACTCGGCATCCGACATGCCCGATCCTTCCGTAATTGAAGAAATTTCTGAACCATTCGTAAAACTGGATATTATCACTCCATCGGCTTATCTCGGGCAAATAATGGAACTCGTGGGAACTATCCGCTCAATTTATAAAAATACGGAATACCTTGACGAAGAACGAGTACTTCTGGCCTTTGAAGCTCCGCTAGCCGACGTTATTATAAATTTCCATGACAATCTTAAAAGCGCCACTTCCGGTTTTGCCTCGATGAGTTATGAACTGATCGGATACCGGCCTTATGATTTAATAAGGCTTGATATTTTGGTCGCTGGAGAAAAAGTGGAAGCTTTTTCCCGGATCGTTCCCAAAGAAAAAGCTTTCAGCGAAGGAAAGGCTACTGTTGAAAAATTAAAAGAATCTATTCCCCGGCAAAATTTTTCCGTAGCGCTTCAAGCGGCAATCGGAGCTAAAGTGATTGCCAGGGAAACTATCAAAGCTTTCCGTAAAGATGTTATTGCAAAATTATACGGCGGGGACGTTTCCCGCAAGAAAAAACTGCTGGAAAAACAGAAAAAAGGCAAGAAAAAAATGCGAAACATCGGAAAAGTAGAAATCCCTTCCGAAGCCTTCTTGGCGGTTCTCAAGAAATAGAAATATTATCCTTTATCTAAGCCTAAAATAGGAATCTGTGCTTGACCCCGCACTAACTTTATACCAGCACCTTTGGTGCTAAAAGCCTGTAATAATCAGTATAAAGTTAGTGCGGGGTTGACAGGTTCTTTTTTGTATGATATGCTTGACCGTTACGCTGAAATCAGATGACAGTTCATCAAAATTCAAAAAAATTATTGAGGAGAGAGACTCAAAAATTTACCAAAGCGATTGAGAAATCTTCCTCGAATAATTTTTCGGAAAAATTTCTTAGTCGCTTTTATTTTTGTGGAAAAAGTGATGAAAAGGAGGGGTGGATAGTTTAAGGCTTTAAACAATTATATAACCTTCAAAACTTCCATCAAAAAAATTCTTTTTCATCACTCTCTTCGCAAAGAAGAGAAATTTCGTTTTAAAAAATAAATATTTCCCGATTTGAAATCGAAATCGGGCGGCGAAAACCGAGATCCCTCGCTTTAGGCACTCTGAACCAGTAATGGCAGAGAAACAGATATAAGTGATCCAAGGCTCTAGGGCTCAGTCCTGGAAGCAAAGGAGAAAAGATGAAAGATTTATTAGAAAAAGATTTAGCGGAAATTAAGGCGCTTCTTGACGCTTCGCTTGCGGGTCAAGTTGAAGCAAGAAATGAGTTTGCCCAGAGACTGGCATCTCTAGGACTCACCCATGAAAGCCTTATGAAAGTTGATCATTTCCCCCTAAGAGAAGGGGAGATCCTCAGGGTAAGTATACAGAGCTATTACTTTGAGGGAAAAAATAAGCACACGGGGGGTTGGTTTGACATTGAAGTATGCTGGTTGATGCCTCATGAGCATACTGAGGAGTGCGATTCGGATTGCGAAATAGAAAAAGACTCTTTTTCTAGGCCAGCAACGGCCAAGGAGGTTGTCATGGCTCTTCGGAATGAGCTTCTGAAAAAACTTGAAGAAGCTGAGTTAGAGCTGGTCAGAGATTGGGAACTTGCCAAGGCTCTTCCGACAGAAGAAGAACTGGCGAAGGCCCGCAGGAGAGTTGAAGACAACCTGCGCAAGCATCCCAAGGATATTCCAGCAGTTATTAAGCTACTGAAATTTATCCATGAGGAGTAGAAATTTCGGGGAATGCTTGCAACGCAACATCGCAAGTATTCCCTCTCCATTCAAATTCATAAATTATTTTGTGGGTTTGAATGGGAAAAATCCCATAGTTCGTTTCAAAAAACTTAAAGCCATGCGGGCTTAAAACGCAAAGGAGGATGTATGAAATTTTTTAAAGAAATGCCTTGGAGTAGGTCTACAATTTTTGAAGGAGGCATAATCGAAGGTGGACAACCTAAAGATTATGTCTGGTCAAAAAGAACAACTACGTATCACACTAAAGAGAAATTCGTTTCTCTTTACCAGTATACTGGCAGATATGGGAGAGTAGCTGGCGAGTACTGGATGAAAGAAGATTTTACGATCTGGCAGATTCCATTCAGAACTAACGATGAGTTCGCAATGGATAAAGCCACGAGGCTTGAAAAAGACAAATCGATTGAGGTTTTGCAATCTGCAAAATCAAACGGACATGCGCCGGATTGGGATCATTTCCTTGATGAAACAATCGAAAAAATTTTATAGATTTATATTTATGATAAAGGATAACGTATCATCCTAAACTAGATACATGGGATAGCATATTGTCCTAAAGTGAATATGCGAAGTTGCGGATATGATGACTACAAATCCGAACCCAAGTTCTTTTTCAGGGAAGTAGTTGCAACACCAATTTTATTTCCCTTCCGATTCAAATTCAGAAATTGTTTGTGGATTTAAATGGGGTAAATCGCAAATCTAAGCCGCTAGCGGGCTGTGAATTTAAAGAAAATATAATTGGCAAGAAGTATCTTTGCTCTCTCATTGATATTATTGCCATTTTTCTTTAATTCATGGCCCAATGGCGGTTTTTTTTATTGCATTTGTCAGGTCTAAAAAAATAGGATATAATAAGGATAAAATTAAATAATTTTGATTTTTGATTTTATTATCATGCATAATAATCGAAGAAAAAAGAAGTTGCGCGTTATTTGGATAGTAATTACTCTTTTGGGAGTAATTTCTATGATTGCTTTTGAATTGGCTCCTCTAATCAGAACCCAATAAAAATGGGGAAAAGATCATTTTTTTCAATAATTTTCATAATTTTCGGAATTATTATTGCCGGATGGATTTCCTATTTTGCTTTTAAAGAAAACCGAAGAAACAAGCAAATTGAAAATGAGATAAGTTCTCTGCGCCAGGAAGCAGATAAGCTTCGCCAGAACAACGGCGATATGAAGGAAAAAATAACCTATTTTGAAACTCCGGAATTCCAAGAACGGATTGCCAAAGAAAAACTCAATCTCCAGAAAGAAAATGAAAATGTGGCAGTAATAAAACCCAGCCCGGTCTTGAGGGGAGGAAATGCCGAAAGCCAGGAAACAAAAAATGTTGTCGCGGAAACTGACAGCCGGCCCAATTATGTGAGATGGTGGGATTATTTCTTTAGATATTAAAAATATGTATAATCCCGCAATCAATTTCGAATAAAATTTAAAACAAAAGCTAGTTTTATCCACGGAATCGCCTACGGCTTACCTGGATAAATATAAATATCAGTTAAAAAATTGATGCGGGATGCTCATAATTGTAGCTTCTCGCTACGCTCAAAGACAATTATGGCAAAAGATAATGAAGTAAAAATATCAACTATTGTTTACTCTAGTTTGATAGTAGCTGTAGCTATTATCGTTGTTTTTGGCATTCTTATTTACGGATTTGGAAAAGATTATAAGGCTGTTAAAAAAATGGAAAAAATAATCCCATATCCGGTTGCGGTTTTGAATAATTATAATTTTATCACATTTAAAAATCTCAATAACAATCTTGAATCAGTGAAGAAATTTTATGAAAACCAGGATTTTTCGAAAGTTGATTTGCGGGTGGATTTTTCCACTGAAAATGGAAAAAAAAGGCTGAAGATGAAAGAGAAAGAAGTACTCGAAAGAATGATCGAAGACAAAGCGATTGAAATTTTAGCCCGAAAAGAAGGTATGAAGATAACGGATGCGATGGTCAGCCAAAATTTAAGCAGAAAAATGGAAGAATACGGAACGGGAGATAATTTGAATAATAACCTGGAAAAACTATACGGCTGGTCAATTGATGATTTTAAGGAAAAAGTCGTGAAACCGGATCTATACCGCCAGGAGCTTGAAAAAATATTTGCATCCAGAGATAGTTCGGTCAAGAAAGGAAAAGAACAAATAGAAAAAGCAAAAGCCGAACTCAATAAGAAGAAAGTTTTTGCCGATGTCGCCATGGAATATTCAAAAGGATCAACTGCCCAAGATGGGGGAGAGCTTGGGTGGTTCAAAAAAGACCAGCTCATTGAAGAAGTATCGAAGGCAGTCTTTGCTTCAGACAAGGGGAAAATAAGCGACATTATTGAAAGCTCCCTTGGATTCCATATTATTGAAGTGGAAGACAAAAAAACAGAAAATGATTCCGAACTTATAAGAATAAGGCAGATTTTTCTGCCCAAAAAAACTTTCGGAGAATTTCTTTACGAAGAAATGAAAAAAATGAAAATCATGGTATTTTCCAAAGATTATTCCTGGAACAAAGAAGAAGAAACCGTTGATTTCAAAGATGAACCAATGAAAAATTTCGAAAAGGAAATAATAAACAACTCCCAGGGAGATGCATCAGTATTATTTTAAAATTTTTTATGCCAAAACCAAAAGTAGATGAGGATACTTGCATTGGATGCGGAACATGCGAGTCAACATGCCCCGATGTTTTTAAAGTTGAAAATGGGAAATCAAAAGTGATCGCAGACGAATGCGGGGAATGCAACTGCGAAGAAGTTATTAACAGCTGTCCAGTAAGTGCTGTTTCAATGGAAGAATAGTCCGCCGACCTACGCGGACTTAACGCAGACTAATGCGGACATTTAAGCAATAATTTGATAAAAAAAGCGAAGCTTGCGTATTTGACTATGACAAGCCGTTTTCGGAGGCGCGATTACAAAATTGTCCGTCATCGCGCCGGAGCTACGGCTTTGACAGAGGCAAATGCGCAAGTCTTAAATATAAAACCAAAATTAAAATCTATTCCCAATATGGAAAATATAACTAATCGAGAACAAGAAATTCCAAAACAAGATAGCGTCAAGAGTGCTTCAAAATCAATATTCACAACAGCAATCATACTTTCGATCCTGCTTTCATCTTTTTTTGGAGCAGTATTTGGATTTATGGGTGGAAAAATTTCCATAGGAAAGAAAACGGACCAATCGAATCAAGCAGTAAATCAAAATATCACCGAGGAAGAATCGACTGTGATAGAAACAGTAAACAAATCTACTCCGGCAGTTGTTAGCATCGTTATTTCAAAGGATGTGCCAAAATACAGGAGCTTTTTCCAAGATCCTTTCGGGTTTTTCAATGACCTCGAAGAAAATCAAAGTAGCGGCACCGAGAAGCAAACAGTGGGCGCCGGATCAGGATTTCTGGTAAATCAAAATGGATTAGTAGCAACCAATAAGCATGTGGTAAGCGACGCAAACGCTGATTACACCGTTATAGCAAATGACGGAAAAGAATATCCAGCCAAAGTTCTAGCCAGAGATCCAGTTAAGGATATCGCAATAATCAAAGTCGAAGGAAATAATTTTCCCACTTTGAGTTTTGGGGATTCGAACAATTTGAAAGTGGGACAAACTGTTATCGCCATTGGAAATTCTTTAGGAGAGTTTTATAATACAGTGAGCAAGGGCATTATCTCCGGCCTAAGCCGGAATCTGACTGCCGGATCAGGCCTTGGACAAACCGAGCAGCTTTCCAATATAATTCAGACGGATGCCGCCATAAATCCCGGAAATTCAGGCGGTCCGCTTTTGGACATCAGCGGTAATGTTATAGGCATAAACGTAGCCATAGCTCAAGGCGCTCAAAATATAGGATTCGCGATTCCTTCCAACCAGATAAAAAAAATAGTGGACCAAGTGAATGCTACGGGAAAAATATCAACTCCTTATCTGGGAGTAAGAAGCGTTATTATAGACAAGCAGATTCAGTCCGACAATAATCTTCCTTTTGGCTACGGCGCACTTGTCTTGAGGGGATCAAAGCCGACAGATCTGGCAGTAATGCCCAATTCTCCAGCTGACAAAGCCGGAATAGTTGAAAATGATATAATACTGGAAGTAAATGGAACCAAAGTAAATGACAGCAACCAGCTTAGCGATCTTATTGCTAATTACAATGTCGGAGACACAATAACGTTAAAAGTCTGGCATAAAGGAAGTACGAATGACGTAAAAGCCACGTTGGAGGAAATAAAATAAAATAAAATAAAATTTCTAATTGACCTAATTAACCTAATTTCTAATTTTTTAAATTAGAAAATTTAGTAATTGGGATTTGATTAGAAATTAGAATAATTAGAAATTAGTAATTTCCGGTATATGTTTTTTCACCTTAAATCTCTATTTTATTCCGTATTGTTTTTATCTGCTTTTGAACTTATTTATCTCAATGAAAATCTCGTTTGGTTTTTGGCGGCATTTTTTTTGTTTTTTTCATTCTTTGCGGGAAAAAGGCTGGGGGAAAAATATTCTTTTTCCGTTATTCCGATGCTATTTTCCCTGTCATCGATAGTTCTATTTTATCTTATAGACTTTCCATTAGAAAAACAGATATTTATTATTTTTTCTTCTACTGTATTCTATTTTATTCTTCTTGGAATATATCGGCTCAAAAATTATTCCAAAGATCAGACAGCTGCCGGAGTTTACGCGGGAGCGATAATGGCATCGGCTTTCTTTTTCTATGCCGGATTTTACGGAATTTACATAAATTTTTCCATTCCGCTAACTATACTGATGTTTGCTTTTCTGGCTATTACTTTTATTTTAAGCTATCATTATTTCAGCGTTATTTCCAAAGACAAAAAGAAAATCCTGAATTATAGTTTGATACTCTCCATGGCTATGGCGGAACTTTCATGGGTAATAAATTTCTGGCCGTTCGGATACTTGACAACCGGAGTAATAGCCCTTATTTTCTATTATGTGTTTTGGGATATGGCTAACAGCTACTTTTCAAGAAAGCTTTCCAAAAAAAGGATAATTGTAAATTTAATCGTATTCAGCATAATAATCGGGCTGATATTAACCAGCTCAAGGTGGCAATTGGCGGTATAATAAAAAATAAGATGAGGAAGTTTACCAGGATATTATTGTTAGCATTGTTTATGTTCATAGTCGGTGGATTCGGATCCGTCGTTTTCAATGCGTATATTTTGCCAAAAGCCAGCAGTTCTCCGACATTATCAAAATTAAAATTATTTAAAAAAGCTATCGAAAACACGACCATCATAAGCAAAACCGAGCAAGTAACCATCAAAGAAGAAGATTCAGTGAATAAGATTGCCTCACAGGCCGGAGCTTCCGTAGTAAACATAATTTCAATTTCAGACAAAGATAAAACTGCTTTAAATCCGCTAGGAGGAATCAGAAATGGGACTGGAGTGATCATAACTTCAGACGGGCTTATTGCAACATATCGAACCGCTATAACCGAAAGCGATGCCAGATACCAAATTTTGCCCTTCAACGGTTCTTCGCATGAAGCGAAATTGGTCGGAATAGATGAATTTACCAATCTTGCATTTTTAAAAATCGAGGCGGGAAACTTTTCTCCTATCCCGTTTTCAAATTCAGATGATTTCTATCCGGGAAAAAAACTTATCGCTATCGGAAATTCATTTGAGGATTATCAAAACAGATATTCTTCGGGACTTTTGAGTAATATCGACAAAACTTTCAATATTTCCGGAAAAACTCTTTCTTCTTCGGAAAAAATGGAAGGAGTTTTTGAAACGGATTTTTTGGACAAAAAAGATTACTTAGGCGGACCAATTATTAATTATAACGGCGAGCTAGTTGGAATTATCGGATCGCTCACTACCGATAACCAAGAAAAATTTTTCGAAATTCCTTCCAATATAGTCAAGAACTCAATGAATTTGGCAACTGGAAATGAATTCAGCAAAAGGCCGTATCTTGGAATTTATTATTTGCCCATAAGCAAAGCTTATGCGATTGCTAATAATTTGAATCGCGATAAGGGCGCGCTAATTTATTCCTCATCTGGAAAGCAAGGACTGGCTATACTTTCCGGATCTCCGGCGGAAAAAGCAGGGCTAAAAATAAACGACATTATAATTTCAGTGGGCGATAAGGAAGTTAATCTCGATAATCCATTATCTAATCTTTTGAGCCAATATAAAAAGGGGGATTCCATTGAACTTACCGTAATTAGAGACGGGCAAGAGATGAAAGTGAAAGTGCAGTTATAAAAAATCATATTTAAAAAGATTTATACTTGCCGGCTAACTGTCGGCATTTTTACTTGACAAAAAACCGGATATCTGTTAGCCTACAAAATCCCTTATCGGGTAATAATTATTAATATACTTAATCAATATGGCAAAAAGGGGAATAATCTATGCGTCAATGCTTGCTATTTCAGCCGTAGCCTTGTGTTTTTTGGCTGTAAATTTGGCATTCGCTGACGTAAACGTTAGCGTGAAAAATACTAACAAAAACACGGCAACTGCGACAGGAGGAACTGCAACGCAATCACAATCACAGTCGCAATCTCAAGGCCAGAAACAATCTTCGTCTTCACAGCTTGCGCAATCATCACAATCGCAATCACAGTCGCAATCTCAAAGCCAGTCGCGGTCAACTACTGGCGGTAGCGCTTCTGTTAGCCAAACTTCAAAAACAAAGGTGGAGGTAGACGTTGATAAAGATAACGGAAATAAGGATCATAATAATGATCATTACGAATACAAAAACGGAAAGAAGGTTTATTACACTCATAATAAAGACGGAAAAAAAGTTTATATAACCAAGAAAGTATTGCCAGCTACGGGAGCAGGAATTCCGGGACTGCTTGGAATTTTAGCCGCTTCAGGATTAGTAGCTGCAGGTTCTGTAAAAACTTACAAAAGATACGCAAAATAGTTTTTGAATTAAAATCATGAACAATTTTTGGCGAAAAATAAGAGGCAGTTGGATTAATTCTATTCTTTTCAGCTGTTTTTTATTGGCCATATTTTTTATTCTTTTTTATCTGTCCAATTTGGACATCAAACCGAGCAACCAAAAATTACCCGCTTCTTTAAACGTTTCCAGCGACAATAGCAACCAGGAACTCAAAAAAAGAATGGGTTCGAGTTCTATTGCTTCCCTGGATTATGACGGATGGGCGGAACAGCATAATTTGGGCGCAGGAAGCGAAAAATATGACGGCGATCCGGATGGAGACGGGCTTCCTAATTTTTTGGAATATGTCCACGGGACTGATCCGCGAAAAGCCGACACGGACGGAGACGGATATTCTGACAAGAATGAAATAGCTAACGGCTACGACCCAAGTTTTCCGGGAGACAGAAAAATGAAAGTGGAACTGTCTATAGAAAAAATATCGGTGAATGCTCCAATGATTTGGTCAGTGAGCGAAGATGAAAAAAATATGCTGGAAGATTTGAAAAGCGGGATTGCCCATTATCCAAAAACTGCTTCGCCCGGACAGAATGGAAATATGGTAATTTCCGGACATTCAAGCAATTACGTTTGGGTGAAGGGAGATTATAATTATATCTTCAAAGATTTGAATAATCTTGAAGCCGGAGATCTGATTTCCGTAAAAACTATCCAATACAATGGAGCAGTTGTCATTTACCAGTACAAAGTTTCCGGAAAATATATTGATGCTCCGGATGATGAAAGAATATTTGCCGAAACATCCGAACCGACGCTAACATTATCCACTTGCTGGCCGCTAGGAACAGCTCTTCGGAGGATTGTCGTCAAAGCAGAAATGGTGAAATAAAAAGACTTGCCCCGCACTAACTTTTTGCAAGCGCAAAGCGCTAAATCGGCTACGCCAGCAAAAAGTTAGTGCGGGGTTGACAGAACTGTAGTTATCTGCTAGAATACGAGGTTCTGAAAATACCATAAAAATTAACCCTAAATATATGTCTAAATTTGAATTACTGAAAAAACTGGAATATCTTATAGCTTTTCAAGCCAATCAGTTCCTTAATGGGGATTGGAAAGAGGCTGATTTAGCTGAAAATGAGATAAAAAGATTAGAGGAAAATATTCTAAGTTTAGAGGCTCAATAAAAATCATGTTCAGCGCCTGGCGCTGATTGATTCCATTGTCCCTCTGCCGTTTTAAGTAATAGTTTACTTAACACTTTGCTTAAAATGGGAGGAGGATAAAAATATAGATAAGAATGTTTTTTAACAATTTAGATAACCGACCTAGTCGGTTTCATATAGGGAAAAAGAATCAAAAAATACAGCACGGAGGTGCAATATGAAGACAGTTTTTGTAGTATTTATGGCATTGGCGGTCCTGATTTTTACAGGACCAGTGTTGGCAGACGTCAGCACGAATGTTGATAATTCAAACTCGAATACTGCGACATCAACCGGCGGAAACGCCACGCAGGATCAGAATCAAAAGCAAAATCAAGACCAACAGCAGAAACAGACTGCTATTGGTATTGGTGGAAAGGGTGGCAACGCAAATGCCACCAGCGGAAATTCTTCCGCAGATAATTCGCTGACTAACACATATGTCAGTGAAGATAAGCGGGAACATATCACTGCGTTACCTGGTCCCGTAGGAAGTTTCGTCGGAGCTCCACTCTTTCCGACTGTTGACGGTTGGAAACCTTTCTTATGCCAGCCGCTCTATCGGATTTATACCAAAGAGCGACTTAGCAACACAGGAAGTTCCGGTTCGTTCTCGGACCGGAAAGGCGGATTTTTTCACAAGCTCTTTTCAGGTGAAGTGAAAAAAGTTATTCATGTGCCATTCAATGGAAACTCGGATAACAAACCTGTGGTGATCCTGAATTGGGATTCATCTATGATTTATCCGAGTGACCAACTCTTAGGTGAGTTCGAATGCGAGGGTTACTATGGGTGGCCGAAAGGAGCGGCATTGGGACGTTGCTTGGCGGAAGCTAAGGCGACGACCAATACCAGCCGGGTCTTTGCATTCTACAGGATGCGCAGAGACCCGAAAAATTCCGGGTTCTCAATTGGATCTGGAGCAGCCGGAGCAAAACTGTTTGGTTCGCCGGACGACACGGCAGTAGCTATGTCACTCGGCGGATTAATCGGAACGACCGAAGCATATGTCGATACGGCATATGACTGGATGGTTCTAGCTCTTAATGATGGACCGACTACGCCGCCAAACGGTGTGGATATTTGCAGTCCGCCTCCTCCACCAAAAACTAAAGTAGTGATTGTGGAAAAAAAGCCGGAACCATGTCCGCCACCGAAAGTCGAGCCACCGAAGCCAGTCTGCAATCCATCAATTTATATCGAAAAGATCAAGGAAATGGAGGAAGGTACGCTATTCTGCGATACACCTTCCTATAACAACGAACGGCTCCGGAAGGAATACGGAGATGCTTACCTTGATTGGTATTTCTGCACTGGCAGAACCAACAAGGAGCTTCTTGAAAAAGCAATCAAACAGTATGAGATTGCCGAACGGGATTTCAATAATGGCCATGAGTCAAAGAAAGACCCCAAAACCAAGAAGCACATCAAAACCTCAACCCTGAGTGGGGCGCAGAATGTCATTTACAAGGTCCGCTACAACTGGGCTTTGGCCATTCTCGAACTCAAAGGGAAAGAGATAGCGATAAGGCACGGGCAGGAGAAGAAGCTAGATTCTATTCCTGATAAATACGAAGAACTCAAACGATAAGGAGGCATCGATGAGAACAAAAATTCTGGCCATTATGGCCATCTTGACATTGGTGCTTGTGTCTTTCACGGCACAAGCGGAAATTAAAGTACCGCAGGTTGACAGCAACACGTCCGTTGCCGGACAGTCGGCTCAGCCGGCTCAGATTACCGAGGAGGGGATTGCGAAAGCGGTCCAGAAGAAAGTCGGGAGCGTCTACGGTCTCGAGAAGAAACTCCTCGGAAGCAAGGACGGCAAGGTTGAGGGAGCGTTTAATGCTCTCGACAAAAAAATAAAAGTTGCCGTCGAAGGAGCGAATGCAGCTGCCCTGGAGGTACACAAGTCTGCGATGAAATCAGTGGATAAGCTCGCAGACGCTGTTATCAAAAATACGGAAGCCAATAGAGTCAATGCGAGCAACATTGATTGGCTCTACGAAAGACTCGGAAACGTATCCGACATGATTGTCAAAAACTTCCGGATAATGGCAGCAATTTTGATCTTCGGCTTCCTTGGTCTCGGCGCATATATTCTTTATAACCGGCGCCAGGACGAAAGACGCAGGCAGGACGGGGAAAGACGACAGCAAGCGACTAATCGTAATTTGGGAGAAATCCAGACCGCGATTACCGGACTGGGCGAACAAATCGCTCAGAATCATGCCGAAACAATTTATACCGTGAATACGCTGCCGTCAAAAACGGCAGAGGAAGTAAAAAGACTCAAACCGCTTACGGTAAGGGTAAGCTACAATGGTCGCACAGCAATTGTACGGCCACGCATTATAGACGGATATTACATCACAACCTATGTGCCCAGTGAAGGTATTGCCGAAGTTCCGTTTCCGTCGGAAATAGAACGGAAGCATACGGACAATTTCACAAAGGCGTACAACGATTGCAGAACCACTGCCATGAAGTTCCTCATGGGTGAATATGAGGGCAAGGCAGACCTGCATTCCCGTCAGCAACAGGCACTTTTCTCACATCTGGCAGGCGGTCATGATGCGGAAGTTCAGATCATCGGTTAAACAGAAAGGGGGAGTCCAGATTGAAAACAGTCTGGATTCCCCAATATCTTAAGTTCTTCTAGCTTAATATCACTCTACCTTGGTAGGTGATATCTTGAAATACTCCTTGGAGTTTTCAAGCATGCACTAGATTCTCCCTTAGGAGGTCTGATATACAATCTATTCCACATCCGTGGGCAGAAAGTATTGCAGTTAGTTTAGATTTTTATCAAAATTCAAAGATTCAAAACTTAAACTCGAAAAAAATCCTTTCAAACGAGAGGTGAAAGTCATAGAAATACCGCGGGTAGAGCCATCGAGCACTACCCGCTTTTAATTTATGCATACTCCACGAAATTTTAATTTATCCTAAGCTAACCTTTCAAATCTATTTTATCACTATCAGACAATTACTTTGATACTCGAAAGTATCAAAGTAATTGTCTGATTTATGAAATTTATAAATTAAAACTATCCGAATATTATTGAAGCCTAAAAACATTGACAATATAACTCATCTTTGCTAGATTACTAAGTCAACTTCGCGATTCATACATTTCGTAGATTCGCATTTAATTCGTAGATTCGCATCGGTTTTATGCGCATTGCCTTTATCGGACAAAAGGAATTTCCCGCCACTAGCCGGGAAATCGACAGATATATTGAAGAACTGGCGATTCGCCTCGCCGAAAGGGGACACGACGTTTTTTCCTATGTCGAAAAATGCCACAATGGCAAAGATTTTTTTGAATCAGAAGGAGTAAAGTTCGTCCGCGTTTCCGGATTTGGATCAAGAAAAATGAAAAGAGCCAGCCATTTTCTGTTCACTACTTTCAAAATTATTTTCAAAAAATACGATGTTATCCATTTTCAGGGAATTGAATCTTCTTTTTTTGGAATTATCCTAAAACTGCTAAAAAGAAAAACAGCTTTCATTTCGACTTTTCACAGCCGGAATTATCTCCAGGAAAATAGGGGGCGGCTTGAGAAAAAAATTATCAAGTTATCGGAAAAAATATTTTTTGACATTTCAGAAAGGATCATCACTACTAGTAAAGTTTTGAAAAGATACGCGCTTAGCCAATACAGAAGAAACATCATCCATATCCCAACCGGACCATCTTTGAAATATGACGCCGGAACAAAGTCGCTGGAACGCTGGGAACTCAAGGAGAAAAAATATATAGTGATGGAAATAAAGCCGGAAGTCAGCGAAGCAGTAGAAAAGATAATCAGCGCTTTCAAGAAAATAGAAGACACCAGTAAAATTGCCAACGGATTCAAGCTTTTGCTTTTGGGGGACGCGCTTCTAAACAGCAAACAAAAAACTTTTATCAAAAAAATAATCAAGGGAAGAAATAGCATTATTTTTACCGAAAAACAAAACCGCTCTTCAGCAGAACAGCTTCTGTCCCATGCCTATCTTTTCATCCAGCCTTCCAGCAGCGAGGAAATTCCTATGAGGCTTATCGAAGCAATGAACTCGAAAACGGCGCCATTGGTTTGCGGAAGCCATAGCAATCTGGAAACTGTTGGAAAATGCGGATTCGTTTTTAATTCCAGCAGCCTCGAAAATACCAAAGAAGTAATGTCATATATTTTAAACAAGCCTCTTGAGACCCAAAAAATGGGAAGAATGGCCAGGGAAAGAATCCAAAAGCAATTCAGCTGGGATTCAATTACCAGAAAAACTCTCCGGATATACGAACTGGCAGCGGAAAGCAAAGAAAAGAAAAAATTAAATGCATTAAGTAAAAAAGTTGAATCTTATGTTTAGAAATAAATTATCATTAATACTGATATCCTTGATACTTTCAGCGGTTGCCTTTCTTTTTATTCTGGGAAATTACCGGAATTATGAATCGGAAATTTCAATTATTTTCATTCCTAAAAGCGAAAAGGCTGCTTCAGATTCGGGAAATATAATTGGAAATTTGGAAGTTTTCCCGACAAAGCTGTCTTTCTATGAAAAACTGATAAAGGATAACAAACTGGAGGACAAATTTTCCGGCCTTTCTGATAATAAAAGAAAAAAGTTATGGGACGAAATGATTAAAGCCAAAAAGGAAAAGAAAAGTTCGATAGTAAAAATAACCGCCGTTTCCCAGAGTCCCGGCGAGGCTAAATTAATTTCCAACGCAACTGTTTCTACGCTTTTCAGCGTTGTGAGTTTTTATTATGACATTAAAAATGATGTTGACCTTCGAATAATTGAAGAGCCGGCTGTCCGGCCGGCATTTGATAACTGGGTTTTGGCAATTTTAATAAGCCTTGCCATCGGAACCGGGATTTCTTTTATTTTAGGTTTTATCTCAAGCTATTTCCTGCAAAAAAGCCGGGAAATAAAAATTAGTTTTCCTAAATTTGATTTTGGGAAAAAGCCGAAAATAGAAATTCCGGTGGAAGAAAACTATTTCAAAGAGCTTGAAAAACTTCCTGAAACTCAAGAAAAAAAGCCGGAAGAAACAAAACCTAAAATTCCGGCCAAAATTTCTTCCGCGCCAGAAAATCTTCCGGGAGTTTCCAATGTTCCGGGAAACTTGCCCTTTATTGATGAAGAATATTTTAGAAATAACATAATTAAAAACGCAAAGCCTGTTAAGGAAAGTATTGCTGAACAACGAGAAATTAAAGAAGAAATAAAGCCCGAAAAACAAACTGCGGCAAGCAAGAAAGAATCTGTTAATTTTCACCGTGAACCGACACAGGAGGAATTAAAGAAAAGATTAAATCAGCTTTTAAAAGGTGAATTATAGATTTATAATGATTTTAGATATAGTTTCAGGTGAAATAAAATAAAAAATACAATGCGAGGAGGTTTAGTATGAACACAAAGAAAGTAATGTCTACTGTTCTTTTAGTAATTCTTGGTATTCTTTTGGTTGGTATTGTAGTCTTACAGTTCACTATTCCAAATTGGAAAGAAAAGGCGACTGCAGAAGAAAAAACTCAAGCAACTCAACTGGCAAATACGCTAAAACAGCTCTCGAGAGGAGATTTAATAAAGCTTCATCCCAAAAGGCTGTTCATGATGGTTGATTTTGTAGATGAGGAGTACATTTTTCTCGTGGGGCATAGTGATCCTCGTTATAATATCGAGTTACTATCCAGGCAAAAAGATCTGACCATCATCCGAAAAGGAGACAAAGAATACGCTTATCACATTCAGTTTGTCCATATTCCGTGATAAGATACTCGAAAAAGGGAGAAAATGCGGACAGTTTCGAAAACTAACTCGAACCTGCCCACTTTTTTTATCCTACACATATTTTATAAGATACCGTATTTTTATTGCGTACGCAATAAATGTTCACTATTAATTTTTTGTTTAATTTTCTTAAATTTTGCCTTTTTGGCTAAATTATATTAACATTACTGTATAATTATGCTAACCATGCCAATATGAAAGGACTAATAATAAAAAAATTAACAAAATTCGAAGATAAGAGAGGCTGGCTTTCGGAAATTTTTCGAAGCGATGAAGCGGAATATGCACCCGTAATGAGTTATGTGAGCATGACTAATCCGGGAATGTATCGCGGGCCGCACGAACACAAAAAGCAATCCGATTGTTTCGCTTTTGCCGGACCGGGAAATTTCGAACTTCATCTTTGGGATAACCGCGAAAATAGCCCGACTAAAGGAGAATATGTGAAAATAGAAGTGGGAGAAAATAATCCTACTCTGGCTATTGTTCCGCCCGGAGTTGTCCACGGCTACAAATGCGTTTCCGAAACTCCCGGCTATTGCGTCAATTTTCCTGACAAATTATACAAAGGCAGGAGCAAAAAAGAAGAAGTGGATGAAATCAGATGGGAAAAAGATCCTAATTCGCCATTCAAAATTATATAACACATAGCATAAAACATGAAACAAAATAAAAATGTTCCATGCTCTATGTTCCATGCTTCATGAAATTATTAATAACCGGAGGCGCAGGTTTTATTGGAAGTAATTTTATCCATTACATTCTCAAGAAATACCCTGATTACCAAGTTGTTAATCTTGACATTTTGACCTACGCCGGAAATTTGGAAAATTTGAGAGATATCGAGAATAATCCGAACTATAAATTCGTGAAAGGGGATATTGGAGATTTGGAAAATAATAAAAATTTACTGAAGGAAGAAAAAATTGATGTGATTGTTAATTTTGCCGCTGAATCACATAATGGCCGCGCGATGGTTGAGCCGGATATTTTTGTTAAAACAAATGTGCTGGGAACCCAAATGCTGCTTGAAGCCGCAAAAGAAGTTGGAGTCAAAAAATTTCATCACATTTCCACTTGCGAAGTTTTTGGCGATTTAGCGCTGGATGAAAACAGAGCATTTAAAGAAACAGATCCATATATGCCAAAAACTCCCTATAATTCTTCGAAAGCCGGAGCTAATCACGAAGTAATGGCGTATTTTCACACATTTAAACTTCCGGTTACTATCAGCCATTGTTCAAATAATTACGGGCCATACCAATTTCCGGAAAAAATAATCCCTCGTTTCATTACTAACGCGATAGATAATAAGGAATTGCCATTATTCAAGAGCAGTTTAAACAGAAGGGAATGGCTTCACACGGAAGATCATTGCCGGGCGATAGATTTGATTATTCACAAAGGAAAAGCAGGCGAGGCATATAATATTGGAAGCGGAATTGAAAAAAGCATAGAAGAAATTTCCGAAGCAGTATTGAAAAGACTTAATAAGCCGGAAAGCCTAAAGACTTACATTGAAGACCGTCCGGGACACGACAGGAGATATCTTCTTGATACGACAAAAATGCAAGAGGAACTGGGATGGAAACCGGAAATTGATTTTGAAAAAGGAATGGACGAAATAGTTGAATGGTATAAAAATAATGAATTTTGGTGGCGGCCACTTCTCGGAAAAGGATTTGTCGAGAATTACGAAAAAGTAAGCAGATAATGTTTATTCAGTATACTAGTATACTGAATAAATTATTCGTGATAATTCGAAAGTTAATTAGCGTAGATTAGTGATTTATATTATTATGCCTCAAAAGAAAATTTTATTAGGGCTAACGACCACTCCCGGATCGGACTGGAGAGAAAAAATCAAAGAAATAGATAAATTTAATATTAAAGAACTTGCTCTTTTTCCAACTTTTTTAAAAAACGAGGAAAGAAAAGAACTATATAATTTACTCGAAAAAACCGGCATTGAATCAATCCCGCATGTGCACTTAAGACCAGATGATATGCCGGTTGATGAATTAAATTATTTCGTAAGTAAATTTAAGACAGCGGTTTTCAATATTCATTCCCCCAAAGAATTTCCTGTAAATTATGATTATTCTAAATACAAAAATATAATTTATTTAGAAAATACGGATTTTGTGCCAATTTCAGATGAAATATCATCACTGGGAAATGGATTATGCATTGATTTCTCGCATTGGGAAAATGGAATTAAAAAGAACAATAAAAAATACGCTGATTTTGAGAAACTAATACAAAAATATCCGATTGGCTGTTGCCATATATCTGGAGTATCAAAAGAATTATTTCCATATACTTATTGTGAGCCATCATATGATATCCACACTCTGAATGATTTAAAAGAATTAAACTACATCAAAAAATACCTGAAATATATGCCTGATATTATCAGCATTGAACTGGAAAATTCATTCGAAGAGCAATTGAAAATTAAAGAATATTTAGAAAAAATAATAAATGAATAATGAAATCCCGCACCAAATTCCGAATATAGATATATGCAATATTAAAAATCTATATCCGCGGAATCGCCTGCAGCTTAATCTCAAATAATAAAAAAGTTTAATTTAAAGAATTGGTGCGGGATGCTCATTTTTATAGCTTCTCGTTTCACTCGAAGATAAAAATGGCAAAGATACTAATAATCGGCGCGAAAGGAATGCTGGGACAGGAATTGGTTTCTGTCTTTAAGTCTGATAAGGATTACAAAGTTATCGCTTGGGACAAAGATGATTTGGATATTGCCAATGAAGTGGCCGTTCACAAAAAAATTAAAGTGATAAATCCTAAAATTATTATCAATTCCGCCGCTTACAATGCTGTGGATAAATGCGAAGAAAAAAAAGAGTTTGAAATTGCCAAAAAAATAAACGGATTGGCTCTAGGATATCTCGCTAAAATCGCCAAAAAAATCGGAGCAATGTTCATTCATTATTCAACTGATTATGTTTTTGACGGAAAGCCAAAAATAGAAGAGCCGGAGGGATGCGCTCATTCTTGTCATTCCTGCATGCTTCACGCTAATTTTCAGCCGGAAATAGGATTTAAGGAAAGCGACAAGCCGAAACCAATAAATAAATACGGAAAAACAAAACTTTTGGGAGAAATAGAAGTTCAAAAGAACACTAAGAAGTATTATATTATCCGAACTTCAAAATTATTCGGAAAACCTGCCAAAGCCGAAGGAGCAAAAAAAAGTTTTTTTGATGTAATGCTAGAATTAGGGGGAAAAAATAAATCTGTAAAAATAGTTAACGATGAAATAAGCTGCTATACTTACGCGCCGGATTTGGCGCGAAAAACTAAAGAAATAGTTGAAGCCAAAAAACCTTTTGGAATTTATCACGTTACCAATTCCGGCGCTTGCACATGGCACCAAGCCGCGTTAGAATTATATAAGTTAAAGAAAGTCAAAACTAAAGTTATTCCGATAGCTTCGAAAGACCTCAAAAGGCCAGCCAAAAGACCGGAAATTTCAGTTTTGATAAATACCAAACTAAACCCACTTCGAAGCTGGAAAGAAGCATTAAAGGAATACTTGTCCAGCACCAATTCCGAATAAAGCTACGGGTAATTTATAATTTTATTCACGGAATCGCCTCGCCTGAGGCAGGCTGCGGCTCAAATTTCAAAAAAATTAAAATATAAACTGCGAATTGGTGCGGGATGCTAATTTTTATAGCTGCTCGCTACGCTCGCAGATAAAAATTGCATGAAAGGCATTATTCTCGCCGGAGGGACAGCCACGCGTTTACTCCCTCTCACCGCTACGACATCCAAGCAGCTTTTACCGGTTTATGATCGGCAGATGATTTTCTATCCGTTGAATACCTTAATTAAAGCCGGGATTAAAGAAATTTTAGTCATTGTCGCGCCGGAACACAGCGGGCAATTCCTTAATCTTCTGGGATCAATTTTTAAAAATTACGGCATCGATTTGTTTTTTGAAGTGCAAAAAACTCCGAGAGGTTTGGCTGACGCTTTTATTGTCGGAGAAAATTTTATTGACAATGACAACGTAACAATGATCCTGGGAGATAATATTTTTGAAGATGATTTTTCCGAGGATATTAAGAATTTTAAGTCTGGAGGAAAAATATTCGCCAAAAAGGTGAATGATCCGGAAAGATCCGGCGTTGTGAAATTCGATGAAAATAATAAAGCCATTAAAATAGTAGAAAAACCAAAAGAATGGATAAGTGATTATGCCATTCCCGGACTTTATATTTATGACAATCAGGTTTTGAAAGTAGCTAAAGAAGTAAAGCCTTCCGATAGGGGAGAAATAGAAATTACCTCTCTCCATAATTATTATTTGGAAAAAGGCGAGCTGGAAGTAGGCATTGTGAAAGGCGAATGGCTGGATGCCGGAACATTCGATTCGCTTCTTGAAGCGGGGAATATTGTCAAGAAAAAAGAAATTTACAAAAAATTCGATCCGCTCATTGAAAAAGCAATCGCTGAATTCAATGAGGAATTAAAAAATATAGCCAAGAAGAAATTATTATAAAGACCCGATGCGAAACTACGAATTGAATGCGAATCTACGAACAAAAATTTTGCAGATTCGCATAATTTTTCGTAATTTCGAATCGGTTAGAATTTATGAAGATCAAAAAAGCGGTAATTGCAGTCGCCGGTTCAGGAACAAGACTTCTTCCAGCCACCAAATCAATGCCTAAGGAAATGATTCCGATTGTCGATAAACCGATAATACAATTACTCGTTGAAGAAATGGTAGAAGCCGGGATAGAAGATATAATAATGGTTACAAAATGGGACAAAAAACCATTGGAGGATCATTTTGACCACAGTATCGCGCTGGAGGACGATCTTGAAAAAAACGGAAAAACCGAGTTGGCAAACATGGTAAAAAATATAGCAGATATGGCAAATTTTATTTATGTTCGCCAAAAAGGACCCTACGGAAATGGGACTCCGGTTTTATCTGCCGCTAGCCTGGTTGATGATGAGCCTTTTGTTTTCGCCTTCGGCGATGATTTAGTTAAATCAAAAGTTTCTTTCACTAAGCAAATGGTTGATGAATATGAAAAAAATGGCAATCTTATGATTGGAGTCCAGGAAATGCCAAAAGAAGTCTTAAATCGATACGGAATAGTGAAGCTAAAAGAAGGAACGATGGAAATTGAGGATATTATCGAAAAACCCCCTATTGAAAAAGCCCCTTCTAATTTGGCTGACTTTGGAAGAATGATTTTGGATCAGGAATTCATCAATATTTTAAAGGATACCGCCCTGGGAAAAGGCAACGAGCTCTGGATTGTCGATGCCATTAGGACATATGTTAAAAATGGCGGAAAATTTATAGCGAAAAAAATTGAAGACGGAGAATGGCTCACAACAGGAGATCCCCTTAACTATATGAAAGCTATGCTGTCCTACGCATTTGAAAGAAAGGATATCGGAGAAGATTTAAAGAAATATATAAACGAGCTGCTTTGTAAAAAAGAATAGATGTATTGGATATACCTGGCGTTATTCGTTCTGGCAGTATTGGTGCCAGATATAATTACTCACGATCGGAAATTCTTCTTTCTACAGGAAGAGCAGATTGAGGAAGTTTTGATTTTCCTTTTGGGACTCACCGGCTTTATTATTTTCAGATGGGAAGAAAAGCAGTCAAATAGGTATCTGGCTGACAAGATAAAAATGCAAAAAGAAACCAGCGTAATATCGAAAAGCCTTACTGATACTTATTCATATATCGGAGAAACCAACAGGAAATTGGACATAATGAAAAGCGTTTCAATGAATCTTCTGGAAATTCCGAAGATGAACGCTGGGGAAGAAAGAAAATTTTTTGATATTTTAATGGAATCAATCTATATTCTGGCAAAGTCAAAAAAATTCTCGGTGCGGTTCATAAATATAAAAAATGGAGAAACGGGACGCGAGGTAAAAAGTAAAAAAAGAGTTTTTTTGAAAGTAAGCAATGAAGAAATAATAAGAAATCTCTTCGAAAGCAACAGAAGTTTTTTCGAAGACGACTATCATTTCATTATAACTTCTCCAAAAGAAATAGATGGAATAATTTCAGCCATAATAATAGCAAAAAATAACCGCCAGCAAAAAATCGACGATCCGGAAATGCTAAAAGCTTTGGCATCCCATTCATTGTTTTTGTATAATTGCTCAAGAAAAAATTATCTATGAAAATTATTTTGTTAAGCGACGCAAAAAACTTGGGAAGAAAAGGGGAGCTTAAAGACGTAGCCGAAGGTTATGCAATGAATTTCTTGCTTCCCAAAAAACTGGCGGAAATCGCTACTCCGGAAGCAATTCAGAGGCTAAAAAAAGAGCAGGAAACAATTCAGCAGAAAAACAAGAACGAGGAAGAAAGACTCATGAAAGCTGCTTTTAACATCCAAAATAAAAAGATAATAATCAAAGCAAAAGCCGAAAAAGGAAAATTATTCGGCTCGATAACCACTAAAGATATTGCCAACGAGATCAAAAATCAAGATTTTGAGATAAGCGAGAAGAACATCATCCTAAAAGAGCCAATAAAAAGCATCGGAGAAAGAAAAATAACCATCGACTTTGGAAAAAACATCAAAACGGAGGTCGCTCTGGACATTCAGGAAAAATAAATTTATAATATACACAGGAATTAATTAAGTCGCGGGGGGGCGCGGCTTTTAATCATATTTATGAAAAAGACCAGAAAATACATTTTCGTCGTAGGGGGAGTAATGAGCGGAGTGGGAAAAGGAATAACTACTTCGTCAATCGGCACGATTCTAAAAGCCAGGGGATTCAATGTTACTGCGCTAAAAATAGATCCATACATCAATATGGATGCTGGAACAATGAATCCGACTGAACACGGAGAAGTCTTTGTTTTGGATGACGGCGACGAAACCGACCAGGATATGGGAAATTACGAAAGATTTATGGATATTACCCTTTCCCGAACTAACTATATGACCACCGGAAGAGTTTATGAAACTGTAATCCACAAGGAAAGAAATCTTGAATATAACGGAAAATGCGTTGAAGTCGTTCCTCATATTCCACTGGAAGTTATCTCCAGGATAGAAAAAGCATCCAACAAAACTAAATCTGATATTACTATTGTTGAAATAGGCGGAACGATCGGGGAATATCAAAATATTCTTTTCCTGGAGGCAGCCAGAATGATGAAAATAAAAAATCCTGAAGACGTTATTTTTGTGATGGTAAGCTACTTGCCCGTACCTTCTAAAATAGGAGAAATGAAAACCAAGCCGACTCAATATGCGGTAAGAACTTTAAATGGTACTGGAATTCAGCCTGATTTTATAATCGCCAGAAGTGAAACCTTCCTTGATGCTAAAAGAAAAGAGAAACTGGGAATGTTTTGCAATATTCCCGAACGCTATGTTATTTCAGCTCCGGACATTGATAGCATTTACGAGGTTCCGCTTAATTTTGAAAGAGATGACTTGAGCCGGCTAATCCTTAAAAAATTAGGGCTCAAACCCCAAAAGACAGATCTGCAAAAATGGTACGAGCTAGTTGAAAAAATAAAATCAGCCAAGGAAAAAGTTAAAATTGGAATTGTGGGAAAATATTTCGGAACGGGAGATTTTATTTTAAGTGATTCCTATATCAGCGTTATCGAGGCCATCAAGCACGCTTGCTACCAGCTTGGAGCCAAACCGGAAGTCGATTGGATAAACAGCGAGCTGTTCGAAAAAGAGCCTCATAAAATAGAAATACTCAAGGATTATAACGGTATCCTAGTTCCGGGAGGATTCGGTTCAAGAGGCATTGAAGGAAAAATTAAAGTAATCGAATATTGCCGGGTTAATAAAATTCCGTATTTCGGGCTTTGCTACGGAATGCAATTGGCGGTTATCGAATTTGCCAGAAATGTTTTAGATTTAAAAGATGCTAATACAACCGAGGTTGACCGCGATACAAAAAATCCGGTAATCGATATTATGCCGGAACAAAAGAAAAATCTGGAAGACAAAAATTATGGAGCCACGATGAGGCTTGGTACTTATCCCGCCAATCTCAAAAGAGGCACTATCGCGTTTGACGCTTACGGAAAAACCAAAATTTCCGAAAGGCACAGGCACCGATGGGAAGTGAATCCGGAATATATTGAAAAATTGGAAAAAGGCGGGTTAGTATTTTCCGGAAAGTCTCCTAATCGAAAATTAATGGAAATCGCCGAGCTTCCGAGAAATATCCATCCATTCTTTCTGGGAACCCAATTCCATCCGGAATTTACATCTTCTCCAATCAAATCCCATCCGCTGTTTTTGGAATTCGTAAAAGCAGGGCTTGAGAAATAGAATTACGAATTAAGAATATTTATGATAAAATAAAAGAGCGCCAGTGTGTCGCTCTTTTATAAAAGTTTTTTTGATAATCTATACTACGCTCACAAATCTTCTCTGCACCAGTTTGCCGGTAAAGTTTTTGACTTTTTTTGTCTTGAATTTCACGATTCCGTCTTTGAGAGAGAATAAAGTATCGTCTTCACCGCGTTTCACATTTTTTCCCGGATGCCATTTGGTTCCTCTTTGGCGGATAATAATATTTCCTTTTTTAACTTTTTGATCGCCAAAAACTTTAACGCCCAGCCTTTTGGAAATCGAATCTCGTCCTAATGTTGTAGAGCCACCAGCCTTTCTGTGAGCCATAATGATATAAATCGCGAATCTACTCTAATTTTAATCACAAATTATCACTAATAATTTTTAGACTATTCGTGAGCATTCGAGAGTTAATTCGCGTTGATTAGTGATTTAACTTCATAAATATAGCGAGAAAAATCAATTATGTCAACTGAAAAACCCAAGAATAAGCATTTTCTGAAAATCAAGCAAGTTTGGCTTAAATATGAGCAAAAAATAGTGCTGCTTTTCGGTCTAATTTTGGTAGCTGCCATTTCCTTTCAATTTGGGATCCTGAAAGGTGAAAAATGGCAAAAACCAGCCCTAATTATTGAAAAACCAGCCCAATATGCAAATACTCCAAGTAGCCCCCAAGACAGCCAAAAAACGCAAAATTTGACGTTAGGCGAGGTTTCTACTAAGATAGGGGAGGAAGCCCCGAAAACCTCAACAAGCTGCTCTTTCGTAGGTAGTAAAAATTCCGACAAATATTATCCTCCCAGCTGTTCATATGCCAAGCGCATAAAGCCGGAAAATAAGGTTTGCTTCGGAAGCGAAGCAGAAGCGCAAAAGAAAGGATACCAGAGAGCGGCGAGTTGTTTTAAATGATTTTCTCTACGAACTACGAATTTAATACAAATATACGAATGTACTAATATTTTTTAATTCGTATATTGGTATATTTGTACTTGATTAGTAATTCGTAGTCAGTATTTATGTCTTGTATTTTTTGTAAAATTATCAAAGGAGAAATTCCATCAGTAAAAATCTGGGAAGACAAAAATTTTCTCGCCATTTTAGATGCGTTTCCCAATACCAAGGGAATGGCGCTGGTGATGCTGAAAAAGCATTACGATTCTGATGCGATTGAGATGGATGACAAAATTTACAAAGATTTTTTTCTGGCCGCCAAGAAAGTGGCTAAGCTCCTCAAGAAAGGATTAAAAGTGAACAGGGTAGCAATAGTAATGGAAGGAATGGGAGTTAATCACGCGCATATAAAATTATATCCACTTCATGGCGTCGGACCGGAATTTAAAGCAGTTTGGGCAAAAGAAAAAGTATTTTTGAAAAAATATCAAGGCTATTTGACAACTCAATTAGGTCAGCAAGCCGATATAAAAGAACTCCAAAAAATCGCTAGAATAATTAAATTAAACAAGTAAGCCTTCCCGCACCAATTCCGAATATATCCTTGAGTAAATTTATAGTTTTATTCACGGAATCGCCTTACTTTAGGCAAGTGCGGCTTAATTTTAAATAATAAAAAGTTAACTAATAGAATTGGTGCGGGATGCTCATTTTTGTAGCTGCTCGTACCTCGCAGACAAAAATGGCAAAAAAAACCATCGTAATCTCTCTTGGAGGATCGCTCATCGTTCCCGATGAAATCGATGCTCAATTTGTAAAAAACTTCAAGAAATTAATTGTTGGCTACATCAAAAAAGGTTATAAATTTATCTTAATTACCGGAGGAGGAAAAACAGCCAGAAAATATATCGAGGCTTCAGTCAAGGTAGGCGATAGCTCTGTCACCAATGATGACAAAGATTGGTTGGGAATTCACGCGACCAGAATGAATGGACATTTTCTAAGAACAATTTTCAGAAATTATGCCCATCCAAGAATAAATACCAATCCTCACGATCTGGAAGATTTCTATAACTTCAAAGAATCTATTTTAATTGGAGCTGGCTGGAGACCGGGCTTTTCTTCTGATTACGACGCGGTAATTCTGGCAAAATATATGGATATCAAGCGAGTGGTTAATCTATCCAATATTGATTACGTTTACACTAAGGATCCCCGAAAATTTCCCGATGCTAAGAAAATAGAAAAAATTTCCTGGAAAGATTTCCGAAAAATAGTGGGGGATAAGTGGGATCCCGGGATGAACGCGCCCTTCGACCCAATTGCTTCCAAAATCGCCCAGGAAGAAAATATCGAGGTGGCAATTATGAACGGCCGAGATTTAATGAATCTGGGAAATTATATGGATGGGAAGAAGTTTAAAGGAACGATCATTAAATAATTTCAAATTACCAATTTCCAAATAGTTGACATTTAGTCATTTGGGCTTGATTGGAAATTTGTCATTTGGATTTTGAAATTAAAGACTAACTATATGGCACTTATCTTTGATATAGAAACAGTGGGAGAAAATTACGATAAATTAGATAGCACAACGAAGGATTCTTTGACACGCTGGATAAAAAGAGAAACCCAGAATGAGAAAGAATATGAAACTGCCCTGGAAGATTTGAAAAATGGATTAGGATTTTCTCCTTTAACTGGTGAAATTGTTGCTATTGGAGTTTTAGACAGCGAGGAAGACAAAGGCGGAGTTTATTATCAATCACCGGGAGAAAAAAAGGAAGAATCGGATGAAGGGGGAATAAAACTCAAGCCGATGTCAGAAAAAGAAATGCTGGAGCAATTTTGGAAGCTGTGCGAAAAATATCAGGAATTTGTAAGTTTCAATGGAATGGGATTTGATGTGCCGTTCTTGATGGTTCGTTCGGCTATCCACAATATTCGGCCTTCAAAGAATTTGATGTCCCATAAATATATAGGCAGTCAAAAATATGATTCAAAGCATATAGATTTGCTAGATCAATTAAGCTTTTACGGCGCCATGCGAAGGCGTGGAAATTTGCATCTCTGGTGCCGGGCATTTGGGATCAAAAGCCCCAAAGCGGAAGGCATAACCGGAGATGATGTTGGAAAGTTATTTAAAGAAAAAAAATATCTGGAAATTGCCAAATATAATGTTGGTGATATCAAAGCGACGAGAGAATTATATAGATATTGGAGAGATTATTTGAGGTTTTAATCAATATTAGTACAGTCTTAAAAGCAAGGTCAAAAGCCTTGCTTTGACTTGATTTATTTATTGTAAATTGGTAATATGAGTTAAATTTGGAGGCAGTTCATTAACAATTAACTTTGCCAAAAAGCTTGAAATTTCGGACGAACAAGTTTGCCAGCTTATCTCATGGAACGTAGCCGATTTCTTCGGCTTAAATATTTCCAGAAAAACAGTTGGATATGAACTGGAGGAAAAGATTGACGATATTATCTACAACAATGGCATCGTCAAAAATCCCTGGAACGGTGAGAAACTATTGTTTCCAAAGAGAATTGAATAAAGTTTCAAAAATAACTCAAAGAGGTGAAAAAATGGATTGGATGCCAAAAATATCTTTAAATTCGCTTTTCGGGATTTATTGTGACGGAATTTTCCCCAGCATTTTGAAATCTTCGTATAATGGGCTTCTCAAAACTGCGATTGACACGCGGACTCCCATTGAGGGAAAGTCATTTACTTACCCGAAATGGAACGGAAACTTTCACATATGGTGGCCGTGGACATGGAAGTATATCCAGAGAATCCACAAAAATGGAGAAATAATAAGCCCGTATGAATTCTGGAAGTTTTTTGGAACAAGAAACAAAATGGGATTATTAAACTCCTATAATCACACTGGTCCTGGAGCAAAAAAGAGCATCGAAAGAATCGGAAAATCCTCAAAAAAAGGTATTTGGGCTATTCCCAACTTTTTTCCCGATCTTTCTAAAAACATTTACGTTCTTGTTCTGCAATTCACCGATGTCATCAATCAGCTAAAGCTGACGATGGGGGGAAAATTCAGTAAAATAGAACTGGCTATGTATTGCCCGAATAGGCAGGAAGACACGAATAAGGACATAGACAAGGCCATGGAAAAATCTCTGATGTTTTTACGGTTAATAGCCCCCAATGCCAAACGAAAGGGCGTGGATATTATAGCAAAAGTCGGTTTTCTGCACACTTATGATTTTTGCCAGGAAGCGGAGCTTATTGGCGTGAAAGCTATTCATGCTATTAATGCTGTCCCATTCTCGATTGTATATGGAGATAGCCAAAGATCGCCATTGCAAAAAGTCGGAGGTGGAGCGGTTTCTGGAAAGATAATTAAGAAGTTGGGTAACGATTATTTTTCTGGGTTGAGAAAAAAAGTAAACCTTTGGCTAATCAAAGGTGGTGGGATAATGGATAAGGATGATGTCACGGAATCCCTCGATATGGGAGCTGATACAGTTACCTCATGCACGGGTCCCGATTTATTTCCAGAGAGGTGGGAGAAAATACTCCTGGAATTCAACACCTAACGGGAAGGGGGGACAACGAGAAATAAACCGGATAGTTCTTGAGAGAGCTATCCGGATTTTTTATAATTCCTAGCGAGTTTATAAATAAAAGCTTGCTTTTATTTAAGACGAGTGACGGAATTTCAAGCATTATGGTAATGCTTATTTTCTAATCCGTATCGCGTCTTTCAGATGTTCGATATGCTTTCGCTTTAAAATAAAAAGTAAAAGAAAATAAAAGCCTAGTGAAATTGCTCCGGCGACGACAAAAAAACCGACCAGAAGCGGAAGAAAAGTTTGGGAAAAAATAGAGAGGCTGAAAAGAAAGACCTCTTTTATCGTATCCGTATGCCGGTAATTCTGAAATTGACGGATCAGGTCAGAATATTTTTCATTGAATAAAAATCCGCCGACAAAAGCAGCTGCGGGAAGCGCTACCGCTGTCATCCACATATTGGTCGCCAGCACTCCGGCAGTAGCTGCTAATTTGTTTAATCTGAAAACAGCCGCAAAAAATAAAGTAGAGAATACTCCTTCTCCGGGAAAAATACCCAAAAAAATTCCGAGAGCCGCGCCACCGGAAATCTTTTGAGGAGTATCGTTAATGAGAAAAAACTGTTTAATTAAATTCTTAAATTTGTTTTTCATTAGAAATATCTTATTTAAAAAATAGCCTGAAAATCCAAATATCAAATGTCAAATTTCCAATCAAGCCTAAATGACTAAATGTCAAAAAATTTGGATTTTGGTTTTTGATATTGATTTGACATTGGAAATTGGTAATTTATCATTAACTTGATTTTTTCACGCTAAAGCTCTTGCTTTCCTTATCCACCACTTTCGCTTTTTCAATTTCTTTTTTGGCGTTAAAAGGCAAGACGGCTAATATATTTTTGAGCGCGATTCCGTCGACTTTCAAAACATCTTCCCATTTGTCGAGTGGTTCGAGTATTTCCCTAATCTTTTTTTCATCGTATTTATAAGTTTTTCGCAATGTCCTGGCAATAATTCCGTTTTCTCCAAAAACTCTTTCCACGCTTTCTTGATCCATATATTCCGAGATTTTATCTTCCAGATTCAAGAGTTGTGATTTGAGAGTTGTGATTTGGGATTTACTGGCAATGTACTCGGCAATAATTTTATTCACCTCTTCCGTGTCAATTTTTCTCTTTTCCTTGAACTTGTGTTTCCACATCGGACAGGCATTCTGGTATCCGCACCAGTCGCAAAGGGGATTAATTTGCGCGTCAAATTTTCCTTCTTCGATCTGCTTGATAACATCCAAAAATAAATCATCGATTTTTTTGAGCTGATCAACTGTTCTAGTGGAAGTAAGCTTCACTCCATGCTTGAGATAATACAAACTTACTTTTATTTTATCAATGTTTTCGATTTCCTTAGGATATCTTTTAAGAAACGCCTGGAGATAAATGGATAATTGCAAATCATTATCAACCTTATTTTGAGAAGGCATTTTTTTGGTCGTCTTATAGTCAACGATTTCATAGCCATCTTCGGTCTTATCGATCCGGTCAATAATTCCGGAAACGATATGGTCGCCTAGTTCTATTGTAAATCTGCTTTCTAAATCAACTACATTTGTTTTTGTCGGATCATTTTTTTTGTAATAATCCTGAATCATTGAAACTCCTTGGGAAAATGCTGATCTTTCTTCTAATTCATTCTCAAAAACATCACTATTCCAATTGCGGGAAAAATAATCCAGCGCCTGCTCCAAAGTGGGGGAAAGCATGCTCGGAGTATGGATAAAATTAAGCGTGGAATGCAAAATCGTACCAAAAACTGCCTCCTTGGATTTGGGAGTCTTTATCCTGTCAATTTCCTGAAATTTGTACTTCAGAGGACAGGTTTTGTAAGTTTCCAGAGCGGAATAAGAGATTCGCATGCCAATTTTGTCTGCGAGCAGAGCGAGTAGCTATAAAATTGAGCATCCCGCACTAATTCGCAATGTGAATTTCATACCATAACCAGCTAAAGCCAAGCCTGCCTCAGGCGAGGCGATTCCAAGAATAAACTATCAAATTTATTAAAGACTATCTCGGAATTGGTGCTGGGATAGTATCTACTTTTAAGTATAAAGTAGAAAGTATGAAGTATCAAGCCGCCGCTTGACTATTTCCGATTTATCAGATAATATCTACCAACGCAGTATGAAATGAAAAATAAATAAGGAGGGACAGCAATGGCTAATGAAAAGAACTTGCTTTTGATTCATCCGGACCTCTGTTTTCTCAGAAGACTGGCTCTGGAATTCATTGGAGAGGTAAATCTGCTTCAGTCTAATTCGATTGAGGAAGCAATAAAGATCCTTAAGAATGAAGTAGTCGATGCCGTGGCGATACTTCTTACCCACGATTTTTCTGAGATTGAGAAATTTATAAGGTCAATCGAGGAAGAAACACCAATTTTTGGCATAACCAATATTCCTAGCTGGGGATTCTCATTTAGAAAAGTAAGAGACAACGCCCATAGTTGCTCGGAATATGAATTGTCGGATGCAGTAAAAAAAACACTCGGGATATGAAAATGAGGGTTGACTCTAAAAACGCGTGAGCGAAAAGAGTTAACCCTCTTATTTTTTTGTTTAAATTTGACACCCTTTGAAATATTTTGTATCATTAAAGCATAGTAAATTGGTAGGACTTAATTTATGCGTTTTTCTACCCGCGCTGGATACGGGCTTCGCGCTACAGTTAATCTGGCGAAAAATTATCCCAATCAAAAAAGTCTCCAGGAAATCTCCAAAGAAGAGGGGATATCCTTGAAGTATTTGGAACAATTATTCAGAGCTTTGAAAAAAAATAAACTGGTATCCAGCCAGAAGGGGAGAGAGGGCGGATATACGCTTTCCCAGAATCCGAAAAATATTAAAGTTGGAGAAATTATCGAAATTCTTGAAGGACCAATCGTGCCGATGGAATGCGCCAGCGGAAAATGCGACGCCAAATGTTCTTGCGCCTCCAGTATCGTCTGGACAAAACTTCAGGAACAGATAAAGAAAACTTTGTATTCAATAAAATTAAAAGATTTAACAAGATAACAAAACTTAAATTCATTGCTATGGCATAAAATTTAAGTTTTTAAAAATTTTAAAAATATGAAAATGAAAAAAGTATATTTAGATAATGCCGCTACTACTCCCATTGATCCGGAGGTTTTGAAGGCGATGCTTCCATATTTTTCCGAAAAATTTGGCAATCCGATGTCCATTCATAGTTTTGGACAAGAAGCAATGGAAGCAGTTGATAAAGCTAGAAAACAAGTGGCTGATTTTTTAAATTGTGAAACAACTGAAATAATTTTCACTTCCGGAGCCACCGAGAGCAATAATCTGGCGATTAAAGGAGTAGTAAAGAAATACTACGACAACGGATTTTGCAACAAAAATATTATTCCCCACATAATAACTTCTTCCATTGAGCACCATTGTATTTCAGACACGGCCAAATTTATAGAAAAATCCGGAAGAGCGGAAATAACTTATCTTCCGGTAAATAAAGACGGCATAGTTGGGGTTGAAGATGTAAAAAAAGCTATCAAGCCGAATACGATCCTAGTTTCCGTAATGTATGTCAATAATGAAATTGGAACCGTCCAGCCGATTCAAGAAATTAGCAAGCTGACTTCAACTCATAACTCACAACCCATAACCCATAACAAAATTATCTTTCATTCGGATGCGACTCAAGCAGTGAATTATTTCGACTGCAATGTGGACAAGTTAGGTGTTGATATGCTCTCACTTTCCGGACACAAAATTTATGGGCCGAAAGGAATCGGCGCATTGTATATTAAAAAAGGAACGCCGATTTCCAGAATCCAGGATGGGGGAGACCAGGAATTCGGAAAACGCGCTGGAACGCATAATGTGACGGGAATAGTCGGATTAGCTGAAGCTATCCGACAAGTCAAAAGTCAAAAGTCAAAAGTCAAAAGCATTTTGGAATTAAGAAATTATTTTATCGATAGGGTTTTGAAGGAAATTCCGGATTCATATTTAAACGGTTCAAAAGAAAAAAGATCGCCGAACAATATCAACTTTAGATTTGATAATGTAGAAGGGGAGAGTTTAGTTATCGCCCTTGATCAGGAAGGAATCGCCGCTTCTACCGGCTCGGCTTGCTCCTCGGGAGACCTGAAACCGTCCCATGTGCTTCTAGCGCTTGGGCTCAAGCCGGAACAAGCCCACGGAAGCTTAAGATTAACACTAGGCAAAGATACAACGAAAGAGGAAATAGATTATACCATTGATAAGTTAAAAGAAATAGCGGATAGATTAAGGAGTATATCGGGAAATGTACTAAAAGAATTTAAATAACTCGCTAATTATTAGCGAATAAAAGCTAATGGACACGAATGCTAAATAAAATTAGCACTCATTTGCCAATATTAGCTTTCTATTCGCGAGTTTACTATGTATTCAAAAAAAGTAATCCAGTATTTTACCAAGCCCCATAACCAGGGTATAATTAAGAATGCCAGCGGTGTTGGTACCGTCGGCAATCCCGTTTGTGGAGATATTATGAAACTTTACATTAAAGTTTCTAAAAATAAAGAAGGCGAGGAATACATCAAAGACGTTAAATTTGAAACTCTAGGCTGTGGAGCGGCTATCGCAACTTCGTCAATGATAACTGATTTAGCTAAGGGAAAAACATTGGAAGAGGCAGGAAAAATCACCCGCCAGAATGTCGCCGACGAGCTTGAAGGCCTCCCGCCAACCAAAATGCATTGTTCAAACCTTGCTGCCGAAGCGCTCCAAAAAGCGATTGAAGATTACAAGACGCGGACTGACGCAGAAAAATGATTACTATCATATAATTACACTGGGTTTTAAAATTATGCTTAAATTTAGAAAAATAAAATTAACAGATAAAAAAGAAATTGAAAAACTTTTAATCCAGCTTACGGGGAAAAAAGTTAAGGTTGATATGAAGTCTTTAATCAAAGATGAGGGCGCTGACTGCCTTGTTTTGGAAGAGAATGGGAAAATTATAGGTTTCGGGTCATTAATAATCCATCAAATTCCTTGTGAAGGATTTGTTGCAAGGATAGAAGATGTCATCATTGACCAAAACCAGAGAGGCAAAGGTTATGGAAGAAAAATGATGGAAGAATTGATTAAAATTGCTAAAAAGAAAAAAATCAAAAAAATAAATCTGACCAGCAATCCGAAGAGAGTAGAGGCGAGAAGTTTATATGAATCTTTGGGATTTGAGCTTTATGATACAGGCGTATTTAGGTTAGAGCTGTAAAGAGAGAGGATAAAGACAAAAGCCCTTATTTAGGGCTTTTGTCTTTATATCGAGAACGTCGCACATTATAGATTTTGCGACCCTACAAGTTTAATTAACTACTAGTGAAGCTTGCTTTAGCAAAATCTATCAAAAACTTTTGTAGCTTCTTATCTCCTCTTTAAACTCATCAAAATTTAATATCTTCCAATTCGCTGGCATTAATTCCCTCTTTCTTGACAGCCATAAATTTATTCTGTCCTTTAAATTAAAATCGCTGAAATATACAAAGTACAGCCACTCCCCTCTTTTCATCTTTTTCGTCATTTTATATTTACCCTCTTTGATATTCATTACCTTGAGAAAACATCTGAAATCACGCGTACCAAAAACATCAACAGCAAAATTGTTCGGTTTTGCATAAACATAAAAATCAAATCTATTGCGACCCCAATCTTCAGAATTCATATCAGAACATATGCTAATAGGCCTTTCAACATGCACAAATGATTCTTTAAATATTCCCTTTAGAAAATCATAAACCAAATATTCACAATTCTTTCCTCTTTTTCCTAAATCTGTAGAAATTTTGGATCTTTCCTCTCCACTACTATAATTTTCTACAGACAATCCGATTTCTTTACGCAAAGAGACTAATCCACCGAGACTTCTTTGTATTTGTCTTGCTGACGGAAGATGTTTAAAATCATCAATCTCATTTGATGTTGGATATCTGCCATACTCTTCATGAAACTTTTTAAATCCTTCTCTTACTTTTTCAAGATTCCATTTTATCTTGGGCATAGGAGAATTTTATTTCTACTTATAAATAATCATCTGGTCGATTTGAGTGCCGCTTTGCGGAGCCATTTGTCCCATTAGGGCACGCGTTGTGTCCAAATAAATATTTGCTCCCCAATACGGATCATGGACCACATATTTTCCATTGGACATTTTTGTGTGAATCACGACATAGTGCCCTCCGCTTCCTTTAGTTTTTTTAATGTAAACGATGACAGGATTTTTATTTTTAAGCTCATTGTCGACAGTTTTCCAATTTATGTTTCCATGAGAATATCCTCCGCTCAAAGAAACTTTTTTACCAAATGAGGATGCTGGCCAAACAATAAGATCCGAGCTGAATATTTTCTTCCTGGCCATTGACCCGGGAGTAATTGAATCGCCATGATAAGTGAAAGCCATCGCAACAGCCGTAACGGCGCAACCATAACTCTTCATTAAAGTTTTTGTGTTTCCGATAGTTTGATTTCCCCAACGTGAATCTCTCTGGGAATAATACCAGCTAGCAGAAGCATAAGCTGATGAAGGAGGCTTAGGATAAGAATCAGCAGACAAATTTCCTCCTAATTCATCAATATTCAAAAGTTCCTGTTTTTGCTCTTCTACTCTTTCGAGAAGTCCCTCATATTTTTTTTGTTCTCCTTGTGTCTGCGTTATCAAAGCTTCTTTTTGGTCTTTTTTATCTTGAAGCTCAGAACTTTTTTCCTGAAGCTGGTAAAACAAATCAGTTATTTCCTTTTTCTTGTCTTCGACTGATTTTTTCTCACTTTCCAATCCTTCCTTAAGTGATTTTATATTTTTAAGGATCTCGTTTGTTTTGTCTTCTACCTGCACAAATCGGTCGTCTTTGGACATAAACGCGGAAAGATTTTTGTCGCTAAGAAAAGCAGTCACAACATTCTGGTCTTTGTTTTCATAATAAGCCTGCAGAAGATCAGCTAAAATCTTTTTTTGGAGCGTGATAGAAACTTCAGTATCTTCTATTTGCTGTTCCAGGCTATTAATCTTACTATTCAGCTCGTCAATCTCGCTTTTCTTGAGCTCTATTTCATTTTCGATCTTGCTGGCTTCAGCTTCCAGAAGGGCTGTTTGATTTTCCAGAGTATCCTGCTGTTTCTGTTTAATATCTATTATTTGCTGGTATATCTTGGCTTTTTCTTCAAGGTCTTTTATTTTTTGGGCGGTATCATCAGCACTTGTCTTTTGAAAAAAACTAAATCCAAGCAAAATAAAAATTGATAATCCGAGAAAGATTATTTTTTTACCCCCACACCAAAATTTCCAGCAGGAAAAAACTCTGGAAAAAAAATATTTTATTTTATAAACATAAACCAGTGGGGGTAAATTTCCAGCTGTTTTTGTCTTTATTTTATTCTTCATTAAATAATTTTAGGGCATTATTTATTCTCCTTACGCTCTCTTCCTTCCCTAAGACCCAGGCTACTTCAAATGGTGTCGGGGAAAATTTTTGTCCGGTCAAAACCCAACGGAGCGGGAAAAGTAAATCCCCTCTTTTGTCCCTCGCCGCTTCAAGTAATTCTTTTTCAATATTTTCTTTTTTCCATCCACTCTCCCCTATTCCATTTAATACCGACAGGGAAGCTTCAAGGGAATTTTTAAGTTCTTCATCGGACATTTTTTTCCATCTCAAATCATCTTTCTTGATTTCAAAATCATCTTTGAAAAAGAACCAATTGCTCTCCCCTACTTCGGTAAATTTGCTAAGCCTCTCTTTTTCAACGGATAAAACTTTTTTTACGTATTCTTCCGTTTTTCTTTCCGGTTTCGCATTTTCGAAAAATTCTTTTTCTTTCAAAAATTCAATGGTTTTTTTGTATAGTTCCTTATCGCTCATTTTTTTGATATGCTGGGCGCTGATCCAATTGAGCCGATCCATATCGAAAACTCCTCCGGCTTTGTTCATTTTGGAAATATCGAATTGCTCAATGAGTTCTTCCTTGGTAAAAATTTCTTGTTCTGTCTTTGGATTCCATCCTAGAAGCGCGATGAAATTAATAATCGCTTCCGGAGAATATCCTTGCTTCCTAAAATCTTCTACGCTCACATCCCCTTCCCGCTTGGAAAGTTTCTTGTGATTTTTATTGAGAATATTTGGCATATGGCAGAATTTCGGAATTTTGTCATCCCATCCAAGTGCTTTATACAATAAAATATGTTTTGGCGTGCTGGGAAGCCATTCAGCGCCCCTGACTACATGCGTTATTTCCATCAGCGCGTCATCTACCACGACCGCTAGATGATAAGTGGGAAATCCGTCAGATTTGAGTATCACCTGGTCGTCCAAAACATAATTTTCAACTGTTATTTTCCCGAAAACTAAATCCTCGAATTCAGTTTTCCCTTCGGGAATTTTTAATCTCACGGCATATGGAATTCCATTTTTAATTTTTTCTTCTGCTTCTTCTTTGGAAAGATTAAGGCAGCATCGGTCGTACATTGGCGCTTTTTTTTCAGCCATTTGCCGATTCCTCATTTCCTCTAGCCTCTCTGGCGTGCAAAAACAAAGATAAGCTTCTCCTTTCGCCATAAGCTGATCGACATATTTTTTATAAATATCCAGCCTTTCTGATTGAATATAGGGACCCTCGTCGATTGTGATTCCCGCCCACTCTAAGGATTTTATTATTCTTTCTGCCGCGCCTTCGACATATCTTTTCCTGTCAGTGTCTTCAATGCGCAAAATAAAAGTTCCGTTATTTTTCTTGGCCAGCAAAAAATCAGTAAGAGCTGTTTTCAACCCTCCAATATGAAGCTCCCCTGTCGGCGACGGCGCAAATCTGACGCGTACTTTTTCCATAAAATAAATATGTCATTCCCGTGAAAACGGGAATCCAGTAAATTTTTATACGACTGAACTTTCCGCTTCTTTTTCTCCTTTATCTTTTTTGATTAATCTCCAATGAAACAAGCAGATCGGCAGGGCTATCATAATCATAGTGATGGCGTCCACGACATTACTCTGCCTTTCCTGGCTATAACATTCTTCTCCCGTATTGTCTTTTTTCCACTGTTCATAATCCCGAAGCAAATTATCAAGCTGGACCTTTTGATCAGTTGTTGCTGCTCCAGCCAAAGCGTTTTTATCCAGGGCATAAACTGGCGGCTGGCCATTACAGCGGCTAAATCCTCCTTTCTCTGCTTTGGGAAAAACATATGCTTTAAGAACCGTGTTTAAAATTGTTCCCGTCCCAACTGCGACGAAAATCAGACTCACCAGCGCCGCCACATACAGATAAATTGTCCGGATAATTTTTGATTTTGTTGTCATAATGTTTTTTTATAAAAAATTAATTTAATTGGAAAGATTATCACCGCGTTAAAAATCCTTTTAATTCTTTTCGGCTGCAATAGCAATCGCCAAAACCATTCAACGCCAAAAAATTGCATCCATTTTGGTGCTCTTTTTAGTTTACCAGTCAGATAATCAAAACTACCCCCTACTCCGACGGCTAGCTTTATTTTACCCCCACACCTTTTATTATGCAAACCATAATTTTCATTTAAATTACTATTTTCTAAGTTATTTTTAACCATATTATTATTTTCTTTAAAAAGGTGTGGGGGTAAATCACATTTTAAGCTATTCAGGAACTTTTCTTGAAACGGCGCACCGAAATTGCAGAAAACTATATCATTCTCGCCAATGACCAATAACTGATGACCAACGACTTTATTTTTATCCATATTCGCCCCACTAATTTCCAGACTTGGATAAATTTTCAAAATTGCGTCTTTTGTCTCTTCCCAACTGCTCAATCCCCTATTATTAGCTGCTAGAAATACTTTTAATTTCCTTTCATCGGCTATTTTCAAAATTTCCTGCATCAAATCGATTCCAGTCATCCGGCATTTTAATTTTCCTCCTAGCCACCAAAATGCAAATTTTATTCCAATCGAATCAGCCACATTTAAATCACAGCTATTTAATATATTTTTAAATTCCTCGTCCTCTTGCGCCTTCAAGATAATTTCCTGATTAATTGTCGCAATTTGCCTAAAATTATTTTCGCTCAAAAAACGAGATATTTTTTCTAATATCTCTCCCCTATCCAAATTATCCACTTTAACTCCCAGGATATCCATCTATTCATTAACTCCGCAACAAAACTTAAATTTAATGCTATAGCATATAATTTAAGTTTTGTTGCGATTTGGTTATTTTAATTTGCACGATTCCAAGACCGTGTATCTTGTTCTTCCTTTTTCAATCTTGCTTTCAAAAATATCCACACTTTCAACCGGAATAGAAACTTTATATCGCTCTTCTATTTTCGGTTTTTCCGGTAGAGTTTTCCATTTCCCTCTGTCTATTTTCCCCAGTGTCACATGCGGTTTAAATTCTTTTTTTTCACTCACAAAAATATCCAAAGATTTTTCAATTTCAGTTTGTAGTTTTCGAAGTTCCTTACTGGCGCCGCCAAAAAGCCAGACCATCCTTGGATCTTCCGGATCCGGTCCCAATCTTATTCCTTCAAAATCAATATCAAAACTCTCAAAATTTTGAGCAGTTTTTTTAATAGCCAAACAAATATCAGCCAGACTTTCATCACCCACAAAACCCAAGAAAGACAAAGTGATATGAAAATTCTCCGGAAGCGACCATGTTATCCCCACACCAATATTTTTACTATTGGCTGAAGATAAATTATCCCCGCTATTGGTGTGGGGACAGATTGGCAACTCCTTCCATTTCTCAATCCTTTGATTTATCCTTTTTTTAACATCCTCTGGCAAGCTAATGCCGATAAAAATTCTCCTTTGCATATATTTAATTCTAGCTTAAATACAGCAATTTTTCAAACTTTGCCTTTATTCTAACGAATGCTAGAATAAATATATGAAAAAAGAAGAAAAAAACACCATTATTGACGTTATCCCGCTCACTCGCCTGCCGCTTACCAGACAGCAGAGTTTTTCGTATTTAAATGATAGCCCTGTATCTTTTGGCTCGCTCGTTTCCATTCCCCTCTTTCGAAGGAATATCAACGGAATCGTGATAAATAATCGGGATGATTTTTTCCGGTTCGGGCATATCAAGCTTAAAAAAATTAATAAAATCCTGGATGAAAAATTTTTGACCGAAAAACAGTTGGAACTGGCTAAATTTGTGTCGGAATATTACTTATGTCCGCTAGGTATAGTATTGAAGTTTTTTGTGGTGAAAAAGACAAAATCAAGAGACAAGGAGCAAGAGACAAGGAACAAGAAATTTAAAAAAATAGTATTAGCTGCAGAACAGAAAAAAATAGTAGCTGCGATATTAAAAAATACTAAATACGAAATACAAGATACAAAATATCTATTGATTGCCGGTAGTGAAGGAGTTCAAATTTGTCTGGAGTTAATAAAGAAAAATTTAAAAGCTAAAAAACAAACATTACTACTTGTTCCAGAAATTCCACTCGCCTATCATGTTCTGGAAATTTTAAGAGAATATTTCGATGAGAATTCAATCGCTCTTTTCCATAGCCAGCTCAAGGGCAGCGAATTATACGAAAATTACACTAAAATAAAATCCGGCGAAGCGAAAATTATCATCGGCACCCGGCAGGCGGTTTTCGCGCCATTTAAAAATTTGGGATTAATAATTGTTGATGAGGAGCAGGATATTTCTTACAAGCAATGGGATATGAACCCGAGATATAGCGCGGTTAAAGTAGCTGAGGAATTGGCAAAAATTTATAATAGCAAGCTAGTATTATGGTCGATTGCACCGAATGTCGATTCGTATTATAAGCACGAAAGAATTATGAATCATAAATCACGAATCAAGGATTTTGATTTAGAAATTGTAGACATGAGAAATGAGGGATGGAATAATAATAGCAGAAAAAGAAATAATAATATCATATTTAGTAAAAAGTTAATATCGGAAATTGGATTTACGCTTAAATACGGCAAGCAAGTATTTCTTTTCGTTAATCGCCGGGGAATGAGCTCCTTTTCGATTTGCGCAAGTTGCAAAGAAGTTTTCCGCTGTCCCCGATGCGAGAGAGCTTTAATCTATGATAGCAGCGGGATTTATCGCTGCTTCCACTGTTCATACAAAACGGATATTTTCCCCTACTGTCCAAAATGCAATGGGGTGGAATTTAAAAATATTGGAACCGGAAATCAGACAGTTGAACGGGAAATAAAGAAAATTTTTCCGGGAGCAAAAACAAAGCTTGTTGATTTCGAATCGCTGAAAAGCAAAGATGGCCAGCAAAAAATATTCGAAAATATCCGGGATAAAAAACACGATATCCTAATCGGAACTCAAGCGGTTCTTAAGGGCTGGGAATTGCCTTATCTTGGCTTAATTGGTATTATAAATGCCGACGATTTGCTGGATTTTTCCGATTTTAATTCAGATGAAAAAGCTTTTCAGGCGTTAATGCAAATCAAAGGAAAAGCAAGCAACGGAAAGCTTGTGATTCAGGCATATAATCCGGATAATTACGTAATTAAATATGTAATTCAAAATGATCTGGAAGGTTTTTACGCAAAAATTATAGAGGAAAGAAAAACACTTAAATATCCGCCGTTTTACAAAATTATCAAATTGATCCTGCGGACTGCCAATAAAAAAATAATAGAAAAGGAAAGTGCAGCAGTTTTTGAAAGAATCAGGAAATTATCCGAGAGAGACAAAAATATTTCAATTTTTGAACCGTTTACTCCCCAGCTTTCAAAAGTACGGGACAAATTCCGAAAACAGATTATAATAAAGATACACCCCCACACCAATGTCGATAATTTAATGCCTCTAGCCAATAATAAAAATATTGGTGTGGGGGTAAATGATGTCCCCCAAGAACTAAAGCGCCACTTAAAAATGCTTTCGAGCGACTGGGTAATCGACGTTGATCCGATAAGTCTAATATAAATTCACCCTGTTAAATAAATTTTTTAAACTTCTATAAGTTTAAAAAATAGATTTGAACTAATCACAGGGAGTGAATAAAGAAATTAATTGAATTAAGTAATTATAAAAATAAGAGATTCATTGAGACAAACTCAAATCTTATTTAACAGGGTAAATGAAAATATTAACTTACCCCAACAAAATACTCGAGAAAAAGGCAAAAAAGATAAAAAAGGCTCTTGATCCGGAAATACAAGCTCTTGCTAAAAATATGATGGCTATTTTAAAAGAAGCTGACGGAGCCGGACTGGCCGCGCCTCAAGTTGGAAAATTATTAAGGCTCTGCGTCATTCAAAACGACGGAGAAATTTTCGCTTTGATAAACCCCAAAATCACTTCCTATTCACGAGAAAAAGAAATCGGCGAGGAAGGCTGCTTGAGTTTTCCAGGAAAATTTTTGCTTATCAAACGTTCAAAAAAAGTTAAAGTGAGATTTTTGAATGAAAAAGGAGTCGAGACAAAATTGAAAACCGATGGCCTTTTGGCTAGGATAATCCAGCATGAAATCGATCATCTCGACGGGATTTTATTCATTGAAAGAGCAAAAAAATGGAAAAAGAAAATATAAAAATACTCTTTATGGGCACTTCCTATTTTGCCAAAGAAATTCTGGCTTCTTTAATTGAGGATAAATATAAAATTTTGGGAGTTGTTACCCAGCCTGACAAAAAATCAGGACGAGAAAGAAAGATAATTTCCAGCCCCATAAAAGAAATAGCTAGAGCCCAAAAAATTCCTTTTCTTCAGCCGGAAAAATTAACGGAGAAAGTAATTTCTCAAATAAAAGGATCCCATCCGGATCTTATAATTGTTGCGGCGTATGGAAAAATAATCCCGAAGGAAATTATTGAATATCCTAAATTCAAAAGCATAAATGTCCACCCCTCGCTTCTTCCAGAATTCCGTGGCCCATCGCCTATTCAAAACGCGATACTTGCCGGAGAAAAAGAAACGGGAACAACGATAATGCTCGTTGATGAAAAAATGGACCATGGCGATATTCTCGCACAAAAAAGCATAAAAATGAGTGAGGACGATACTACGGAAACTCTTTCGGAAAAATTGGCAAAACTTAGTTCTTATCTGCTTTTAGAAACTATTCCGCTCTGGACAGAAAAAAAAATCAAGCCTCAAAAACAAGACAATTCAAAAGCCACTTATTGCCAGCTTATCGAAAGAGAAGACGGGCATATTTTTTGGGATTCAGAAGCGCAGGATATATATAATAAATATCGGGCTTTTTATTCTTGGCCGGGAATTTTTTCTGTCTGGGGAAATGAAAAAATAATAATAAGAATAAAACTTACTAAAATAAAGCTATGGGAAAAAGATGTTGAAAATAACTGCCAAATCGGAGAAGTCATAAAAATAAATGATAGCGTTGGTGTGAAAGCATCCAAAGGAGCTATTATTATGGAAGAAGTTCAAGTTGAAGGCAAAAAACTGGTTTTGATAAAAGATTTTATCAATGGATATCCTAACTTTATTGGAAGCAAATTAAAATGAACGACGAGAAAAAAAATAATAAAGTGATGCTGATAGGCCTTCTCTTAATTGCCCTCGTTTTTGTTTTTACCTTTTTCAGGTCAGGATTTAAAAAGCAAGATTCCGGAAAAAGTAATGCCTCGAAGGAAGTTATCAGCTATGCCCAAGTATCAGCTGATGATTTAAAGAGCAAAATAAAGAATTCTGAAAACATCCAAATCATAGACATCAGAAGCCAGGATGAATTTAAAATAGAACACATCGTTGATTCCCTTAATATCAATTCGGAAGAATCGGCAAATGAAATAAATCCGGAAAAAACGATAATTATCATCGGAAATTCCAGCGAAAGCGATGAATATTCAGGAATTATAAAACTTTTAAAAAACAAGCAAACTAAGAGCGTTCTTGTCTTGACTGGCGGATTTCCTGCTTGGAAAAATTCAAATGGAAACACGATATCCATCGGAAATCCGAGTTCATTCTTCGATCAGTCGAAAGTCACTTATATCGAGCCGGAAAAGCTCAAGGAAATTGTTGAAAATAGCAACTACCAAAAATTTATAATTGACATCAGAGGAAAACAGTCTTTTGATAACGGCCACATTCCCGGAGCCATAAATATATTTGCCGACGATCTTGAAAAATCCAAGGATAAAATACCTTACGGAAAAGAAATATTCGTTTATGGAGACACGGAAACCCAGGGATTTCAGGGCGGAGTCCGCCTCTACGACCTCGGCTTCCTCGCTTCTCAATCCCTCCAGGGCGGTTTCGCAGGATGGAAAGAAAAAGGATTTCCGGTGAAAAAATAAAACTTCTACGAATTACAAATTAATTACAAATATACAAATATTTAAAGTATGAACATTGAGAAAATATACGAAAAATATTCAGTCCCGCCCAATCTTCAGAAGCATATGAAGAGAGTGGCTGAAGTTGCAAATTTTATCAAAATCCATTGGAAGGGACCGTGGTTGGATTGGGAAATTATTCAGAAATCAGCTCTTCTTCATGACATTGGCAATATTGTTAAATTCGATTTGGATAAATACTCTGATTTATTGGGAACCAAAAAAGATAATGTCAGCTATTGGAAAAATGTGCAGAAAAAAATGATAGAGAAATATGGATCAGATGACCACGAGGCAACTAAAAAGATACTTCCTGAAATAAAAATAGACAAAAAAATAATTGATATAATTTTAAAAAAATCTTTTGGAAATTCAATTAAAACTGCCGGCGGTAATGACTGGTATTTGAAAATACTTCTTTATTCTGATTTGAGAGTTTTGCCTTCCGGATTGGGAACATTAAATGACAGATTTGATGATATCAGAAAACGAATGCCAAAATATACCAGCCGTCCGAATTTTGAAAGATTGCTAGATGCCTGCAGAAATATAGAAAAACAGATCCAGGAACAAATTGATGTCCCGATATCTGAAATTAAAATTTGAATATTGACAGCTAGCGCTAGGAGTGTTATCTTATTATGTTGTTCAATAAAGCCAAAAAGGAGGATTCAAAATGGACGAAAAAAAGTGGAGACCGGTTCATTTGATTTGTATGGAAGAACTTTCGGAATCTTTAACTCTGGTGTCTAAGTTGAGCCATTGGGCAGAAGTGTATTCCGCAGGAGGAATAGTTCCGCCCGAGGATATCCTCGGACTCATTAAAACTTTCAGCAACGCGATAAGCAAGATCAACCGCGAAGCTGAAATGCCCGATCTCAAATCAACCGTGCAACAGGCCATTGACAATCTTAATCAGCAGATTGAGGAAGCTGCCGAGAATCCGGAAGAAAAGCCAGCTACACACAAAAGGCGAGCAACCTCATCGTCTCTGGAAAAGATGGGTATGGAAGGCATCGATGCAGTTTTCGATGATATATGCGAAAACTGCTCGATACTAAAAGTGTGTAGCGAAAGCTCTGCAAAGTGTGAAGCTCTCAACGTTATTTGCATAGTAGCCGTGAATATTTCGATGGATGCTCTCGCAGCTATTAATACCCCTCTCTACCTGGAGAATCTCAAGAAAGCGATAATTACCATCAAAAAAATGAGAACGTAGGTCAATAGGAGATTGACCAAAATTTCGAAAGTTCGAAGGGGCGCACATAAATGTGTTGCCCTGTTTTTTTATTTTTAATTATAAACCAAGCCGAGCTTTAGGAAAATCCTAAAGCTCGGCTTTTAAAAACGCTTAAAAATTTTAACCAATCACCGCCAGGACATCTTCATTTTTCACAATCAAATATTCTTCTCCTTCAATCTTTACTTCTGTTCCGCTGTAGCGGTTGAAAATGACTTTTTGGTTCTTTTTGACTTTAATTTCTTTGCTATCCCCTACTTCAATTACTTTCCCTTGCTGGGGTTTTTCTTCGGAAGCGTTTTCGGGAAGAAAAATTCCGGAATCAGTTTTCTTATCGGATTTTTCCGGCTTAATCAAAACGTTTTCGCCTAGTGGTTTTACTGTTAATTTTTTCATATTCTACTAAAAAATTAATTATTAGCTTTTTTATTTTAGCTTATTAGCACTCGGATGTCAAGATTGCTAATTATTATTTATTCCTTTCTCCAAAATACCATTGGTAAACATCTCTTGTCACCGGAACGGCGCTGGAGCTTCCCTCTCCCCCACCTTCAACCAGGATTATCATGGCGAGTTCTGGATTTTCATAAGGCGCGTAGGAAACAAACCAGGCATGGGTTTTATTTTCACTGCCAAACTGGGATGTTCCTGTTTTTCCGGCCACGTGGACTAGAAGATCGTTTAGCGACCTTGCTGATCCGGAAACGACTGCTTCTCTCATTCCTTCCTGCACAATTTTCAAAATATCGGGAGAAATAAATTTATCTCTTATTGCAACTGATGAATTATTGATAGTTTTTCCTTCCTCATCAACAATTTTAGATACTACTCTCGGCTGGTATAAAGTTCCTCCATTGGATATAGCCGCAATATAATTGACTATTTGAAGCGGAGTGGCTGTTAAAAAACCCTGGCCGATTGCCGCATGATAATCATCTCCCAGATACCATTTTTCTCCAAGTTTATCCAATTTCCAGGCAGTATTAGGGATAAAACCGCTAGACTCGCTCGGAATGTCAATTCCTATAATATTTCCCAAACCAAACATATTTTCATATTTCGCCATCCTATCCATTCCTAAACCTTTTATATCTCCGTAACCTCCTCCTACCGAATAAAAGAACACATCGCAACTTTCCGCTATGGCTTTTCTAATATTCACCACTCCGTGGATTTTCCAATCCCCAAAACGATAACTTCCAATATTTATTGCGCCAGAGCTATCGTTTACCGTTGTATCGGAAGTAATCGTTCCTTCCGAAAGAGCAGCCGACGCGATCAATGGCTTAATAGTCGAACCGGGAGGATATTCGCCTGAAATAGCCCTGTTAAACAACGGCTTATCAGGATCAGTAATCAATCTCGAATAATCCTCTTGAGAAATTTTTCCGGAAAACAAATTATTGTCAAAGCTCGGAAGGCTTATCAGCGCTCTCACTTCTCCATTTTTTGGATCAATTGCCACCGCTGCGGCAGTCCTGGTATTTGTTTTTGAAAGCATGTCGGTCAAATCGTCATAAATCTTTTTTTGGAGTTCGTAGTCAATTCCCAAAACTAAATCATTTCCGGCTTCAGGAGAAATAATTCCTCGTTCTTGTTTCATTTTTCCCATAGAATCAACTTCGACCTTGACCGCGCCATTTTTTCCTTTCAGATATTTTTCGTATGTTTTTTCAACTCCCTGCTTGCCGATATAATCGGTAAGCAGATATCCGCCGCTTCCCTCCAGCTCTTTTTTGTCTATTTTTCCGACATACCCGAGAATATGAGAAAAGATCGAGCTGTCCGGATATTCGCGGATAGCTGTTTTTTCAGTCATTACTCCGGGAAAATCCGGCCTTCTTTCCTCAAGAGACAGATATTCATCCTGGGAAATATTTTCTTTTATCAGAATAGGATTAAGCGATGACATGCCTGCTGAAGTAATTTTGGAAATAAAATCTTCCTCGCTGATCGAAAGTATTTTTGAAACATCAGCTGATATTTTTTTAATATCATCGGGATTTTTGGGGAGGTCGGCAGGTATGGCAACCGCGTCAACGCTGGGAACGTTATTAACCAGAACATTCCCGAAGCGATCCATTATCTTCCCTCTGGGCGCTTTTATCGGAACCGACCTGATGCTGTTTCCATTAGCAAGTTCCCTGTAATAATTTCCTTTAACAATATTAAGATAAAAAATTCTTCCTCCCAAAATTGCCAGGAATATTACGATAATAGCCCAGAATATTCCTAATTTCTTTTTTTCCAGCGGGAATTCAATCCTGGCCGATTCTTCTTTTGAAACGGAAAAAAGATAGTCTTCAAGCTCTATCCCTCTGGATGCCCTTGCTTTAGTTTTGCTATTCTTGAACATTTATTTTGCCAGTTTAACCCCACACCAATGGCTTATGCCATGATATCGGATTAATACATTCAGTGTCATCTATTTATTCATCCACGCATTCATAACGGTGGAATTTTGGTGTAGGGGTAAATATTATTTTTAGGAGAAATTTTGTTCCTTATTCTTTTTAAAAATAAAATTGAAAGGAAAAACAAGATGAGATTAAAAATAATTTTCCATCCCATTCCTTCCAAAAATTCTGTTTTCATTTTCCAAATTTCTTGGAAATTAAGGCCTAACTCATTAAAGATGGCCCATAGCCTGTAGAAAAAAGTCATGAAAGAAACAAAGATGGCTCCCATAAGGATTCCCCCTGATTTTTCTCCCAAAATCATCCTTCGGGAAAAAAAACTTATGGCGTAAGAAAACAGTACAAAAGAAAAAATGTTCACGCCTATCCTGCTAAAAGAAAAAATATCAAAAATAAATCCGGAAATTACCGCCCAGACCAAAACCTGCTGAAACCCGAGAACGGCAACAGAAGAAACAAGGATAATCAGTGCTAAATCGGGAATATTGTTCCTTGAAAAGAAAAGCGGAAAAACGCTTATTTGAAAAATAACCGCTAAAAAGATAACCAAAAAAATGAATAATTTTTTTCTCATCCGCAATATTTTTTATCAAATGCCTTTTTTAACGACAAAAACGAACTGCAAGTTATTAAAATCCACTGGAGAAGAAATTATCGCTTTTTGAAAAAGCCTATCTTCTGAAGGATTTACCGCGGACACTTTTCCTATCAGGAGTCCTCTGGGAAATTCCTTGCCTATTCCGGAAGTAATCACATCATCGCCTTGATTCAAGGCTTCGCTTTGGAGAACCATATCCATTATTATTCCCAGGCCATATTCTCCTCGAACTACTCCCTTGGAACCGGTTTTCGAATCTACGGCATTTATGGCGCTCCCTGGATTGCTAAGCAGGACGATTTTCGAAGTCGTCGGAAAAACTTCGCTTACTTTCCCTATTAAAATTCCTGAACCGACAACAACCGGCATTTCCTCGCCAATTCCATCCTTTCCCCCTTTGTCAATCTCAATCCAATCGCCTTTTCCATGAGGATCTTTCCCTACCAGTGAAGCTCCTTCAAGATTAAATTTATCCATTGGAAGCAGTTTTAGTTCCCGGCGCAAAATTTCATTTTCCCTTCCTGCTTCTTCAAGGCTTATTTTCAAAGACAAAAGTTCCCTGTTTTCTTTTATAAGCTTTTCATTTTCGTTTTTTAGCTGGCCTATGGAAGAAAGAAAATTTTTGACTTGTTTAATTTCAAAAGACAGCCCATAAGCTACTTTCTGAATTGGAGAAAAAATCACTAAAAATACCGAGCGAACTGGATTAAAAATCTTGTAGGGATTTATAATTATGAAAAAAAATGCTATTGAAGATACGGCAATCACCTTGAAAAGTTTTGTTTGAAAAAAGTTAAAAGACATAAATAGACTACGAATTACTAATCAAGTACAAATATACCAATATACGAATTAAAAAATATTAGTACATTCGTATATTTGTATAAAATTCGTAATTCGTAGTTAAATAAGGGATTTTCCGTATTCGCTTTCAACCAAGACGTCCTTAAGATTTTCAAGATCTTCAAGCACTATTCCAGTTCCGCGAACTACGGCTGTCAAAGGATCTTCCATCATTCTAACCGGCATCTCAGTTTGGTTGGCAACTAATTTATCCATTCCGCGGATCAAACTTCCACCCCCGGCCAATATTATCCCCCTTTGCATCACATCGGCCAAAAGTTCCGGCGGAGTATCTTCTACTACCGATTTGATATTATTAACAATGATCCTGATTGACCTTGATAATGCCTGCCTGATTTGCTCGTCATTGGCGATAACTTCTTTTGGAAGCCCGCTGATAAGATCTCTTCCTCGAACAGGAAGAGTCATGCTTTCTTTCATCGGATAAGCGCTTCCGATGGCTATTTTTACATCCTCAGCTGTTTTCTCTCCAATCAGCAGATTGAATTCGTCCCGGCAATATCTCACGATATCTTCATTCATTTCATCTCCGGCTACACGCAAACTTCTTGAAACTACCACTCCGCCCAGAGATATTACCGCGATTTCTGAAGTTCCTCCGCCGATATCTACCACCATATTCCCCGCTGCTTCCGTTACTGGAAGGCGCGCTCCAATTGCCGCCGCCATCGGTTCATCAATAAGAAAAGCTTCTCTTGCTCCCGCATTGGTTGCGGCATCAACAACTGCTTTCTTTTCGACTTCTGTTATTCCTGAAGGAATTCCAATGAGCACTCTTGGGCGAGGAATAAGAGAAAAGGATTGCTTTCCGACTTTATTAATAAAATGGCGGAGCATTTGTTCAGTAATTTCAAAGTCGCTCACTACCCCGTCAACTAATGGCCTGGTTGCCACAATATGACTCGGGGTTTTTCCAACCATTCTTTTGGCATCTTTCCCGATAGCTAAAATTTGTCCGGTTTTTTTGTTAACGGCTACAACAGAAGGTTCATTGATCATAATCCCTTTTCCTTTAACGTATACCAAAGTGTTGGCTGTTCCAAGATCGATTCCGATATCCTGGGAAACTTTACCGAATAATCCTCCTATCATTTTAGAAAAATTTTCAAATTTTTTAAACATAAAAAAACTAACCTAGCGTATTACGGTTTATAAAAACCCCTATTTTATTTTTGTATTTGTATGCTGTTAATAATACCTTAAAATCAGCTTAAGGTCAAAATAGCCATTTTTAAGATTTTTCAAGAAATTTATTGGCTTTTTTAAGGACTTTTTTGGGTTTTTCGTAGGTAATTTTATCCAGAGCTTTATCGAATTCAAGCCAGATATAATCCGTTTGCTCAATAGACAATTTTATTTCTTTTTGAAAAGTTTCGGCCAAATAAAATATGACCCTTTTTGTTATCATAGTTTTTCTATTCTCTGCTTTTCTTCTTTCGCGTTCATTACCTTTAGCTCTATAAAAAAAACGAATTTTTTCAGAAAATCCAGGAATTATTTTTAAATCATTAATTCCCGTTTCTTCCTTGACTTCTCTTGCCATTGTTTCTTCCTCTACTTCATCATTTTCTACGTGCCCTTTTGGAAAATCCCAATGACCGTTCCTATATTTAAGCAGGAGATAATAAATTTTATTATTTTCTCTCCTAAAAATCACCGCTCCGACTGATTTTTCAAATGCGATCATAGACTAGTATCTAGTATAAAGTATTTTGTATTAAGTATTTTTTATATTTCTTTTAAACTATAATCAATAATTTTATTCATCCCTTCAAAAATAAATTTTCCTTTAAACTTTTTATTTTTTAAAAATAATGGCATTCAAAATGAACAATGCAAAGCGTCTGAATCTTTTTCATTTCTATAAGTTATCAAAATAATTATTTTTAGTTTTGTAGCTTTCTTGACAGCAATTAATTATTCAGGTTAAACTCATTATATAATATTTCGAGGAGGTAAAAATGGATATCAGAGTCATAGAAGAAATGCATAAAACTTTAGAGGAAACAAATAAGCTTGCAGCTGATACTCCCCAAAAATTATACGATTGCAACTGGCATGGAGTTTCCATTGAAATCTGGAGAACTGGTATGTGTTTTTGGAAAAGGGTCTGGTTCATAAAAAACGGAGCGGAAATTTATTCGCTGGAGAGATCGCCGATAGATTACGAGTATCGGCACGAGAATTTTGAGTCAGAACTCAAGAGAACATACAGAAGCTGCCAAAATTGTTTTGTAGAGTTCTCCGTTGTTCTTTCGGAACTTGATCTCAGCCACTTTCCTTCATTAGAAGATTTTATGAAATATGGAAAGGGATTGGGCTTAGACGAAAACATTATACGGCTATATGGAGATTATTACACGAAATTTTTCGGATCTATAGCCACAGGATCAGGTTAAAATCTGATCCTTTTTATTTTTTAATATATTTAAATCTTTTTTCTAATTTTCCGTTTATTTTTATTTTTTCCATAAACATACCTAGCGGTCTTACCCATAGTTTTTTCTTTCCATACATCGCTTGATAAATTACTAGCTTTTCCAAAGTTTCACTATGGGTTGCTACACCAATAACTTTATAAAACTTTCCCTTATAATGCTGATAAATTCCTAGTTTCATTTTAATAAATTCAAAATATTTTGATTATTTTTATAAATTTGCTTTGAAGAAATTTTTTTCCAAGACATAATTTTTTATTTATCTATTTTTGCTTTCTGTGGAACAATTTTTTTGCCAAAAAATTTGCTTCCCATAATTTCAAACTCTTCAGTTAAATCAGTTGTAAAAAAATTTATTTTTGAACTTTGACCAAGTGCTTTTTCTATTTCAGGATGTTTTAACAAATATTCTCTTAATTTCTTAGCTGCTATTTTCCCCTCGCTAATAACTTCAATGTTTTTTCCTATTATTTTTTTAATTTTATTCTCTAAAAAACCGTAATGCGTGCAGCCCAAAATCAAAGCATCTATGTTATTTTTGAGCAATGACTTGAGATATTTTTCAAGTATTATGCCTGTTGCTTTTGATTTTTCCTCGCCTGCTTCCACAATTGGAACCAGCAGCGGACAAGCTTGTTGAAAAACTTTAGCATTGGGATTAATTTTCTTTATTTCTTCGACAAATGCATTGGAAGAAACGCTGCCTTGCGTAGCAATAATCCCGATTGCGTTGTGGCCCTTGCTGGTCACTTCCTCAACGGCTGGAATAATTACTCCCAAAACTTTTCTATCAGGATAATGTCTCGGTAAATATTCCCTCTGAATTTTACGAAGAGCCTTTGCCGAGACAGTATTACAGGCGAAAATTATTAGCTTGCAATCTTTTTTGAAAAGAAAATCCACAGCTTGAGTGGCAAAATTAAGGATACTTTCTTGAGATCGGCTTCCATATGGAATTCTGGCTGTATCTCCGAGATAAATATAATTATATTCAGGAAGCTCCTTGACAATATGTTTCAAAATCTGAAGCCCGCCAAAACCTGAATCAAAAACTCCAATCGAATATTTTCTTTTAGCTTTATTTGCCATAAATTACATTTTAAATATTTTTATATAACACTTACGTCCGGCCGGAGTTAAGTGTTGTAGAATTTTTCTACACAATCCTGCAGTCGGAGTAATGTGTAGAATGTTTTTTATTACTACTATATGTAATTGTGTAGTAGCAATTAATTTCCGGTATTTCCTGCAATATTTTTTAATTTTCTTTGTATTCTTTGCTTAGATATTTTTTTAATCTTCTTAATCCCTCCTGAATTTTTTCAATATCCAGTGCATAGGAAAAGCGGACTCTGGCCGGATCGCCAAACCAAGTCCCGTCGTAAGTAATCATCTTATACTTATAGTATAAATCATTTACAACTTTATTTGGATTTTTGAATCTGGGAAAAACATAAAAAGCACCTTCGGGTTTCCATAAATCCAGCCCCAAATCCAGCAAGCCGTGATAAATCAAATCTCGCCTCTCCTTCCAAGTTTTGACCTGCGCATCAACATAACTTCGCGGCACTTTTATGGCTTCAAAAGCCATTTCCTGCCCTAAAATATTAGTGTTCATGGAAGTATGCGTTTTCATCTCCACAATTTTTTCAATAATCCATTTTTCCCGCGCGTATACATAGCCTACCCTGAAACCGCACATAGCAAAGGTTTTGGAAAAAGAATTAAGAGTGATTATTTTCTTGCCTTTGAACAGATAATTTTCCCGCTCATAAATAAGGTCTTTATAAACCTCGTCAGAAATTATGTAAATGCTGAGGTCGTGCGCCAATTTTTCAATCTTTTTCAAGACATCCAGATCCTGGATGCTGCCGGTCGGATTGGCCGGAGAATTGATTAAAACAGCTCGGCAACCTTGAATTTGCTTAGAAAAATTTTCAAAATCAATTTTTCCCCGCACCAAATTATAATAAACTGGTTTCATAAATGCCAGCTGGACATTGTGGGGATAGGAATAATAATAAGGCCGAGGCAAAAGAATTTTTGCACCCGGTTCATATAAAGCCCGCAAAACCAAATCTAGCGCCTCGGATGCACCATTTGTAATTACAAAGCTTTCGGCGCTGGCATCTTCATACTGCTTCGCTAATGCCTGGCGCAAATTTTCCTGTCCTTGAACTAAACCATATTTGAAATCACGGTAATTTGGCAGAATGTGAAAAATCTCTGGCGGTGGCGGCAAATCGGGCTGCCCCGAACCAAATGAAATCAAATCATTATTTCCCTTACCAATAAAAAATGACGGGCTATTTATTTTTTTATATTCAATTTTCTTTAATTGTTTCATAATTTTTCTGTCGACCGACGAATTATGTTATATATTTTTTCACTTTAAACATTTTTCCATGACCCGGAATGATCCACTCTGCTATTTTCAAAATTTTATTACGATTTTTGCCAAATAGTTTTTTATCAGTACAATCTTCTTTCAATAATCCTATCTTAACATCTTTCTCTGACCAAAATAAATCGCCAACTATTGCAATTATTTTTTTGTCCTTTTTCACTAAAATAGTGATGCTGCCTTCAGAATGTCCCGGTGTTGGAATTATTTTCACATTATTTGATATTTCCTGAAGTTTTTTGCTCCGATCGAAAATATCATTCCAAAAAGCTACCCCATGAGTCAAAAAACGAGATTTATTGAATAGATAATTGCACCCCGTATGATCCGGGTGAAAATGGGTATTAATTACAATGTCAATATCCTTAGGTTCTAAATTATGCTTCGCCAAAGCTTTCAATATTTTTTCCTTATCTTTGGGATTGCCAGTGTCAACTAAGATATTCCTTTCTTCATCCTTTATCAAGGTAATGGTTGGTCCAGCAATACATCTCGTTTTCGATAAATTCTTGAAATATCCATCAATTAAAACAACAACTTCCGTCATATTTTTGCTATATAACACTTACGTCCGATCGGAGTTAAGTGTTATATAATTTTTATACACATTCCTGCAGTCGGAGTAATGTGTATAATATTTTTTTATTACTACTATATGTAGTTGTGTAGTAGCAATTAATTTACAATTATTTTCCACAACATTTTTCGTATTTTTTCCCGCTTTCACAATAGCATAAATTATCATTGCCCATGATAAGTTTCACGCATTTTTTTGACCCGCAATAACACTTAAATGGTTTTTCCCTGTAGCCAATTGGACGATAATCAATTGTAATTTCATCTCCTTTTTTTATCGGTTTTATAGTATAGGCAATTCGATTTCTTTCGATAATATTGGGATCACATGAATGATTAACACATCGCGCCGGTGGCTCCATGATTTCATACTCGCCTTTCCTATAGTAATCCAGATATTTTTTCTCCTTCGAAATTAATTTCTTTATTTCTGATTTCTTTATTATCTTGCCTCTTGGAAAAGAATATACGGCTTCTCCTTTTTTGAAATTTTTTCCCGCAAATAATCCAATACCCTTTTTACCGGCTTTCTTAATTTTAACAAAATTGTTTTTTGCTTTCATCTTACTATTTTTTACTATTTTAACCATTTGATATTCTTATTTCCCGCAACATTTTTTATATTTTTTCCCGCTTCCGCATGGGCAAGGGTCATTTCGGCCGATTTTGTTGGCATTGATTATCGGTTTTTGCTTAACTTCTTCGCTTTTTTCTCCGCCGGAAGATTGCATTTGTTTGGCGGCGCCCTTGTCCGCCGAAGCTCCGGCGAAGGCGGAGAATTGTCCCACTCCTTCATCTGCGCCTTTGAACTGCAGGTTCTTATTATCTTCCATTTGAGCCTGTGATAATGGAGTGGCCTGAATCCGGAAAATCGTGCGGACAATAGTTGAGCGGACATTGTCCATTAAGTGGGAAAATAAATCGAAAGCTTCGCGCTTGTATTCAATTAGCGGGTCTCTCTGCCCATATCCGCGAAGCCCGATTCCTTCCCGAAGATAATCGATTTCTTCCAAATGATTCATCCAAAGCGTGTCAATCGTTTGAAGGGTAATCATCTTTTCTACCTGGCGCATATTTTCTTCGCCAATTTCCTTTTCCTTCTGGCCATAAGCAGTTTTTGCCAAATCCATCAGGTAATCATGAAGCATTCCCTTTTTCTCTATATCATTTTTTGATTTGTCATTTTTTATCAGCTCGATTTGTTTTTTATTATCTCCGCTAATTAGGAAAATATTATTAACTTCGGAAAATAAATCATCAAAATTCCAATCAAACTCATCTCCGGCCGTGTGAAAAGAAACTATTCTTTCTATTTCTTCCGAAATATCATTGTTGATTTCGCTTTTCAAATTTTTTGATTCCAAAATTTCTTTCCGTTTTTTGTAGACAACTTCCCTTTGCTTGTTCATTACGTCATCATAATCCAAGACATGCTTCCGGATATCAAAATTGTATCCTTCTATTTTGTTCTGGGCATTTTCGATCGTTTTTGAAATAATAGCATTTTGAATCGGCTGGTCTTCTGGAAGGCCAAGCTTGTCCATCATATTTTTCATTTTGTCTCCGCCGAATCTTCGCATCAGTTCGTCTTCCAGAGAAACATAAAATTCTGAAACTCCCGGATCTCCCTGTCGTCCGGAGCGTCCTCGAAGCTGATTATCAATGCGCCTGGCCTCATGGCGCTCTGTACCGATTATATACAGCCCCTCAAGCCCTTTTACGCCTTCTCCGAGCTTAATATCGGTTCCCCGGCCAGCCATATTGGTTGCGATTGTTACTGAACCTTTTTGTCCGGCGTTAGCAATAATAAGCGCTTCTTTTTCATGCTGCTTGGCATTGAGCACCTGATGCTGAATTCCCTCTCTGGAAAGTAATGCGCTTAGATATTCTGATTTTTCAATAGCAATTGTTCCAACCAAGAGCGGTTGTTTCATTTTATTAATTTCTTTTATTTTTTGAACTATGGCGTCAAATTTTCCTTTTTCTGTTTTATAGACAACATCGCGAAGATCTTTTCGGATCATCGGCTTGTTGGTCGGAATTTCCATTACCTCTAATTTATACACTTTGAAAAATTCTTCCGCGCTGGTGGCCGCCGTTCCAGTCATTCCGGAAAGTTTTTTATACATCCTGAAATAATTTTGAAAGGTGATTGTCGCCAGCGTTTTTGATTCTCTTTGCACTTCTACTCTCTCTTTGGCTTCAATTGCCTGATGAAGCCCTTCGCTATAGCGGCGCCCTTCCATAAGCCTTCCCGTGAAATCGTCAACAATGATCACCTGCCCGTCTTTTACCACATAATCCCTGTCTAGCTTGAACAATATTTCAGCTTTGAGCGACTGTTCGAGATGGTGGACATAATTTATTTTTCCCGGCTCATAGATATTTCCCACTCCCAGCATTTGCTCTACTTTAACGATTCCCTTTTCCGTAAGAACCACTGATTTCATTTTTTCATCAACTTCGTAATCCTCGGTTTCCTTGAGTCTAGGAACAATTTGGGCAAAGCGCTGATAAAGTTTGGTCGATTCCATATCAGGAGCGGAAATTATAAGCGGAGTTCTGGCTTCATCAATCAAAATCGAGTCTACCTCGTCAACTATGGCAAAATTCAGTTCTCTTTGAGTCATTTCCGGAAAACTTTGAACCATATTGTCGCGAAGATAATCAAATCCGAATTCATTGTTTGTTCCGTAAGTTATATCAGAGTTATAGGCTTCGCGCCTGGAAATTTCGACAAGATTTTCAGTTTCAATGCTTACTTCATTGGCATCGATAATTTTCGGTTCGTACCGATAGGAGTGGTCGTGAATAATGCAAGCTGTCGAAATTCCGAGAAAATTAAAAATTGAACCCATCCAGTTGCAATCGCGCTTGGCAAGATAATCATTGACGGTTACCACGTGCACTCCTTTTCCGGAAAGAGCATTGAGATATATTGGTAAAGTTGAAGTCAACGTCTTCCCTTCTCCGGTTTTCATTTCAGCAATCTTTCCCTGATGCAAAACTATTCCTCCGATAAGCTGGACATCGAAATGGCGTTCATTAATAACCCGTTTGGCCGCTTCACGCACAACGGCAAAAGCCTCTAGAAGCAAATCGTCCAGAGTTTCGCCGTCCTCAAATCTCTTTCTCAAATCTCCAGTCTTACTTTTTAGTTCTTCGTCAGAAAGTTTTATCACTGCCGATTCAAGAGCATTTATTTTTTCCGCAATCGGCCGTAATTTATTTATTTCCCGCTCATTTGAGCCAAAAATTTTCTTAAAAAAAGACATAAAATTAAACAAAGCAAGTTTTAACTCGTTAATCCGTTAACTCGTTAATTCTTTAATAAATCAATAAAATACCCCTTAATCCTACCAAAAAAAAGCCCCTTGGTCAAAGAAGCTTTTTGCATTAGAAATAATACTATTTTGTAAATTTAAAGTTAATTTAATTTAAAGGTAGAGAGCACTAATTCAAAGAATTTTTCCGTGTTTTGCTTCTTTTTCAGGTTTCCATTAGCGCTTATAAAGATATAATCGTTTGTATTTTCTGAATTTTGGACGATATCATTTTTAGGGATAGCAACATAAAACATATTAAGCCTATCATCCCGGCAGATTTCAACCGGTCTCAAATCAACATTGATTTCCTTCACTGCAGTATTTTCGCATTTTACAGGATAAGCTCCATTGGCATCTATCGAGAGTGATATCATATCACTATTATATTGGCCGGTGATACCAACGAGTCCTCCTTGTCCAGCAGAAGAACCTTCATTGGTCGCTGATATACTGCTTTCTTTTTCGTCCAGTTCAAAATCAGAAGGATAATTTATTTTATAGCCATATTTTTCATTTTGATACGCTTTCCAATCCTTCGTTTCTGAATTACCGCAACTTTCCTCCCAAGTCCTCAAACACTTTTGTTTTCCTTCGCACCAGGAATATCCAGCCGAACCGATGCATCCATGCTTATCTTTATCATTTCCAACCACGCTTGTTTCAGGACATGCCTTAAATTCGCAATTTGTCCCAGTCCGCGAAACATAACTTCCATCCGGACACTGCTTGGCTTCCTGGGTGCAAACTTGAGACGGTTGTTTCGCTACCGATAAATCCAATTTGATATTTCTGCTATCCATCGCCTTCCAAGTGAAAAATCCTGCTGTGAAAGCAACAATTAGGATAATAACTACTCCGACGCTTGTTTTAATATGCTGGCTCATTTTTTTATTTTTTATTTTTTTTATTTTACTTCTAAATTATACAATGAAAAATAATAAATTAAAAGTCTAGAATCTTGCTTTTTCATCCAGGACCATTCTTTTCTTTATCAATCTGCCGCCCTTTTTAATCAGCGTTTCTTTTTTGTCTTTATCGCGGGAAATTTGATTTCGAAGTTCTTCTTCGCAAACATCTATCGCGCCTTCTATGCTATCTGAAATTTCTTCAGTTCTGTATTTTTTATAAGGAGTATGCGCCATTACTTCCGCTCTAAATTTTCCTTTTTTATCCATATCTATCTCGACTTCGATTAGCAATAGCTTGTTCAATAATTTTTCGAGATTTTTTAGCCTTTTTTCGATATAGTCCCGGGTTCTGCCGTCAACTTTAACGCCTTTGAATAAATACCTGATATTCATAAATCAGTCTAAAGTCTCAAAGTCTAAAGTCCTTAAAGCAATTTCTTTTAGGCTTTAGGACTTTATGGACTTTTGGACTTTTAAATTACATATTTAACTTCTTCTTCCAATTGGATTCCGAATTCGTTTCTAACTCTCTGTTTAATAATACTGGAAAGCATTATTATCTCTTCTGCTGTTCCTCCTCCGGTATTGATAATGAAATTAGCATTTTTATCGCTTACCATCACATTTCCTATTTTTTTCCCCTTGAGCCCCGCCTCATTAATTAACCATCCGGCTGAAACTTTATTGCCAGCAGCCTTGCTTCCTATCTCCTTTTCGAATCTTTCTCTCAATTCTTCATTTTCGACCACCGGGTTTTTAAAAAAACTTCCAGCGCTTCCAATCCAATTAGTCGGCTGTTTTTCTGAACGTTTACTTGATATTTTTTTCATTCTATTCTCAATTTCATTTTTATCGCTTTTCTCTAGCTTTATTTTTGCGGAGATAATAATTAAATCCGGATTTTTCTTAAAAATGCTGTCTCTATAGCCAAATTTACAACTTCTTAATTCATAATTCATAATTCTTGATTCGGAAATATTATATACTTTAATTTCTTCTATCATATCCGCCATACAACTTCCGAACGCCCCCGCGTTACCCCTAATCGCTCCTCCAACAGTTCCAGGAATCCCGCTTGCCCATTCCAGTCCGGATAAATTATTATCTTTAGCTAAATTAACTAATTGGGATAATAATAACCCCGCTCCGCATTCAATAGTTGTAAGTTGTAAGTTATAAGTTGTAAGTTTAATTTTAATAATTATTCCATTAAATCCCTTATCATCAAACAGAACATTGCTTCCTCCGCCTAAAATAAAGAATTTGAGATTTTTTTCTTTGGCATAATTTAATGCCTCCAGAAGTTCTTCTTCATTTCTAACTTCGGCAAAATACTCCGCTGGTCCGCCAATCTTAAAAGTCGAATAATTTGCAAGTTTTATATTTTCTTGAATGTCGAGTTGCATCAATTATACCAGGGCTACGCGTTTGACTATGACAATCTGATTTTCGGAGGCACGATTATGAAATTGTCCGTTATCGTGCCGGAGCAAGCAGATTGGCAGAGGCAAACGCGTAGCCATATGTTAGCTACTTTCAGCTTTTCTCCCTTCTTCCCACAAAAATACCGCAAGGCTGGTTATAATTACCACCAGCCAGTCTTTCCAGTCAATTGGCTTCATTTGAAGGTACTTTTGGCAAAATGGAAGATACATAAAGGATAGCAAAATTCCCAAAGAAATGAAAACCGATCCGATGGCATATTTATTTTTAAAAAATCCCAATTTGAAAGGAGAGAATTTTTCGCTTCGGGATTGAAGCAAATTTGCCATTTGAGTCATCGACAATACCGCATAGGCCGCAGAAGTTGACTTCGCATATAATAGCGAATCTTTAATGATGTCCTGCCCAAAATACCATCCTCCGCGCATCATAGACCAAATGAAAGCTACTACTGCTCCTAATGCCATAATAACTCCCAGATACAAAATTCTGCGAAATCGGGGAAAATTTATTATTCTCTCATCTTTTTCTTTCTTTTTTATGACATCCGGTTCCGGCGGCTCTAAGCTCAAAGAAAAAGAGGGAAAAACATCCGTTCCCAAATCGACTGCCAGAATTTGAATAGCTGAAATAGGAGAAGGAATTTGGAGCAAAACTCCGATTACTACCGTAAAAAGTTCGCTGGCATTAGAAGTCAGCACGTAATGGACAAATTTTTTCATATTCTGGTATATTGTTCTTCCTTCTTTCACTCCATTTATGATTGAAGAAAAATCATCATCAAGAAGTATCATATCCGAAGCTTCCTTGGAAACATCCGTTCCTATAATTCCCATTGCCACGCCAATATCGGCTTTTTTGAGTGCCGGCGCGTCATTCACTCCGTCTCCTGTCATGGCAATCACTTCTTTATTATCTTTCAAGATTTTTGCAATGCGCAGTTTTTGAATCGGAACAACCCGCGCAAAAACGCAGACGCCCTGCTTGATTTTTTCAAATATTTCATCGTCGGTTAGCAAATCCAATGTTTTTCCGTTTATAACTAATTCTCCGTACTGTTCACTGTTTATTGCTTCCTGTTCACTGATTAGCCCGACTTTCTTTGCTATTGCCCTGGCGGTTATTTCATAATCTCCAGTGATCATAATCGCCCTGATTCCAAGCTCTCTGCATTGTTCAATTGCTTTTTTAACATCTTCTCTGGGCGGGTCGATCATCGCCATCATTCCCACCCAGGTTAGTTCTTTTTCAGCCTTGTCCGCCGTAGCTTTTTTATCCGCCACAGCTTTAGCGTCGGCAGAAGCAAAGGCGGAATCATCCTCATAATCTTCTCTCCTGATATTATCCAAATTTCTGTAAGCGAATGCCAAAACCCGAAGCGCTTCACTCGACATTGAATTATAAATTTCTCTTATTTTATTTCTGTGTTCTTCTGTTATTTTCTGTGCCGTTCCGCCAATAATTATTTGACTGCATAAATCCAGCATCACATCTGGAGAACCTTTAACGTAGGAAATAATACTATCATTTTTATAAACCACGCTCATCCTCATCCTTTCCGGCGAAAACGGATTTTCTGAAATTTTTTGTCCGCCTTTTTGAAAATATCCTTCCTCGCTGTTATCCTCCTTCGCTCCCGCTGAAGCTACGGCGGACAAGTATTTTCTTGAGGCGACAATAATTGCTCCCTCAGTCGGATCTCCGATTATTTTGTATCTTCCGTCTTCTTTCACTAACGACGCATCATTGCACAACGCTCCAATTTTGAAAATCATTTCTAACTCCTTTATTTTTTCTCCGTTAATATTTATTCCGTTTTGAAAAAATTCTCCAACGGGAATATATCCTGAACCGGTAATGTCGATAACTTCATTATTAATAAATATTTTCGTTACCGTAAGTTCGTTTTTGGTTATTGTTCCGGTTTTATCGGTACAAATAACAGAAACGGAGCCTAAAGTTTCAACGGCATTAAGCCTCTTGGCAAGAACATTATCTTTCAGGAGCCGCTTCATTCCAAGAGAAAGCGCTACTGAAATTGCCGCCGGAAGCCCTTCTGGAACAACCGAAACCGCAAGCGCCAAGGCAAAAAGAAAATTTTGATAAAGCGACATATGAAAATACTGTCCCGCAATCATCACTATCGCTCCAATACATATGGCTAGAATTGTTATATTTCTTCCTAAATCCTGCATTTTCTTTTGCATCGGAGTGAGCCCTTCTTTAAGTGCCTGGGTAAGATCGGCAATTTTTCCCAGTTCTGTTTCCATTCCGGTGGCTGTCGTTATAAAAGTTCCCTCACCGGCTGCAATAGTCTCTCCCATGAAAAGCATATTTTTTATGTCAGAAAGAATGAAGTTGGATTCTTTATGCATGGTAGATAATTTACTTTTAGGGTTAGCTTCTCCGGTGAAAATAAAATTATTCACCCGGAGGCTGAAGCTTTCAAGAATATATCCGTCCGAAGGAACGCTGTCTCCGACAGAAACGGAAATAACATCGCCGGGAACAATTTCACTGGCATTAATTTCATGTTTTTCCCCGTTTCTTATCACTACTGCTTTGTCATTAGTAAGTTCTTTTATTTTTTCCAAGACTCTTTCGGCTTTGAACTCCTGGAAAAATCCGACCGTCGCATTGATAAAAATAATAATAAAAATTATTGCCGCGTCGCGGAATTCTCCAAAAATAATCGCCAGGATCCCGGCAACCAAAAGTATCCAGACCAGCGCTTCATTGAATTGGCTGAATATCATCTTTGTCCATTTCCATCTGGCTGTTTTTTTTATCGCATTAGGGCCGTATTTTTTGAGCCTGGTTTTAGCTTCATCAAAAGAAATTCCAGATGCGTTGGAACTGAATTTTTCAAAAACTTCTTCTTTGGTAAAATTATATGTCTGTTTTTCCATTTACCCTGTTGAATAAATTTCTCCCTGAAAAATTACTGCTTTAGCAGTTATTAAACAGGGTAAATTTTTTAATTACCGGGTTTATATAAAGTTACGTTATCGTATTTTGCAACCAGCGGCAATCCTGCCGGATCAAAAGTTTTGTCATTTCTTTTTTCTTTGTCCTTCTGAATATTGGCTAAAATAATAGCTCTTGGGTTATTTTTTAGATCGTCATAATTTTCAGTTCTCATGAAGTTTTTCCCGATTGCCGCCCAGTAATATGGATTATATTGGGGCCAGTCGATATTGTATAAAATCAGATGCTTTCCTCCGATGTAATATTTAGCAATCACATAATCAAATGAGTTAAGCACGTAAAAATCATTATTTTTATATTGATCCAGATTTTTTTGAAGCTCTCCGTATCCTTTGTAATAATTCGGGGAAACAATATTCGCCAAAAGAAAAGCATAAACAGCCAAAGAAAAGATCGCTAGTTTCCAATTTACTTTTGATAGCCAAACCCCCAGCATTATAAAAATTAAATAGGCAGCCACGATAAGATAGCGGGAAACAAAATAATCATCGCCTAAAAGAGAAATTGAATATATAAGCAGCATAAATCCGAAAGAAAAAATCAAAAGAAAAACTGCTTTATCCTTTTCTTTTTTTACCAAATATGGAATCAGGAATCCGAAAAACAAAGTAATTCCGATAAGCACGCTTGAATTGGAAATATGGCTGATAGCATTAGGCGCCGGCATCCCAGCGGAAAGTTCGCCTAAGGGAGAGCCAAAAATAAAAATTTGGATATTAGTAAAAATATCGCTGAAACTTGCAGGACGCACCCAGCGCATATTATTAAGCCCTGAATATAACAAGTGGCTGATAAAAACCCTTATCCAAAAAGAAAAGATAACCGCAGCCGAACCAATCCCCAACATTATTTTTTTATCGGGAAGAATTTTTCTGGCTATTTTCTTCCAATTTGAAAAATCTCTTTCTGAATAGAAATTATGGAAAGCATAGGCAAAATAAAAAATAATCATAAATATTACCCCCATGTAATGAGTCAGGAACGATAATCCGGAAAAAATGCCCCAGCCTATGTAATAGCGGCATTCTCCGGATTTTAAGGCTTTGATAAAAAAATATCCGGCCATCACGGTAAAAAATGAAAGCATTGCATACATCCTTCCTTCTTGGGAATATTGGATGGCAAAAGGAGAAATAGCGGTAATAAGGCTTGCAAAAAGCGCCGCTCGCTTATTGAATAATTCTTTGGTAAAGAGATACACCGCCCAGATGCCAAAAAGCCCGAAAATCACGGAAAACAAGCGGATGCTTAAAACGCTATAGTTTCCAAAAAATGAAAACGCTTTCAGCAAAATATAATAAAGCGGAGGATGGACATCATTGGCAGTAATCCTGATCATTTCCCAAAAATTTGCCTTAACCGTTACTCCGGTAAAAGCCTCGTCATACCAAAAATCACGGTTCAGGATATTTCGAAGGCGTAAAACCAAAGCTAAAAACAATATTAAATAAATATAATATTTCTGAAATTTAAGATGCAAATTTTCTATTTTTTGAAGCATAGGCTTCTATTGTCATCCTGAATTTATTTCAGGATCCCGAAACAAGTTCGGGATGACATTAAAATATCATTTTGATAACTCTTTTGTCACTTGCCAAACATTTCCCGCTCCCATAGAAATCACTACGTCTTTGCTGGAAATTTTGTTCTTTAAAAATTCAATGGCTTCCGGAATGGTCGGAATATATTCGGCTTTTCCGGGATTATATTTGTTGATCAAATCGACTAAATCTTTTGAAGAAACTCCCCCTTGAACTTCCCGCGCGCTTCCGTAAATGTCAATCATTATAACTTTATCAGTATTGTCAAAACTTTGGGCAAATTCATGAAATAATGCTTTAGTTCTGGTAAAAGTGTGGGGATGGAATATTGTCCAGATATTTTTCCGATAATATACTTCCCGCACCGCTTTGAGCGTCGCTTTTATTTCTTCCGGATGATGGGCATAATCATCGAATAAGATCGCTCCGTCCCTTTCTCCTATATATTCAAATCTTCTTGATGTTCCCTTAAAATTCAAAAGCGCTATTTTTACTTTCTCCAAATCTAATTTTAGCTTGTGGCAAACGGCAATTACTGCTGTTGCATTGAGCATATTATGCCTGCCGATAAGGGAAATATTAAATTTACCCAAAACTTCGCTGCCGTGAATTATTTTGAAAGTTTTAAGAAGCTTCCCGTCATCTGACCAATTTTTGGAAGAAAGATCTAGTATCTTATATTCATTCCCTTCTCCGAATCCATAAGTTAAAACCTGGCACTTTGCACTTTTCGATACTTCCACTGCATCCGCATCATCTCCGCAAACGACCAAAAATCCGTGTTTAGGAATTTTGGCTGCAAAATTTTTAAATGCATTTTTATAATCATCGAAAGTCGGAAAGAAATCAGGATGATCCCAGTCAACATTGGTTAAAACCACTGCCCAAGGATTATAATACTGCAGCTTATTTTGGTACTCGTCCGCTTCTGCCACGAAGAAATTTCCTCTCTCCTTTAGAACACTACTATTCCATTCAATTACCTTGCTCCCTACGATAGCTGACGGATTAACGCCTGCTTCCTTGAGGCAGGCTGCCAGAAGCGCGGTAGTGGTCGTTTTGCCGTGCGTCCCGCAAACTGCAATTCCCAATTTTTCCTTAAATAATTCTCCCAAAACTTCCGGATAACTTAGCATATTAAGCCCCCTCCTTCTTGCTTCAAACATTTCAGAATTATTATTTTCAGAATAAGCCGTGGAATAAATAACCAAATCAATATCTTCCGGAATATTTTCCGCGTCAAATTCTTCTGTAAAGCTTATCCTATTTTTTTCCAAAATTTCATCCGTGAAAAATTTTTCCTTAGTATCCGATCCTGACACTTCAATTCCGCGCGCTTTTAAAATCTCGGCCACCGCCGCCATCCCCGCCCCTTTGATTCCAATAAAATACGCTTTTTTAATTTTGTTTAGATTCATTGTTTTTTATTTTTTCCCCAATTCAATCAATCCTTCCGCGATGTATTCCGCTGCTTTGGGATGATAGAAGGCGCTTATTTTTTGAGACATATTTTTCTTCAGATCTTCGTCAAAAAGTATTTTCTCTATTTTTTCCATAAATATATTTTCTCCCAAATTAGATTCTTCCAAAACTAAAGCTCCTCCGGCTTTGGCTATTTCATAGGCGTTCATTCGCTGATGGCCTTGAGCTGATTTCTCAATCGGGATAAGAATGCTTGGCTTGGCATTAGCGGCTATTTCAGCAATTATATTCGCTCCCGCCCGGCTTATTATCAGATCGGAAATAGCGTAGGCTTGTTTTATCGTTTCAAAATCCAAAAATCCGGCTGCGAAATATCCTTCCCTTCCTGCTTTTATTCCCTGTTCTCCTGCCTCACGGATAACTTTCTCAATATTTTTTTCTCCGGCCTGATGAATTATTTGAGAATGCTGGATTAATTTCGGAAGAATTCTGATTATTGCTTCATTGATAACTTCCGATCCCTGGCTTCCTCCCAAAACCAGAATAACAGGCTTTGATTCGGTTAGGTTAAATATTTTTCTTGCTTCTTCTTTGTTTCCCTGATTTATTCCATCTCTTATCGGGTTTCCGATTAAGGCTGTCTCTGAAGCGCTAAAATAATCTTGGGCAGAAGAATAAGCAATGGCAACGCGAGTTGAAAATTTTTCAAGAATTTTATTGGCAGTTCCGGGAATCGCGTCTGACTCGTGGATTATTATCGGAATCCGGTAAATCCAAGCCGCCAGCACAATGGGAATAGCGATATATCCTCCTTTGGAAAAAACAACATCCGGCATATAGGCTAAAAGTATCCATAGCGACTGAATGAAGCCGATGGGAATTTTAAAAATATCTAGAAAATTGAGAATCGAAAAATATCTTCTCATTTTTCCAGCTAAAATGCTTTTTGCCGGAATTCCTTCCGCCTGCATTGCTTCTTTCTCCATCTTTGCTCCGGAACCGACATAAAGAAGCTCGGCTTCTTCGCCTAATTTTTCTTTTAATTTTCTGGCAACGGATACCAGAGGAAAGATGTGTCCTCCTGACCATCCGCCGGTCAATAAAATGCGCATAAATTCATATAACATGGAGCATAAAGCATGGAACAATTTTTATTTTTTAATTTATTTGTTCCATGTTCTATGTTTTATGTTCCATGATTATTTTAAATTATTCTAATTTGCTCTGTTTTGAAATATTCAACAAAATTCCCACTCCCGCCAGCAAAAACACAATTGATGTCCCTCCATAGCTGATAAAAGGAAGCGGCACTCCAGTAAGCGGAATAATGGCAATGATTGCCGAGATATTAATAAATGCTTGAATTACAATCCAGGATGTAATTCCTATTCCCAAAAGCTTCCCAAAATCATCATTGGAATTTCTGGCAATTTTAAATCCCCTTAGTGCAAAGGACAAAAATAGCATAACCAAAACCACTGCTCCGATGATTCCCAGTTCTTCTCCAATTACCGCAAAAATTGAATCTCCCACTGGTTCGGGAAGGTAATAGAATTTTTGCCGGCTGTGTCCTAGCCCTAATCCTAAAATACCACCAGATCCAACTGCAAGCAATGCTTGATTAATATGATATCCGATGCCCCTGGGATCAAGATCGGGATTGAGAAAAATAAGAAGCCGGTTGAACCGGTAAGGCTCTACTTTGACAAGCGCAAAAAATGCCAAAATTCCTCCCGCCCCCATCCAAAAAATATGGGCTAGCTTCGAGCCTGATGAAAAAAACATAATCAGCATTGTAATAACAATTACTCCCAACGTTCCCATGTCTGGCTGTTTTATAATGAGAAATGCTATAACTGCTAATATTCCCAGAAAAGGCAGGAAGCCCTCAAAAAAATCTCTAATTCTGTGGCTTCCTCGACCTTCAAGCCAGGCGGCAAGATAAATTATAATTGACAGCTTTGCCATTTCGGAAGGTTGGAAAGAAATCGGTCCCAGCTGTAGCCACCGGCTGGCGCCATACAGCCTTGCTCCGACACCTGGAACAAAAACCAGAACTAATCCGACTAATGCAATGAAAAATAATGGAACAGCTATTTTTTTCCAATAATGATAATTTATTTTTTGGCAGATATAGCAAGCAACCAATCCTGGAAGTATGCCAAAAAGCAATTGGCGTTTGAAAAAATAATACTGGTCGCCAAAACGGGATTGCGAATAAACAACCCCCGCGCTGGCAATCATAATCAAACCGAAAATCAGAAGGGCAAAAACCGTGAAAAGCAATACATTGTCGGATTTCTTATTGTTCATTTTATCTTAGCATTATTTTCTCTCCACTTTTCTATTTTCTTATGGTTCCCGCTCAATAGGACTTCCGGCACTTTCCAACCTTTGAAATTTTCCGGGCGAGTATACTGCGGATACTCCAGAATAGTATCCGGTATTTTGTATTTGGTATTTTGTATTTTATTAAAACTTTCCTCCTTTAATGAATCTGGATTACCCAATACTCCCGGGATTAATCTGGCTATAGAATCCACCAGAACCATTGCGGGAATTTCACCTCCCGATAAAACGTAATCTCCTATTGAAATCTCTTCATCGGCGATATATTTTGCCACTCTTTCGTCCACTCCTTCATATCTCCCGCAAATCAAAATTAAATTGTCGTATTTTGATAATCTAATCGCATCTTTTTGCGTGTATTTTTTTCCTTTCGCAGAAAAAAGGACAGTTCTAACTTTTAACTTTTCACTTTTAATTTTTAACTTTAAAAATTCAATACAATCAAAGATTGGTTGAATTTTTAATATCATCCCCGCCCCTCCTCCATATGGAGTATCGTCCACCGTTTTGTGTTTATCATTCGTAAAATCACGAAGGTTAATTATATTAATATTTATAAACTTTTTCTGAAGGGCACGTTTAATAATAGATTCGCCAAAATAGCTCTCAAAAATATGAGGGAAAATTGTGATAATATTAAAATGTTTCATATTTATATTTTAGCATTTATAAGCAAAAAACAAAAACATAAAAGCCACATTATGTGGCTTTTATGCAGAATTAAAAGATATTGAGTAATGTTATAATTGGCAGCGAGTCTGCAAATGAAAACTTGTTTTCATTTGAGGCGAGCGAACCAATTTCAAGCGCTACTAAGCGCTTATATTTTCAAATCTCCAACTACATCGTCAATACTCTTCTCTGATTTTCTGCTGTTTCCTCTTTCGGAACCGGCAGGCTCATTAATCTTAAGGTTCACTCGGGCATTGTTTCTTGCTCCGATTACTCTCAAGATTGTTCGAAGAGCTTTCGCAGTAGCTCCTTCTCTTCCAATGACCATTCCCATATCTTTTGAATTTACATCCAAAGAAATAAGAACGCCCATCTCATCAATCTTTCTTTCTACTTTTACATCGTCAGGGAAATCCACGAGCATTTTGACTGTGTACTCTAGGAACTCCTGATCAGTTTGTCTTTCTGCCATTTTCTTGTACTACTTAAATTACTGATTATTAAGGGAATTAGCAAAGGATGACCTTTCCTTTTTAATCCCGCTATGGGCATATTATAAACCTATTTTATTTTTCTGTCAAATTCTTAATTAGAAGCATTTTCCACCACCACATCTACCCTTTTTTCATACTGCGGGACTCTTTGGGACAAAAATTTCGGCCAGAAATCAATGTTTATTTTTTCAATCTGCGGGTATTCGCCTAGCATTTCTTTTATCTGATCTTCATTCTTCCCGAGAAGCTTTCGCTTGAAATCTTCTTTATCAAGGCTATATTTTATCGGAACTTCAGCATTAATTTTGATGTTTATCGAACCTGTATTGAGATCCTCCGAAGATATGCCGTAATTTATCTTGATCGGCGAATAATCAGAAATGCTTTTCTCCTTGTTCGCTTCATTATAGATATCGCCTGCCAGCTTTTTCAAATTTTTCTCGGAAAAAACCACTGCCTTTATTTTTCCCTTTACTGAATAAGTAAAATCACTGGAGGCTTCATTCGCCCTGGAAGACGATAGCGACTCGGATATATTTTTTTCTGAAGCTTCCTGAAGAAGAATCGTATCTTTCCCAATTTCAACTTTCACTTTTTCTTCAAGTTGATCTTTCAGCTTCGCCTCTGTTTCTTTTTTCGCATTATCAAGATCAGATTGGGAAACTATTGCAATGCCAGAGGAAGCTCCCGCTCCTCCTCCCGACATTGAAACTGGCGATTTGGCATAGAATTTATCATATTTTGGCCCGCCTCCAAAACCCGGTATTTTGAATTCCGAAGCTGGGATATTATAATCTTCTCCCGGCTGGTCAGCTATTACATCAACTTCGACCGTGCCAGGATTTGATCCGTTCATTCCAGGAACAGTAGTTCCCTTTACTAACCTGAATAATTTTCCTTCTTTAGAGAGAAGTCTGGTAGTTGCAACTAATTGCTGGGGTTCGCTATTATATTCGTTATAAATAGTTATCTTTCCTTTAGCTTTCTGGCTAACATCGGAAGCAGAAGATTTTTTTCCAGTTGATTTAAAAGACTGACTCAGGGAATCATCAATTTCAATAACTTGTGCCGGAATTAAAAGCTCTTTAGCTACAACTTCACTCTGATTCTTGTCTCCCTTTACTTCTAAATCAAACTTTCTTGTCTCATTTTTAATAGTAGCCACAACTATTGCTTTAGGAATGAAAAGATATGCGCCAACCAAAAGAGCCAGCAAGAGACAAATAACAACGAAGCTAAAGATTACTTTTCTCATGCCATGAGAAACCGGCCCATTTTTTATCGGCGTTTCACCTATTCTATTCGGCTGATTATACATTTCCGGTTTTTTAGTTTCCGGATTGAAAAAACCTTCCACTAATTTTTCTTTGTACGGATCCATTTCACCAAAGTTATTTACTCTATTCGGACTATATGCTTTTGGCGGCTCCAAGGCAGGTGCATTATTTTCAAAAGTTTTTTCTGGCACATAAGAAAAGACAGGCTTTTTTCTTTTCATATCTGAAGTATTTTTTATTTTAAAGGGATCTGATTCAGGCATTACTCTTGCCGGATTTGAAGCATATTGAGGCGCTCCTGTTCTTATGTCTCCTATTTTTTCGATTTCTTGAGAAGCAGCGGCGGGAGAATTATTAGGCGCTTCCTCTTTCCTGCCATAAAAGCTGTCAGTTCCTATCTTTTTAAGCCTTGTTTTTTTGACATTTATTTCTTTTTTCATAATATTTTTATCTTTACTTTTATTGGAGTTTTTTATTTCCATTTTTGGGCTAAAATTTTCTCTCACTTCTTCTCCGTCTTCCAATCCTTTAATAGAAGAGAGGGCCAGTATTCCTGCTTTTTCAATTTTTATTTTTGCTTCATTGTCATTAACCACTATTGCTATTTGTTTTTTTTCTTTAGCCGCTTCTCTTTTCAGAAGCTTCAAACTCACAACGCTCTGCAAGATTAAGGAACGAGGAGAAACCACGAAAAAATTTTCAGTCGTCTTGGACTTTTTCAGCCTGTCGATAACAGAAGTTATTTCTTCATCCATGTCGATGTAGAATATTTGATACATAAAAACTCGCTAATTATTAGCGAATAAAAGCTAATCAGTGCGAATATTTGCTTCTATTCGCTTTTTATTAGCTCATTATTCGCGAGTTATTTATTTTTTCATCCCTTGCAAAACTCTCTTTAGGATACTGGCCAATAATTTTTCTTCTCCGGCTATTTCCAAAGCAAGATTAGCAAGCCCCATTGGAGTAACGTCTTGGGGGGTTCTTAATTCTTTAGTTTTATCAAAAATTCTGGAAACGTCGCTAGGCTGCAAAAAATTTACTGCTGGCGGTTTTGAAAACGAGAGATTTTTTATCCAATCGGCAGAAGCAAGCACTTTTCTGATGCCAGGAAGCGCTGATCCCCCTCCGCAAAGCAAAATTTTAGAAGGCAGAAGGTCCGTTTCTGAAAATTCCATAAGCGAAAGTTCCACTCCTCCCAGCCACACCATTGAATCACCTCTCAAAATTTCTTCTATCTTTGCCGAAACATCATATCCTAATTTTCCTTCAGAGTATTTTATTTTCAGGTTTTCTGCTTCATCAAAGCTGATATTCAGTTCCTGGGACAATCTTTTCGTAAAAGCTCTGCCTCCCAGAGCAAACATTTTTGTTCCCTCAAGTCCTCCATTTCTTACTACCGCGATATCAGTTGTTCCCCCTCCAACATCGATAAAAATAGCGCTAAAATCAAGAATATCATCATAATCTACTGACCTTGCCACAGCATAAGGTTCGGCTGCAATGCTGATAAGATCAATGCCAAGTTCATCAGCAATAGTCTGAAGGGCGCCAAGATGGATCATCGGCGCATAGGCATTAAATATGCTAATCGAGACATCGCGTCCTTGGAATCCGATGGGATTTACGACTTGATATCCGTCAATCCGCACGTCAACAATGGCGGCATTAATTAGCTTTATCTCTATATCATTTTGTCCTGTTTCCCATGCTAGTTGGCTCTCTATTCTTTCGTAAGCTTTTTCCTGGACTTTCTGAATGATATTTTTTAGTTCTGGGAGGTCTATCTTTGATTCCGGTTGGGCTCTCTCATAGTGGACAGTAGTTGTCGTTCCTTTAACTAACTCGCCGGCTATTCCAACGATCCCCTTTTTTATTTTTTTTATTCCCGCTTTTTGGCAGGCTAGTCCAATCGCTTTTTTACAAGTACTGATTACTCCGGTAATATCCGAGACTGCTCCGCTTTGCATATTTTTTCTTTCTTGTCTTATTTTTCCAACTCCCATTACTACTCCTTTATTATCTCTCAAGTCTGCATCAAAAACAAGTGCTTTAACCACTTCTGTTCCAATATCAAGCGCCAGCATTGTTTCGTTTTTGTTTTTGAAAAAAAATGACATATTTCAGTCAAAAGTTATAAAGTCCTTAAAGTCCATAAAGAGCTTAAATAAATTTAGACTTTATAAACTTTATAGACTTTCGACTTTATGAACTATACTTTTATTTTTTCTATTTCAATTCTTTTTATTTTCTCAAGCATTTCCTCCTCTTTTAAAAGCCCTTCTATCCCTCCATAAAAATTGACCACATTGCCGCCATTAGCGATTCCCCATCTCAAGCATTCTTCCAAATCCTTTCCTTTGATATAAGCAGCCATAAAACCGCTGGAAAAAGCATCTCCTGCTCCAGTTGAATCAACTGCTTTTTCTAAAGTAGCTTTGGCAAAAATTAAACTTTTGCCGTCAAATCCCCAAGCGCCATTTGATCCATCAGTAATCACTATAACCTTGAGACCAAAATCCTTAATCTTCTTTATTAAATCAATTTCATTTCCTTCTGTTTTGATCCCTAAATTAAACAATATTTCAATAGCTTCATCTTTATTTACAAAAAATATTTCTGATCTTCCCGCAATTTCTGAAACCTTTTTTGAATCTTCTTTGATATTTATTCCTCGTGGATTGTAAGCTATCTTTATATTATTTTCTTTGCCAACTTTTATTATCTCATCCAGAACCTTTTTCCAATTTCCGCTTAAATCAGTAACGGAAATAAAATCAGCGTTTTTTATTTTTTCCGGAATAATTTCCAGCCTTTCATTAGCTTCCTGATTGGAAAAAATTATCCGGTCGGCGCTTTTTTTATCAACAACAATAGCTGAAAGGCCGCTTAAACAATTATTTTCAACATTAATTAAATCTTGGCCTATTCCTTCTTTAGAAAATTCGTCTTTTATCCATTCGCTAATAGAATCATCGCCGATTGAAGTATAGCAAAAAACCGGGATTCCAAGCCTGGAAAACCCCGCCGACTGATTGGCTGCGCATCCTCCCAGAGATTCAAATCTGTCGTTTATATGATATTTAGCTCCCAACTCAAAAACAAATTTCTTAGCAGAAGTAAGTTCTTCGGGAGTATCAATGATTTGTCCTTCATTAGTCGGAAAAAATATGTCTTTCGACGTTGAACCAATACAAATAACCTTCATAAACAACTCGCGAATGAAGAGCTAATTTTAGCGAATGAGTGCTAATTTCTATTAGATTAACTTCGCTTCTATTAGCTTTAAATTCGCACTTAATTAGCGAGTTCGGATTCTATTTTCATTAACCTATTATATTTGCAAATTCTTTCTCCCCGCGAGAGCGATCCGGATTTGATAAATTCCGCTCCTGCTCCCACTGCCAAATCGGCAATAAAATCATCGGTTGTTTCTCCGCTGCGGTGTGACACAATCACCTTCATTTTGTTTTTCTGAGCCAGCTTCATGCATTCAATAGTTTCCGAAAGTGTTCCGATTTGATTGACTTTAACAAGAATGCTATTACAAGCTTTTGTTTCAATTGATTTTTTGAGCCTTTTCACGTTGGTAACCAGAAAATCATCTCCGATAGTCATATATTTATCTGCTCCACTGAATAAACCAGAACTTACCGTTTTTTCCTCTATTTTTTTGGTCATAACCGCCCACCCTTCCCAATCGTCTTCATTGAGCCCATCTTCGATAGAAATAACATTATATTTGTCAATCCATTCTTTATACAAATTTATCAGGCTTTCGCGGCTCAAGGCGACATTTTCCGGTTCCAAAAGATATTGATTGTCAGCCTCGTTATAAAAAGAACTGGCCGCCGCGTCTATTCCGATATTAACCTGGCTTCCTGGCTTATAACCGGCTTCTTTTATTGCTTGGCAAATTAATTCTAATGCTTGAGTATTACTTTCAAGCTTCGGAGCAAAACCGCCTTCGTCTCCCACGCTGGTTTTTTGATCATTTTTTTCTAAAATTTTCTTGAGAGTATGAAAAATTTCGCTTCCGGCGCGAAGCTGTTCTTTGAAGCTTTCTATTCCTGTCGGTATAATTTTAAATTCTTGGATGCTTAAACCGGAATCGCTGTGCTTTCCTCCGTTCAAAATGTTAAACATCGGGATCGGTAGCTTATAGCTTATAGCTTTTAGCTTATAGTTTTTAGAAATATATTGATAAAGTGGAATTTTTTGTTCATTAGCGCTAGCGCGGCAAATCGCAAGAGAAACACCGAGTATCGCATTGGCTCCGAGTTTTGATTTATTCTCCGTTCCGTCCAGCTTAATCATTATCTTATCAATTTCTTTCTGATTTTCTGAATCTTTCCCGATCAATGCTTCTGCGATAATATTATTTACATTTTCTACTGCCTTTAAAACACCTTTGCCCTGATAACGAACAGAGTCTCCATCGCGAAGTTCCACCGCTTCATATTTTCCCGTTGACGCTCCCGATGGAACCGCCGCCACTCCTTTTGCTCCGCTTTCAAGTTCGACCTCGACTTCTACCGTCGGATCTCCCCTTGAATCCAAAATCTCCCTGGCATAAATTTTCTGTATCTTGGACATAATAACAAAAACAATAAAAAAATTAAGCCCTCCTTTTGATAAGCTCATTATAACACAAAATAAAAATATTAAGAAGTTCTAAAAAAGCCAGGCTTCGGGTATGCCTGAAGCCTGGCTTTGAAACAGTGATACTATATCACTGCCAATTACCTGGCATTAACACTCACCTCTTGAGATACTTTATTCCCCGCTTCATCATAGGCAGTGGCTTTGAAAGGATAGATTCCTTTGGGAGTATCTTTAGGAACCAGGAAGGATTGAATCTTGTCTTGGCTGTTTTTGTTTACCTTTTTGGTGTTTATCTTTCCATTGAATTCAATCTTGTATTTATCTATCTTTTGGTTGTCTTTGGCTTGGAAGATTAAGGTTCGATTCTCTTCTCTTTGGTAATTGAGGTAGACTGCCTTGTTATCGGGAGGAAAGGTTATGAAAGCCGGATCTTCGGTATCAATTTGGACTTTGGCTTTTTCAGTGTTTATGAGAGTTCCGTATTGGTCGAAGAATTTAAGTTTGAGGTTTTTATTGGCACCGTCTTTGAGTTTAAGGAGATAACTCCAAAAGCCAGTGGAGTCAATATCTATGGTTTTAATCCTTTTACCATCGGAATAGATC
>JAZDKA010000040.1:0-2561 GCA_043803385.1 Patescibacteria group bacterium | reverse complement strand
AATAACCTTTTTGCTAAAGCGGGATTTAAAATGGAAAAGTGCGAGAATATAGATAATAGAAACTTTATTTATATCGGGAAAAAAATGGTTATTTCAAATTAAATTAAAAATGTGCTATATTGTATTAAGCAAATAAATCATTAAAAAATAGAACAAGGAGGTGAATTATGGACGAACAAACACAACAACCGCAACAAGCACCGATTCAGCCAAGCGCTCCGCAAGGCAACCAATCGGATGCAGAAAAAAACAAAGTAATGGCAATAGTTGGATACATTGTCCCGATACTGTTTTTCATTCCGCTGGTAACTGATGCCAAAAACAGCCCTTTTGCGAAATTTCACGCTAATCAGCAATTGGTATTGCTTATCGGTTGGGTAGTAGTAAATGTTGTCGGAGGAGTCATTCCTTTCATAGGATGGTTTTTGATTATTCCCCTAGGAACGATTTTCTTGATTATCGCCGCAATTATGGGAATTATCGGCGCTGCTAAAGGAGAAATGAAGCCAATGCCGGCTATTGGCGGGATTAAGATAATTAAGTAGTTTTTTGCTTAAAATAATTTTTGCAAAGCAGGCTCTTATTGTTGCCTGTTTTTGCTTTTTATGCGAAGATAAATAATATGAAGAAGAAAACAAAAATAGTGGCCACGATTGGCCCGGCTTCTGAAAACAAGGAAATTTTAAGAAAAATGATCCAAGGCGGGATGAATGTTGCCCGGCTTAATTTTTCCCATGGAGATTATGCTAGCCATACGAGAATAATCGATACAATTCGCGAGCTTTCCAGAGAAATGAATACAAGCATAGGAATCATGGCGGATCTTCAAGGACCGAGAATTAGGACAATCATTGACAATGATTTTGAAATAAAATCTGGTGAAAAAATATTAGTTTATGATTCATCAATAATACAAGATACAAGATACAAGATACAAGATACAAGATTTTTTTTATTGGATTATCCGGGAATTATAAAAGATATTGAAATTGGAAATGAAATTTTGATTGAGGACGGGCTGATTAAATTGAAAGTTTCCGGCAAAAAAGATAATTATCTGGAAGCGGAAGTTATTGACGGAGGAACTGTTAAAAACGAGAAAGGAGTCAATATTCCGGATGCAAAATTGAATATTCCCGTGATTACCCCCAAAGATGAAGAGGATCTTCTATTTGCCCTGGGACAGAATGTTGATTTTGTCGCGCTTTCATTTGTGAACTGTGCGAAAGATATCTTAGACCTCAAGGATAAAATAAAAAAAATATTGGGGAAAGAGAATGATCTTCCCAGAATAGTGGCTAAGATTGAAAGAAGAGAAGCTATTAAAAATATGGATGAAATAATCAGGGAAACTGACGCAGTAATGGTGGCCAGGGGAGATTTGGGAATCGAAATAGAAGAAAGCAAAGTAGCCATACTTCAAAAAGAAATGATTGCCAAAAGCCTTTTGAATCTCAAGCCGGTTATCGTAGCGACCCAAATGCTAGATAGCATGATACGCAACCCCCGCCCTACCAGGGCGGAAGTGAGCGATGTTTCCAATGCCGTAATTGACCACACGGATGCGGCGATGCTTTCCGGAGAATCAGCTAATGGCAAATATCCTGTTGAAAGCATTGAAACAATGTCGCGCATAATTAACGATACTGAAGGCTCTCCTTTCGACGATGTGGATGCTGTTTTAAGGACAGAACAAGCATCGGAATATGTTGATGTGATTAAGGGAGCGTTTGAAATCAGCCGAAGCCCGGAAGTAAAAGCGATTCTTGTTTCTTCCGAAAGAGGATATACCGCCCAGCTTATTTCCCACTTCCGACCGGAAAAACCGATTTATGCGGCAGTTAACAAGGAAATAGTTTATCGCCAGCTTTCACTAATTTGGGGAGTCGAGCCGTATTTTTTTGAAAATAGCGCCAGCGGGGAAGCATTAATTGAAAAATTAATATTCAGGCTCAAAGAAGACAGAGTTTTAAAAAATGGCGACAAAGCGGTGGTTATTATCGGAAAGATTGAAGGAGGGAAAAAAGCCAATTTGATCGGAGTGAGGGAGGTATAGTAGAAATTTCTAATTTCTGAAATTTAATTTTATGAATTGGAATGAATTTGATAAAGGTGTTTTCATAGTCAACGCCCTGGGAATTGTTTATAATTTTAAAACGAAGAAAATTTTGATTGGCAAAAGAGAAGAAGATCCTTTTATAAAAAAACTTAGCTGGTGCTTTCCCGGAGGCAGACCAGCTTATAAAAAGGATTTGGAATTTTATCTGAAAAAAGAAATTAAAAAAAAGACCGGATCAAACGTAAAAGTTAGGGAAATAATTTTCGCTAAGACTTATCCTGAAAACAGAAAATTTTTGTCTATTTATTATCATTGCGATTTTGTTGGAGGAAAAGAAAAATCCGGAGAGAAATTCGTTGAAATTAAATGGATAAAACCCATCGAAGTCAGAAAATATTTTACCACTTCAATACACGAAAAATTATTTGATTATCTCGAGAAATTAAGGTAATTTTAAAGTTGCCTTGGAGGCGTCGCATAGTGGTCTAGTGCGCTTGCTTGG
>JAZDKA010000039.1:0-4852 GCA_043803385.1 Patescibacteria group bacterium | reverse complement strand
AATCCTCTCACTTTTTTCAGCCTTTCGACCAACGAAGAGCGCCCTCCTTCAAAAAGAGGATCTACATTCCCTCCCGATCTTGCTTTTTGCCCTTTATTTCCTCTTCCGGAATAAGTTCCGCGCTTTCCGCCCCGTCCAATGGTCTTTCGTTTCTTTTTTTTCTTAAGTTTTAATTCATGAATTTGCATGCCAATTTTGTCTACGAGCGGAGCGAGTAGCTACAAAATTGAGCATCCCGCACCAGTTCTATATTTTAAATTATAAATTATCTATTACTTAAGCCGTAGGCGTATCCGCGACACTGGCTCCAAATTTTTAATACAAAATCGGAACTGGTGCTGGGATAATTCATTATTTTGTCCTTAAGCTTTTCAGCGCTTCTAATGTCGCTCTTGCTACATTTAATTTATTCGATGTTCCCATCGACTTTGAAACAATATCATGGATTCCGGCCAGATCAACAACGGCTCTTACTGCTCCTCCGGCAATTATTCCCCTTCCTTTCCGAGCTGGTTTCAGCATTATTTTGGCGCTTCCTTTTTTCTTAAAAACATCGTGAGGAATTGTTCCTCCATTCATTTTTACTTCTATGATATTTTTTCTGGCATCATTATAGGCCTTATCAATTGAATCGGAAACATCAGAACCTTTTGCCACTCCTACGCCAACTTTTCCTTTCCTGTCTCCAATTACTAAAGTTGCTCTGAATCTAAACCTTCTTCCTCCCTTTACCACTCTGGTAACGCGGGCAAGATCCAAAAGTTTCTGTTCAAACTCTGGTTTCTCTTTTCTCTTAAATTTTCCGTTATTTCTTGACATATGTTCACTAATTTCACACAAATTTATTACAGATTTCACACGGATACACAAATTAATTTGTGTGTTTGCATTTAATTTGTCTCTAATTTGTGGTAATTTGTCTATCTAAAATTTAAGTCCGCCTTCTCTCGCCCCGTCTGCAATCGCTTTTATTTTCCCATGATATTTATATCCACTCCTGTCGAAAACTACTTCGGAAATTTTAGCTTCTTTGCATTTTTTAGCTATCAGCTTTCCAAGTTTTTCAGCTCCTTCCAGATTACTCTTAGCTTTTGTTTCTTTTATATTTGCAAAGGCTATTGTCTTTTCTTTCGCATCATCAATCACTTGAACATACAGTCCTTTCAAGCTTCTGAAAACACAAAGCCTTGGACGTTTGTTTGATCCAAAGATTTTAGCTCTTATTCTTTTTTTCCTGTTTATCCTGTCCATATATTTTATTTTGACGCAACTGCTTTTTTCCCTTCTTTTCTTCTTACTGTTTCTCCGACATATCTGAATCCTTTTCCTTTATATGGTTCTACTGGCTTCAGAGATTTGATATGCGCTGCAAATTGTCCCACTTTTTGCTTGTCTACTCCAAAAATAGTCATTACGTTATTTTCTATTTTTACCTCTATCTTCTCCGGTATTTCAACCTCTACCGGATGGGAAAACCCAAGGGCCATATTTATTTTCTTTCCCTGGACTGCCATCCTAAAACCGACTCCGTTTAATTCAAGCTGTTTCTGAAAGCCATCTTTCACGCCTTTTACCATATTCTCAATTATTCTAGCAGTTGTTCCCCATAGAGCTCCTGCGTTTTTTGAATTGCCTTTTTTGATTACAGAAACTTTGTTTCCTTCAATTTTCACATCCATTTCGGGGGATACTGAAAAATCCAAAGATCCTTTTGGTCCATTAACTAAAATCTTTCCATCTTTAAATTCGACTCCTACGCCTTCTGATATTTCAATTGGTTTTTTCCCTATCCTTGACATTTCTTTAAAATACGACCTATACGACCAATGGGTCTTATGGGTCTTAATTAATTTTACCAGACTTCGCAAATATATTCCCCTCCCAGACCCAATTTCCTTGCTTCTTTTTCAGCCATTACTCCCCTGGAAGTGGAAATAATTGCAATTCCCAGCCCGTTTTTTATTTTCCTTATTTCATCTTTCTTCAGATAAATTCTCTTCCCCTCGGTGCTTATTCTTTTAATTTCACTTATCGCCGGTTTTTTTTCATTGCTTCCAATTTTTTCGTATTTCAAACCTACTCTGATTTTATTAAAATTAGAATCCTGGTTCTTTTCAATGGTTTCCGCAGAATCAATAAATTTTTCATTTTCCAAGATTTTGGCAATTGCTATTTTGAGTTTGGAAAACGGAAAAATCACTTCGCCGTGTCCTGCTTTTTGGGCGTTTCTTATTCTCGTTAACATATCGCTAATTGGATCAATCATGCCATTTTTATCTGCGAGCAGAGCGAGTAGCTGTAAAAATGAGCATCCCGCATCAATTCGCAATTTATATTTTTCGCATATCAATCGGCTAAGCCGCAGGCGATTCCGAGGATAAATCTATAAAATATTTACAAACTTATCTTCGGAATTGGTGCGGGATAGTTATTTTTAATTCATCTGCGCTACCAGCTTGATTTTCTCACTCCAGGAATTTCACCTTTGCTGGCCAATTCCCTAAAACAAATTCTGCAAAGATCAAATTTTCTGAGATATCCCCTTTTCCTTCCGCATTTCCAGCAACGCTTAACTCCCCGAGTAGAAAACTTCGGTTTTTTTCTGGATCTTGCAATTGTCGATGTCTTTGCCATTTTTGTCTTCGAGCGGAGCGAGGAGCTACAAAAATGAGCATCCCGCACCAATTCCTTAATTTAACTATGTATACTAACAAGCTAAGCCGCAGGCGATTCCGAGGATAAATCTGTAAAATATTCATAAATTTATCTTCGGAATTGGTGCGAGATAGCCCACATATTTTTAACTTTTCATCGGGAATCCCAATGATCTAAACAGCTCTATCGCTTCTTTCCTGTTTTCTGTGTTGGTTGCTATGCTTATTTGAAAACTAAAAATATTTTTTACTTTTTCCGGAGATATTTCGGGGAAAATAATATGCTCTTTTATTCCCAAATTCATATTTCCCTTGTCATCAATCGCTTTGAGGTCTATTCCTTGAAAATCTCTAGTTCGAGGAAGAGCAAAATTTATTAAATGATCAATAAAATTCCACATTATTTTTCCTCTTAACGTTGCCTTCGCTCCGATCTCTAATCCCTGCCTTATCTTAAATCCGGAAATTGCTTTTCTGGCTTTTGTTTTCACCGGTTTCTGCCCGCAAATTTCAGCCAAAGAATTTATTATATCTTCAACTTTTTCAGTTTCTTTCGCGAATTTTCCCGTTCCGACATTCACTACGCATTTCTCAATTCTGGGAACAGCAAGATTATTGCCATACCCAAAAATTTTCTTCATTTCAGGAATAACAATTTCTTTATATTTAGTTTTAGCTGAAATTATTTTTGCCATTTTTGTCCTTTTATTTACAAACTTATCTTCGGAATTGGTGCGGGATATTATAATACTTCAGGAGCCAATGAAATTATTTTGTTAAATCCTTTTTCCTTTAGTTCTCTTGCAACCGGACCAAAGATACGAGTTCCTCTTGGCTCTTTTGCTTCAACGATAACGGCGGCATTTTCATCAAATCTTATATATGATCCGTCTTTTCTTCGAAGCGGAGTTTTTTGCCTTACTATTACAGCTCTTACCTTGTCTCCCTTTTTCACTACTCCTCTTGGTTCAGCAGTCTTCACTGAAGCAACAATAATATCGCCAATAAAAGCATACCTTCTTCTTGAACCGCCAAGAACCTTGAAGCATTCTATGATTTTGGCTCCAGTATTGTCAGCTGATTTTAATCTTGTTTCTGCTTGAATCATGCCATTTTTACCTGCGAGCGGAGCGAGTAGCTGTAAAAATGAGCATCCCGCATCAATTCGCAATTTATATTTTTTGTACATCAATCAGCTAAGCCGCAGGCGATTCCGAGGATAAATCTATAAAATATTTATAAGCTTGCCTTCGGAATTGGTGCGGGATAGCTAGCTTTATATATCGCTTTTGCATTTTTTACAAATTCTTGATTTTTCTCCTTTATTTACCTTGAATCCTATCCTTGCCAGTTTTCCGCATTTAGGGCAAATGAGTATCACATTGGAAATGCTAATTGAAGCGGGGATTTCTATTCTTTGCCCTTTTTCTCCGCTTTTTTTCGGCTTTGCATGCTTCTTTATCAAATTCAACCCCTCAACCACAACTCTTGATTTTTCAGAAACAACGCGCAAAATTTTTCCGCTTTTTCCGCGATCTTTTCCACTCATTATTTGAACTTGGTCGCTTTTTCTAATGCGCATATCTACAGTACTTTAAATTTTTTATCTTTACTTACGGGCTGGCATGCAACAAATTCCACCACATCTCCGACTTTATACTTATTTTCAAGATCATGGACTTTGTATTTTTTGGTTGATCGGTATTTTTTCACATATTTTGGATGCGTCTTGAAACTATCTACTGCTACAACAATAGTCTTGTCCATTTTATCGCTCACAACTCTGCCCTTTATTGTCTTTAATTTTTTATCCATAAAATAATTATTTTAAAAATTATTTCTGTTTGCTTTTTAGCGCAGTCAGCGCCTTGGCAACATCTTTTTTGGTATTTCTGTATTCTCTGTGATTTTTTATCTGCTTTGAAGAAATATCGAATCTTAGCTTCGTTATTTTTGCCTGTTTTTCTTCAAGAAACTTTTCAATTTCTTGCTTACTCATTTCTTCAAATTTTACTTCTTTCTTTTCGGCCATAATAAACCACTAATTGAGAGCTAACCCTAGCGAATGGGTGCGAATTTATTTTCGCCATTCGCTTTAATTAGCTTCAAATTCGCTCTTAATTCGCGAGTTATCTTTATTTCCTTATTAATTTAGTTCTGATTGCTAGTTTGTGGGAAGCCAGTCTCATTGCCTCCAA
>JAZDKA010000038.1:0-23570 GCA_043803385.1 Patescibacteria group bacterium | reverse complement strand
CGAAATGGAACAGGGGCAAGGTAAGGACAGTCTGTTTCCACTAAAAAATATTTTAAATCAATTTCCCGGAGCACTTTGTCATAATCCCGGGCAAAAGTGATAATGCCGTTGAAACCCAAAAAAAATCCGAGATCGGTAAAAGCTTTTGCATTATTCAAGTTTCCCAGATAGCTATGCACTACTCCTCTTAACTTTCCACCATATCGCATTTTCTTATTCCGCAAAATTTCTAACAAATCGTCGTAAGCTTTCCGGCAATGAATCATAATTGGCAGATTAACTTCCGCTGCAAAATCTATCTGGTTTTCAAAAACTTCTTTTTGCTGTTTTTTATTATCATCGCTATGAAAATAATCCAAGCCAATTTCTCCTACCGCCACTACCTTTTTGTTTTTTGCAAGTACGCTGTATTTCTCTTTGTCAAATGTTTCAGTCCGGGTTTTGATTTCAAATTCCTCATTTTCATCAACTTTTTCATGCCACTTTTGCTCCTGAAGATGAACAGGATGAAGGCCGATTGCGGAATATACCCCTTCCGGGTATTTTTGCGCCATTTTTACCGCTCTTTCGCTCGTTGAATACTGCGAACCGACATTGATTATCCAGATATTTTCGTCCAGCGCTTTTTTCGCCGCTTCATCCGCGTCATTCTTAAAAGCGCTGAAATTGAGATGGGCATGAGTATCGATTAACATAAAAATTATAAAGTGGTTATTGGTCTTGATTGAACAATATATATTTTTCCTTTTTCAAAAGCCCATTCAATATCTTGCGGTTTTTTGTAATGTTTTTCGATGCCAATGCATATCTTGGCTAATTCCATAATTTTCTTATCAGAAAATTTTTGCTTTTCCTGAATATTTTTCGAGATTTTTACTTCTTTAATTCCGTTGTTATTCCTCACTATCATCATCGACTGATTGGAAATATTCTTATCCATAATCTTCATTTTCTTTTTATCAATTACGTAAGTATCAGGAGTTATTTTCCCTCCCACGATTGCCTCTCCGAGTCCATAACCTGCTTCAATAACCATTTGATTCCTGTCTTCAGTCACCGGATGGACCGTAAAGCAAATTCCGGAAATCTCCGATTGGATCATTTTTTGGATTACTACGGCCACCGAAACTTTTCTTTTGTCCAATCCTTTTTCGAAACGATAGAAAATAGCGCGCGGAGTAAAAAGAGATGACCAGCATTTTTTTACATTGTCCAGTAAATTCTTTGAATTGGTATTGAGATAGCTTTCCAGCTCGCCCGCCCAAGAAGCTACCGATGAATCTTCGGCCGTGGCTGAGGAACGCACCGCTACATATTCCGCATTTAATTTCTTAAATTCTTTGAGAATTTCATCGGCAATATCCTTTGGAAACTCGGCATCGTGAATCAAATCCCTGATTTTATTTGAAGCGCTGTCAACTGAATGAATCTTGTCAGCTTTTACTTTTTTGAGTATTGATTCAATTTCAACTTCCAAATCAGTTTCTTCCAGAAATCGATCAAAATCGCTAGATAAAACAACAAAACCAGGCGGAACAAGAATTCCCGCTTTTGTCATTTCTCCAAGCGATGCTCCTTTTCCCCCAGCAATCCCAACATCTTTTTTTGATAGTTTCTTGAAATTTTCTGAAAATTTAGTTTTCATAAATAAAAAATTAAAAATAATTTATAAAGAATTGTAGGCTTTTATCATGCTATTCGCTCCGAATGTCTCCATATATTTTTCCATTGTTATATCATAGCTCGGAAAAACATCCTTGATTAATTCCTTGCCTTTTATCCTATCCAATATATCCTTCGACGGTTTCCAATCCATTCCGACCAAATCGAATAACTTCTTTAACTGATAATTCTCCTGAAAAACAAATTTTATTTTCTGATTTTCAAAATCCATCCCCATAAATTTCTCATATTGGTTCGCTGCAATCAGCATCAATTCTTCCCGCAGACCCTTAAGTTTTTCAAGCCCGGATATTTCTTGTTCATCAATCCGGAAACTATACCCCACAAGCTTTTCAATTACATTATCCGAATAAATAATATGGCATCCCACATAAGCTATTTTAGCTGTTAAATTTTCGTATTCGGTAATTATTGAAAAATCCTTATAACTCCAATCGATTTCCGGCCAAATATCTTTTGGACGCAAATCCGGAAAAGAACGGTTTAAAATCATTTTATTATCCCTATAATACGGTCCTGATATTTCATAACTGAAATCAGGAGACCAATCGCCATATAATCCGTGAGTCAAAGAAGCTAAAGCAACCAGTATTTTTCCAATTTCTTTGGATTCATCAATACTGACCTTCACAAAAGGCCTACTATTCAAAATTTTGTTTAACTGTCCATCATTCAATTCTACATTTTTTTCCAAAGCAAAAAAATCTTCTTTAGCCCGAATTTTAAGCGAATCAACCAAAAAATCCTGAATCTTAACAATCATTTCAGGATCATTCAAATTTGCGGTTTGATATTGGATAGCATTCACAAGAATTATAAGCCGGGTGGAAGATAGATTGGGAAAAAGGTCTAAATAATCACCAATTTTAAATCCCTTTTCTTCAAATTTCACAATCATCTCATATATTTTTCGAAGCCACAAATCAGCATAGAGAGGATGCAGTCCCCAAGCGTTAAAAGGCAGATGGCTTTTGGGATCATGATGCACAAAAAGTTGGTATGAAGATTCAGCAAAAGGCTGGATCCAATCAGGTGTTTTCATAAAAAATTATTTTTCAATTAAATAAATTTTTCCGGCAGAACCATCCACCCTGATAGTCATTCCATCTTTCAGTGTTGTGGTAGCTATTTTTGTGGAAACAACGCAAGGAGTTCCCATTTCCCTGGAAACTATCGCCGGATGCGAAGTCAGCCCTCCGATATCAGTGATTATTGCCGAGGCTTTTGCCATCATCATTATCATTGTCGGATTTGTCAGATGGGCCACCAAGACTTCTCCGTCTTTGAATTTTGATGAATCAGCGCTTGATTTTACTATCCTGACTTTTCCGATTGCCTGACCAGCGCTTGCTGCTGTGCCCTCCAAAACTATTTTTTCCATAATCTTATTTTAAGCTTTTTTAATGATTTTTACCACTCCTCTATTAGCGTCAACTTCAACTAGCTGTCCGTCTTTCAGAACTTTGGTCGCAATTTTGGTGCCGATGATGCAGGGAATGCCGAGTTCACGGGCAATAATAGCCGCGTGACTGGTAATACCGCCATCGTCAGTCACAATAGCCGCAGCTTTTTTCATTCCCGGCAGATGCTCGGGCCTGGTCATAGCGGCAACTAAAACACTTCCCATTTTCACTTTCCTAAGTTCATCAATCGACCGAATCACCTTCACAACGCCTTTAACCTTGCCGACAGAAGCAGTCATGCCTTTTATTTCTTTTATATTTCCTACCTTAATTGAGCTAATTTTTTTGAAAAAATCTTTTGCCTTGCGCCCAGTAAAAATATGCTTGACTTCTCCGTTTAAATGTATAAATAGTGAAGATTGCTGTCGTTTTTTCAATTCACTCACTCTCAGCTTACCGCCAAGCGCTTTCTTCAGATCAATGATCCGGCAATATCGCAATAGTTCGGAATTAATTTTTGAACGCCTGGAAATTTCCTTCAAAATATTTTCCTGCAAGGCAGCAAATGTAAGCGTAAAGATTTTTCTTAAGTCTTGCCATTTTACGAACATTTCCGTAATTTTAGTTATAGCGATAATTTCGGCGTTGAACTTATATTTTTTTATCAGTTTTTGCTTCTCTTTTTTGTACCTTTCAAAAACCTTGTAGCCGCCTCTTTTTATTCCGTCCCTAAGCGTCTTGGCGATTTCTGATTCCAAATCTTTGAATGAATATTCTTTATATCCGGTATAATTGCTCTTTATCCAGGAATATTTAAACAAATGAGAATCAATCAAATTCGATAAATCCCGATTCTTGCTGTGCGACAAGAATTGCTTTAGCGATTTGCTTGGTGAATATTTATTTTTGACCAATGTTTTACAAATCTTTTTCAAATCATCTTCTTCTTCGTTTATAAACGAAGGTTCGAGCGGGGCAGACAAGGCAGAGTATATCACCGGGTAATTCTCAATCTTATTTTTCTCGCAGAATTCCCTTATTAGATAATCAAGCCTCTTATCCGCATAGAACATAAAACCGTCGATGAAACTGCCAGGCATAGAAACTTCTTCTCGATAAAGGTGATAGACTTTTTCGGCCCGTTGCCACAATTCTTTCTTATCATAATTTTCCAGATTTTCCTGATAAGTTTCATAGAAAAAATCCATCATTATCTTGAACTTCAACAACCATTTTTTATAAAGACCTTCTATGACGCTTTTTTTCTTCATATACTGTCTCACTATCGCTTTTCCTATCGTCTGCTGATCTTTCACCAGAGTAAGCCAATCGCCTTGCCTATGGTGATAATAGCAAGCATTGATGCTGTTAACTGGAATCTTTGAATCGTAAAGCTTCTTGGTGAAGCCGGCAGCGGTCATTTCCGTGAACGCCGGACAACCGTCAAAATGTTCTACATACCATTCGTATTTCAATAATGTTTCCATTTTTCTCATATTATTTTATTTTCCGGTTAATTCAAAATCTTAACCACTCCGTGGTTGGCTTTCACTTCCACAGTCATCCCGTTTTTTAAAACTTTGGTGGCCACTTTTGTTCCAATTACTGCCGGAATATTCAATTCCCGAGCAATGATTGCTGCGTGCGAAGTAATGCCGCCCTCATCCGTCACAATGCCGGCAGCTTTTTTCAGTGCTGGCATGAATTCGGACCGGGTCATTGAGGTGACGAGTATTTCTCCCTTCTTGACGCCCTTAATCGCTGATATGCCTCTGCAAATTGCAACACGTCCGATAGCAGTACCTTTATTAGCTGTTGTTCCATGAAGCTCTTTTTTATTTTGATCAATGAGTGTAGCATTCTGCCATTTTTTTATAAATTTTTCATATTCTTTTCCACATATATTATATTCTCTATTCCCCTCCATTATAAAAAAGGTACCTTTCGATCTGGCTCTTAACTCCTCTTTCAACAAAATAATATCCTTGAGCGAATTGATATCTTGCATGTTCTTTGCGCCGAGATAATATAGAGACTGCGATGGAATTTTAGTTCTCCGGCTTATTTCGTCAATAACCCTACCGAGATAGCTGATAGCTTTAAGGATTTTAGCCTTTCTTTCATCTTGCCAGATAGTTGTAAAGGCAATGATATCGGCCAAGTTCATTATTTCCCTGCTAAACTTTATTTTGGGCAATAAATCCTTTGGCTGTTTTGCTTCCTTGAATTTTTTTATTTTCTGTAATCTTTTTTCGAAAAAATTAACTTCAGATTTTACCGGACCAGCATAGCTATTCTGCAGCCAAAAATATTTTTTTTGGTGTTTTATAAGCTCTTTTCCCCTCAAGCTTTTCGGCATTTTAGCAATTTTTACCAATCCCGATTCTTCTTCAGAAATAAATGACGGCTTTCTGGGCGTAATTAATTTTAAAAAATACTGATTGAACTTACTTTTATCTGAAATCTCTCTAAATAATAACTTTTTGAAATCATTCTCTATTCCCATCCCGACTGGCTCTATGACATGGGATACATCAACTGAATATGTCTGCGCCTCAGCACATTTCTTTAAAAATAGCATTAAAGTATCCTTACTTATTTTCTTTATATCGGTTTTATCAATTTTACTAAAATATTTTTCATACTGCGAAAATGTTTTAAAATGCTCTTTTTTCACTTCAACTAAATAGTTGGGATTGGCTTTTAATTTCTTTTTTATTATGTTCCACATTCTTTTAAGATCATCCGCTAGATATCCCATTTCCCCATAGCCATTTTTATAGTTGAAGATAAAATCTGTATAGCTAAAACCAAGTTTTTTATCTAATACTACGGAACTCCAGCCAGAAAGATTCAGAAAAATAGGAACAGCGCTAAAGCCTTGGATATACCAGTTTTTTCTTAAAATTTTTTTAAAAGTTTTTTTATCCATGATTTCTTTTAAAAATTTTAACAAATCCTTTTTCCGCATCCACCCCAGCAGTAGGGCATCCCAGTAGTACAACAAGTTGACTACGGGACAAGAAGCTCACTGCGGGGCAAGCTTCCGCCAAATCTTATTTCTTCAATATTCTAACTACTCCTTTATTAGCGTCAACCTCAACTAGCTGTCCGTCTTTCAGAACTTTCGTCGCGATTTTGGTGCCGATGATGCAGGGAATTTTAAACTCCCTTGAAAGAATCGCAGCGTGAGATAAAATCGCCCCTTCGTCGGTCACAATCGCACCAGCCTTCCTTATATATTGATAATATGCCGGAATGGTCATTGGAGTAACCAAAACTTCGTCTTTTTTAATTTTTTTAAAATCCTGAAAATCTAAAACGATTCTTGCCTTACCTTGATATATTCCTTTATATGTAGAATTTCCTTGTAATTTATGATCCATAGCATCAAAGCGTGAAAGAAAGGCGTTATCGTATTTTTTCTCCATTTTTTTGGCGGATGCTCTTGAATATATAGCTGGACCACTTGAATTAAATTCAACGAATGCCGCGTTGTTTCTGGTTGATAATTCTTTTTTAGAAGGCCCGGCGCCATTAAAGAAGAAAGTCTGGCACTCGTCCGGTGTAAAATTCAGATAGGCTGAATTATTTTTAAAAAGCCATTTTTCCACCTGCGGAAGTACCATTTCGTTGTATTTTCTTGCCTCATGAAATTTATTTCTTAAATCATGAAATTTATTTTTATCCGATAATTCTTCCATAGCGTCAGCCGCCCAAAATAAAGCCAAGTGAAAAGGAAAATGAATATCCATCAATGAAATAAAAAACTCAATGTTGCCAGCTGAAAATTTTTTTTCATTTTTTAAAAAATCTTTAATCTTATCCGAATATTCCTTGAGGTTATTTATCAAATAGTCAACAAAGTCTTTTTCTTTCAGACATCTGTTCCAAATTTTTTTGCAGAAATCGGCCTCTTCTGATTCACTCCGATAAAACTTAACCTGACCATCTGAATGAAAAAAAGCGCACTGTTTAAATCCTGCTCCCACTTTATTTTTCAAATCATTTATGTGCTGTTTCCCAATTAAAAAAGTGCCCAGAAACGAAAAATTGCGCTCCCAAGCGATCCTTATGTCTTTGGGTATATTTATTTTTCTTTTAGATCCGTATTCCATAAGCGATGTCTTAATCTATAAAGAGAGATCCAAATTTTACGATTTTATCGTCAACAATTATTTTTTCTCCCTTGCTTATTAGTATCTCAGGAGCCGCAAAAGAATAATCTTTCTTGATGACACCGATGGCCTTATCTAAGAGCGCAAAACCCGCATGTTTTACAATCTTCCATTCTAAATTCTCCAAATTTGTATCTATGGCGAAAGTTGTGGAAAAACCGCGCCAAAATTCCTGTGCCATTTTTTTATATTTCTCATCGCCATAGCCGTAATAATAGGCTAGCAAATCTGATGTTAAATAGGCTGGGTCTAAGGCAAAATCAGCGTAAAATGCGCCTTCAAAGTCTATAAAATAAAAACTATCATTCCTGACAAAAATATTGTTGAATCGCAGATCTCCGTGCATAAACGCAACGCGATTTTTTCTGGCCTTCTCCATTAGCCTGTCTCTGACCTGATATAATTTTTTGTTTTTGATAAATTTGTAATATCTATACTCGTATTTTAATTCTTGAAAAGCAGAATTATTGAAAGTAGCGGACAATTCGCGGGAATTATAAGTTTTATTTGAAATTTCGGCCAAAACTCTGCCTATCTCAAAAAATAATTCCGGCTTTAAGGATTTTATTTTTTTATCAATTCTGTTATCTTCTCCCAGATATTCAAGTATTAAAATCTCTTCTTTATCGTCAAAATATAAAAGCCTAGGAACAATCTTTTGTTTAACTATTTTTCCAAGAAGCTGGTATGAATTTTTTTCATTTTCATATCTGCCTGGCGGCAAAATAATATTTTTAAATGTCTTAGAAACTGCAAGGTGTTTTTTGTATATAATTTCGCCGCTGTCGCTTTTCACATGAAAAACGTCGTTATGAATTCCCCCCTTAACTTCTTCAATTAAAGAAATATCCTTGGCAATTTTTCTGTCGATTAAATACTTCTTGATGCTTTCTTCTTTGCTCTTAAAATTATGCTTATTTTTATTCATTTTTTTCTTTTAAATTTGCGCTCCATAAATCAAGGGGATTTGGAATATCTTTAACTGAATCATACTTTTCCCTTTCATTGAAAGCGGTATCAAGAGCAACCAATGCCGAATGATGGCAAAGCCCATAAAAAAACACTGGACGATCCTCGTCTTTAAATTGCTCGCTCATTTTTTCAAAGTGCTCGCGCAAATAAAGACCTCTTTTTTTAATTGTTGAATCTTCACTTGCGATATCTTCATTAATGGCCTTCCATGTTACATTTTGTTCCATTGGAAAGGTTTTATTGCCGCCTTTTTCAATATATTCCTGAAAAGAACTATTATCAGCTATATCCTGTTCCATTATCGCTTTCATTCGCATCATAATATCCCCGAATACCTCATTTTTCACGCCCAGCATAACATTTTTCAAGCTATCTGGTTTTGTTTCTTCTTCCGGCGGTTCCCAAAGAAAAAGCACGGCTATGTCTTTTTTGCCATTTTTAGAAATATTGATAATTTCACAGGATAACAAATCAGCTGTTAATTTAGTGCGCGGCGTGTCTGTTGAAACAAAAACCAGAAGCGCTTTTTCAGGAAGTGAATCATAAATTTCCTGCCCTAATTTTTCTATTTTTGGCAAAGCTTCATACGCAAGCTCAGGGTCTTCTAATTCTAATCTTTTTACCGCTTCTGACCATTTGGCCTGCTGTTCAGATGTTAATCCTGAATCTTTTAGGGGTTTTCTTTCTTCTCCAATTTCTAATTTTTCCCCATGTCTAATTAAATTAAATTCTTTCATAATTATTTATTTAAAATTTTAACTACTCCTTTATTAGCGTCAACCTCAACTAGCTGTCCGTCTTTCAGAACTTTCGTCGCGATTTTAGTGCCGACAACACAAGGAATTTTTAACTCCCGAGAAATGATAGCCGCATGGCAGGTAATGCCGCCATCGTCAGTGATAATTGCAATTGCCTTTTTCACTAGCGGCAGAAACTCTGGCCGCGTCATATTCGTAACCAAGATGTCTCCTTTTAAAAATTTGTGAAAATCTTCATTTTTTAAAACTATGCACACCTTGCCATTTACTAGCCCCCTGGAAGCAACCATGCCTTTGATTTCTTCAGCTTTTTTTATTTTAAAAAATTCTTTGATTATTTTTTTGGCTTCGATTTCGGGCATAAACATTCCCTTCGAAGACTCTTGGCTGAACATAAAAACCGATTTATTTTTTCTATTAATGATTTCTTTCTGATTCAACTTATCGTTAAGGTCTTCATACAAAAGCCATTCAGCAGTTTTTCTATCGAGTGTTAACTTTTTAGAAAGAGCATCTGCGACTACCTTGTAGCCCAAACAATATTTTTGAATATTAGCTTTTCTTTCCTCTCTCCAAAGAGAAAGAAGTCTTATAATCTTTATTAGATTGGCCGTTTTCTTATCAAGTAATCTCTCGGCCCTTGCTTGTATTTCTCCTCTTTTAATGAAATCCGTTTCTTCTGCAATATGCTCAAAATCATTTTTTAATAATTCTTCCGTCATCAGTTCTCCTCCGGCCCAGCTCCCGTGAGCAAACCAATGTTTTCTTAAATATTGCACGTATGACATTCTTTTGCTAAGCACCTCTTCTATATCCTGACTTGCTTCTTGGATTCTGGTATAAGAATTTGGTGAAATGATTTCGTGAAGCAGAGAGGCGTCAATTCCTTTTTCTGCCAATTTATTTGTCAGTAATTTTTCTATTTCTTCTGAAAAATTATCAAGGGTTTCGACCTTATAAGATTCGACCCAAAGCTGAATGCTAACTTCATCAAGCCTGTGCCAATTATTTTTGTAGTTTTCCGATTTATCAGTTGCCATTGCATATAACTCGTCATCAAAAGAATCCCATTTTTTCTTCCACGATTTGAATTCTTTTTCTAGATCTTCATATTTGCTATTTATCAGCTCATTTTTTAAGCGAGTAACTCCTTTTTTGAAAGCGAAAGAATGCCCTACCCCATCAATAAAACAAAAGAATAGCGGACCGCCAATGGCCATTGCCGCACCAGCAGCAGAAGAGCGAAGATAAATTAGCGGCAATTCAGCTGATCCGCTTGGCAAAAAGTTTTCTTTTTTATAGTCCGTAATTTTCATAAGAATTGATTATGAAATAATTTTAACTATCCCTTGATTAGCGTTGACTTCCACGAGCTGGTCATCTTTAAGCACTCTTGTGGCGATTTTTGTTCCGACAATGCAGGGAATGCCGAGCTCGCGGGAAACTATGGCGGCGTGAGAAGTAAGACCGCCCGTGTCAGTAATCACAGCAGAGGCTTTTTTCATAAGAAATATATAATCAGGAGTTGTCATCGGTGCTACTAAGATATTGCCTTGTTTAAAAGATGAGACTTTTAATGGATCCAAAACAATTTTAACTTTGCCGTTAACCAAGCTTTTACCCTTGCTAACAGTAATTCCCCGGAATTCCTTAATATTACCTGAAACTTTCTCTTCAACGTAAATATTCCAAAATCTTTTTGCTATTTTTGAATCGAGATATTCTATTCTTTTTTTATCCATTACTATAGCAAAGCTATTTCTACGATTTTTGACTTCATCCGCCGATTTTTTCTTGAGAAATTCGAGTATTTCTTTGGTTCCAAAATTAAGAAGGTCGTCCTTGGACACAGACAATTTCCGTGCCGCTTCTTCGATAAGCAAATTTTTATAGTGAAGATATATAAAAACATGCCCTTTTCTTTCATCCTGCCATTCAATTCCGTCAACGATAGCATTGGAAATTCTTAAAATATTTTCAGGAAGATTATATTTCTTTGCTAATTCCTGTTTTTTCTCTTGCGTTTTATTTCTTATCCTTTTTAATTCAATCTCAAGATTAGGAGGTAAATATTTTTTTCTTTTTTTAAAAAAATCTAAATCAGCTATTTTAGTTCCCGCATAACTATTTTGAATCCAAAAATATTTCTTGGCATGTTTCTTAATATCCTTAGCCTTTAATAAATCCATTTCCTCTTTTTTGTAAAAAGACAGATTTTCTGGCGCTGTCAAAATTTCCATTGCGCTATTAATCTCTGTTTTATTTTTTATATATTTTTTTAGACTTAACTCCAGTATTTTATCTGAACCATAATTAGCAAGTTCGGGGATTACTACATCTTCCCAAAATCCCATCAGAGCATTTTCGGATTCTTTCCACAAATCGACAAATTGTCCGGAAGAAAGTTTTGATAAATTAGTTTTTTTGATTCTTTCTTCAACTTTATTTAATATTTTTAGGTTATTTCTCCATTTTTTTATCACTTTTTTTTGCTTTGTCTCTGGCACCATGAATTTTAAAAAAACGCTTTTCCCGCATTTTCTGGCTTCCGGAAATTCATTAATCCAGATCAATGTTTTTCCTTTAAATATTATTAATGCTCGCGACCAATATTCGCCAGGATATTTTTTAGGAAAAACTGTATAAATTGCATCAAAATCAGAAACAAAATAATAGCGGCCAGGCAGTGGTCCCCACTTTAGGAGTTCTGTTTTTGGATTTAACGGCAATAGTTTTTTATCCATACTAGATAATTTTGATTATTATAATATCTGACCCCTGTATTCTATTTTCCTTTCTCCGTCTGGCTTAATTGTTATATGAGCTGATTCCATCGTTTCGATTAATTTTCCCCCTGTTTTTTCAATAATTTCGGCGCTTGTTTTCTTGGCATAGGACGCTAAACCAACTTCTATTTCTCCAGAATGTCCAATTCCTTTTACCCAAATCTCTCTGTTTGGAAGAATATCCTTGCTAATATTCTCTATTTCATCAAGCATTTTTTCAAATCCTTCCGCTACTTTGTTGTAATCAACTCCTATTTTTTTAGATATTTCTGGATCATTTGACCAATCAGAAATGACTTTTTCTTCTGATCCTTTTTCATCCATTAATTTTGAATACTCTTCTATATTATAATCATATATGCCTAATCCGGAGTGTACGGGACCGTTAATCAATATTATTTTTTTGCTTTTATTTTTTTCAATTTCCTTAGCAAGCGAATTATCTGGCATTTTTCCTGATAAATCAATTACCAAAGCTCCGCTCTTTTCAGCAATATATTTTAATTCTTCATCAAAAATAAATCTTGCTTCTTGAGTTCTTGGAGCATTGCTGGTCAAAGCCCAAAAAACTGTCCCCTCCGGCGCTTTCTCGAATTCTTCCGCAAATTCCTTCGCTTTTTTCTGGGTTTCTTGTATTCCCTCAACTGGCAAGTCGATATTTTTTTCCGGATTTGACTGCGTTGGCAAAAATTCCCCTTTTTTAATCGGATGCCTCGTGAGATCAAATTTTGTTTCTCCCATATTATTTTGTTAATTATTTAATAATTATTATTTATCAATTATTCTAACTACGCCTTGATTAGCGTCAACTTCAACTAAATCGCCATCTTTTAAAACCTGCGTGGCAATTTTGGTGCCGACTATGCAAGGAATGCCAAGCTCACGAGAAATTATTGCCGCGTGGCAAGTAGCGCCGCCTTCATCGGTGATAACCGCCGCTGATTTTTTCATTAGAGGGACAAAATCAGGCGTGGTTTGCGGAACAACTAGAATATCGCCAACCTTAAATTTTTTGGATAAAACCAGCATCGAATAGCCAACTTTAACATTTGCCTTGGCTTGGCCTCGCGAGGCCGACAATCCTTTTAATTCTTTAATATTATAATTCTCGTTTTGACTAAACAGCTTTGTCCTCATTTTTAAAGCTTCATCACCCTGCTTTAAAATATATTCCGTTGAAGTAGTCCAACAGCAAATATATTTTTTCCGAGCTTTTAATATCTTGTTTGTTTTTTCGTTTCCCTTATTAAAATAATCAGCAGCTTCTTCGGGAGCTAAAAGTAAAAGGTCATCAAATTTTAGTTCTTTTTTGCGCTTGGCAATTTCGCGTAAAAATTCGTCACCGGCCGCAATTAATTTCATCTGGCCTTCCTTCCTCTCGTCGTGCAGGACGGCCAAATTTTCAAAAAATCTTGCTAAATCTAAAAATTTTCTGCCTGGCTTGATCTGGCGCAACAGTATTTGCTTGTCTTTTTTAATTTTTTGAGAAAATTTTTTCAACTGGCAATATTTATTTTCAAGATTCTTATCATTTAAATATTTTTTTATCTCCTGTTTAATATCTTTCGCCCCGAATTTATTGCCCGGATTCCAACCAAGACTTGTCCACCAAAATTTATCTTCTATTTTTTTTATTGATCTTTTTAATTTTTCTGAATTAATATTTTTTTTCAGGATTTCTCGCGCCAAAGCCATTATTTCTAAATCCCTTTTGGTAATATAAGTCGGCTCTATCGGCGTAGTAATGATTTTAAAAGCTTCTTCGAATTTATTTTTATTCTTTATCAATCGCGCCAGCTCTTTCCGCAAGCTAACCAAAAGCGCTTCATCCAAAAAATCAACACCAATGCCAGTAATGGCCTGAAAATTATTGATCGCTTCAATCCATTTTAAGAACTTTATCAAAAGATCTTTTTTGCTTAATTTTTTTAAATTAATTTCAAAAAGAATGAGCTCTGATTCCTGTCTCGCCTGCTTCAATAATTTATTCCAATTAACTCTAAATTTTTTGGCTTCCTGGTTATTTTTGCAAAAATTATCAATCAAATTATTTCCCAAAGCAAAAACCCATCGCCTTTCGTAATACCATTCCAGCATCTCATTATTGCTGTAGTAAAAATGAATGCCGAACGGAATTGAAAAATAATGCGCGTATAGATCACGATTCCCTGAAAGAAACGGCTGTATCCGATTAAAATAAATATTTTCTCTGGTATACTTTTGCCACTTGTTTTTTTTGTTCATATTTGTCCCTCCAATTGAAGATTTTTTAATAATTTATCCATACTACTAATGAAATTTTTCAGAAATATTTATTTAATTATTTTAACTATTCCGGTTTTCATATCCATTTTCACATTATCGCCATTTTTCAATATTTTGGTAGCTATTTTAGTGCCAATTATGCAAGGAATCCCGAGTTCGCGCGAAACAATTGCCGCATGGCAAGCAATGCCGCCTTCGTTAGTGATAATTGCCTTCGCTTTTCGCATCAATGGAACGAACTCAACCCGCGTCATGCTTGTAATCAATATTTCTCCGGCTTTAAATTTTTGTTTACTGGGATTACCAATAATTTTTACAATCCCGCTAATTTTTTCACCTCCTCCGCGACTAGCGATAAAACCCTTTAATTCAGTTTTTTCTTTGTCGCCATATTTTAAGGCCAGTTTAAACATTTTTTCGGCAATATTTCCTGAAAAAAATCTAATATTCTTATTTCTTCTAAAAAACATGAGGAATTGAGTCGGTTTTTTTAATACTATTCTTTCTCCACTTAAAATTTTTCTAAGCTCGGAAATAGTACGAGCAGCTGCTTGATCATGGCTAATCCCGATTTTTTCCGAGATATTTTCTATTAACGTAAAAAGATAGAAAAATTGCTTCATCATTTCCAATTTTCTGCTGTCCTGCCATGCCACCAGTAATTCAGCGAATTTCAGGCATCTTATTTCTTCTCTTGACAATTTCAATCTAATCAGTAGTTTTCTTTTTTCTTTCTTTATTCTTAACAAGTTATTATCAATATCTTTTAGCTCCTTGCAAATATCTGCTTCGGTTTTATTTTTCATCTCTCCCATTATTTCACTCAAAAGAGATTCGCAAGTAATTTCTTTTTTGCTATAAAAATCTGTCTTAACCCAAAAATAAGCGTTGATATAGCGCTTGACTATTTCGCCTAATTTTTTGTCTTTAGATAATTTTCCAGCATTATTTTTTAAGTTATTTTTTAAAATATACCGCTCGATATTCAAAAAACTTTTCCTTTCTTTGCTGAAAACAGCCATCTCTTCCGGATGGGTAATAATTCCGATAATTTCTCCCGCTTCATTGCTTTTTATTTTATATTTATCAACAAAAAAATTTTCTATTTTTATGTTAATCATTTGCCCCTTATCTTCTCCGAAACCGCTATATTCGCACCATTCTTTTGAAATTTTTATCATTTTATCAAAAAATCCCAGCAGATCGGAATCTGAAAGATTGTTTTTATTTTTTTGATAATTTTTGAATATTTTATCCATTTTTTTCGCCAATATGGTTTTTCTTTTCATTTTTTTCCTGAACCCTCTAGGATTTTTAAGATATTCGGAGTAAAGTTTTTCCATATATTTATCAAGTATTTTCTTCTCAATTACCTGATAGAATGGAGTTTCGCCGTCAAGGGTTTTTAAATAACAAAAAATTGGGTTTATGGCAACATCGCCTAACGCTTTCGAGTCTGCATATGAGCTGTAATATAAGTCAGCCATAAAAAGGCATGCTCTGGCGCTCTGAATGTCAAATTCGCTATTTTTAAGATATTTTATTAATTTCTTGGTATTCATAAATATTTGAAAAACAGCAAGAATTCCTCCTTGCTGCTAATCCGGATTTATTCAAAAAAATAATTTCATGCTATTCATTGCCATAGAAAACAACTATTTACTCTTCTTAACTAATCTGCCTTGGCGATAAACCCTGGCTATATTTGATTCCAGTTCCGTAACCATGTCTGCCGTCCCTTCTTTCCCCATTCTGGCAAATTCTTCGGGCGAAGATTCTCCTTGCAATAATTTATTTAGTCCTTCTTTTTTCAAGATAACTATATCCGCTGAAGCTCCTTTGGCAATCCGCCCTCGTCCATAATTATGTTCATAATCTGCAGCCGTTAGGGAATAAGCAGCCAGAGCTTGTTCAAAAGAAATTCGTTCCCTGGGATTAGGATGATGAGTGGCTGCCCAAATTCCAAAAAGCGCTGAAGTAGGCATTCCATCTGATCCAAAATGCATCGGGATTCCTCTGGAAATAATATCGGCGTGAGGACAAATTTGAGTAACCCGGTTAGCTAATCTATCACTGTAAACATAGTCAGTCAAGAAGTTTGGTTCAGAATTTACCCAGATTCCCAATTTCCCTACTTCCTTAATTTGTTGGGAATTTGGCAATTCAAAATGATCTATTCTGAATTGAGTAGGGTTTAATTCCGCTTTTTCGGCAATACTTTTCCATCTTTTAGCAATTTCTATTGCTCTCTGAATACCCTCATCTCCTATCGCATGCATAGCAATATTCTCAATTCCGCTTTCTCGAGCCATCTGAATTGCTTTATTTAAAGTTTTTATAGAGTGGAATTCTATTCCTTTTCCGCCTAAATTATCATATTCTTCGCTCGTCATAGCCGTATATGTCCCAAAACTCCCATCAGCTACCAATTTAATCCCCATCATTTTCCAATCTCTATCAGGATTAAAAATTCCTGATTTTTCAAGTTCAGCTTGCATTTTCCTTAGTTTTCCAAATATAACAGGTTCCATAAAAAATTGCCTAACGGGAAAATCTGTCTTCCTTTCTTCTTCCCATTTTTTCTTTGTTACTAATATTGCAATAAATTCTTCCCAGGATGTTGGAAATAATTCATGAATATCAGTGATTCCTTGATCGATCCAGCCATCAAGAGTTTTTTCCATTTTTTCTGACATTTCTTCTACTCCGCAATGCGCCTCTGCAACTTGAAGGGTTAAAATTGAATACCCTTCGGTAACTTGACCGGTTTCTCTATCGATTGTGCCGGTAATTTGATACCCTGATTCTCTTTCCTTTTTGGCTGCTTCCGCAACCAGTTCAAGCATTGGTCCGTTCAACCTGGCGCCATGAAAACTGGCATCAAAAACTGCGATTGGCTTTCCGCTTTTGGAAGTAATATCATCAATTTCCCGGCGCCCGAAGTCTGGTATGTTGGCTGTATTATGCCCGATAAATATTTGCGGAGTTTTGTCTTTTTGCTTTATTTCCCTTTTTAATTGATTTATTAATTCTCCTTTTGACCCGGCACCAAACACATATCCCGCGCCAATCAATTCAAGCGTTCCATACATCAAATGCTGATGAGCATCGGTGGAACCAGGAAGAGCCACTCCGCCTATTTCTGGAGTCACTAATAATTCTGAATTTCGTTTTTTCTCTTCTTCAAGCCATTCATTGACATCTCTTGGATCTCCAATTTTTTCAATTTTCCCGGTCGCAGGATCGACAACGAATTCCAGTTCCGTTCTTTCTGCTAATTCCCGCGATTTTTCTGATTCTGGAGCATAAACAGATTCCGGCTTAAAGTGAACGAATTGCTGTTCTTTCATATTTTTATTATTTTACTTCCACCCCTAAGAGATAAGTTATGATAGCCATGTTGCAATAGATGATAGATTTAATAAGTTTTTTACCAAACATACGCGGATTGTTATCGGTTTCTTTTAAAGCAACTAATCTGCCGTCAGTTGTTGCTCGCGGCTCACCTACATCAATAATTGCATCCTTTTTCATTTTTTCCAGATCTTTATTTGAGAATGGAATAAAAACTTTATTAAATTTTTCAACCAAAGCAGGGTCTTCACCGGCTTGAGGAAGACCTTCAATTACAAATAGAAAATCAACTTTATCGATAAAATCGGCCAGTTTGCCTTCATAATATTTAGATCCGTTTTTTTCAATCGCTTTTCGGATATGTTCCGGAAGCTTAAATTCCGAGATTACAGGATCTTCATAAATTTCCATTCCGAAATAACTTAAAACCTTAACTCCGGCTTTTACTGGCCGGGAGGACTTGCTCATTCCATAAATACCAACTTTCTTTCCTTCTAACGCCCCGAAATGTTGTAAGGCAATAAAAGGATAACCAATGCCGGCAATCGAGTGTTCTTCGCTTCCGCACATAGCATTAATTAAAGGAACAGGAAAACCTTTTTCAGCAAATTCAGTAAGATTGAAGTCTTTGTGCCTTATGGCCATAATGTCGCAAAGCGGCGCCACGCCATATAACGTATCTTCCAGATCTTCTTCTCCTGATTCTAAATAAGTTCCTTTGATTCCGGCGATTCCAAACCAGCCACCTCCTAATTTTATCATAGCTGTTTGCAAGCTGGCAGATGTTCTAGAACTTTCCTGGAAAAATTCAGTAGCGATTACCTTGCCCGGGCAAAGATGGGTAAAGTTTTTGCCATTCTTAAGACCTTCCTCAAAAATGGAACAGCGACGAAACATTTCCAAAAATTCTTCTTTGCTAAAATCCTCTGTTCTAGTAAAGTGTTTCATATTTTTTTGATTAATTATTACTTAATATTTAAATTTTTTAATTATTTTATCCTTTTAAACAAAATTACCGATTCTTTTATTTTCAGCGCTTTTTTGATTTTTTCGGAAGTTTCAGGAAGAAAAGGAGCAATAAGTTCAGATATTAAATAGAGATCAGAAATTAATTTTTGCATTACTTTTTTAAATTTATTTTCATCACTTTTCTTCAATTCCCAGGGCTTATTTTCTTCAATATATTTATTGTCTTTGCTAATAATTTCCCAGATATAATTTAAAGCCTGGCTAAGCTCCATATTTTCGACAAATTTTTCCAAAGGAGCTAAGCTCCTTTTCTCTTGGAGCTTAGCTCCTGAAAATTCAGAGTTTTGAGTGAGTTTTATAACTCTTGAAACTAAATTTCCTAGTCCATTTGCCAAATCAGCATTGTATTTTTCAACAAATTTTTCCATTGTTGCATCAGTATCCTCTCCGAACAATCCTCCGATGCTTAAAAGCAGATAGCGCGTACCGTCAGCCCCAAACTTATCTACTATTTCCTTAGCGCTGATAAAATTGCCTTGGCTTTTGCTCATCTTTTCTCCCTTATTAGTAATAAATCCCCTGATAAAAATTTGCTTGGAATTTGCGATTTTGGCGGACATCAACATTGCCTGCCACATTGCTGATTGCTGGCGGAGATTATCTTTTCCGGCAATCTGTGTTCCCGGCCAAAATTTCTTAAAATTTTCATCATTTTTGGGCCAGCCTAGCGCAGAAATATAATTTATCAAAGCGTCAAACCAAACATACATCACGTGCTCCGGATCTCCCGGAATTTCAATCCCCCATGGCATCTTTTCTTTTACTCTCGAAACGGAAAAATCTTCGAGTCCGCGCCGGACAAATGCTTCTATTTCATTAAGCCTCTTTTTTGGCAAAACAAAATCAGGATTTTTTTTATAAAGATCCAGCAGTTTTTTTTGATATTTTGAAAAGTGAAAGAAATAATTTTCTTCTTCAATGTATTCGATATCCTGATCCGGATGAAGCGGACATTTTCCATCGGCAAGTTCTGAATCGGTTTTTTCCAATTCGCATCCGACGCAATATTTCACTTTATACATTTTTCTATAAATGTCTCTATTTGCTTCGCATCTTTTCCAAAATTCCTGCGCTGCTTTGACATGATGCTTATCGGTAGTTCGAATAAAATTATCGAAAGAAAGGTTTAGCAATTCCTTCAGTCCGATAAAAGTTTTGGATAATTCATCGCAATATCTCTGGATATTCATTCCGAGTTCTTGGGATCTTTGATAGATCTTAAGCCCATGCTCATCAGTTCCGGTATTAAAAAACACCTCGTTACCCAGTTCGCGGTGAAAACGAGCTAAAACATCAGCCATAATTATTTCGCCCGCAAATCCGATATGCGGTTCCGAGTTGATGTATGGCAAAGTTGTAGTAATGTAAAATTTTTCTGGCATTTTATAATTTAAAATTTAGAAATTTATTAGAAATTAGGTCAATTAGGTTAATTAGAAATTTTTATAATTATCCTCCTAGCTTTGCTTCATAATTATCTGCCCAGTAAAGAACTCTGTCGCAATACCACTTATATTTGCTTGACGTCGTTCCTGACAAATATAGCTTGGCTGCGTTGCATTCTCCGCCTCTTGAAGTTGCTCCGCCTCTGGCTAATTTCAGCCCCATTGCCATCACCCCATCAGTCAAATTCCACGGATCTGGAGGATTGTGTCCGGTTTTTGACGCAATCGAACTTTTGTATCCGGTCCAGGTGTCAGGCATAAACTGCGCTACCCCCATTGCTCCCCCAGTTCCTTTATACGACCTCGGTGGGCAGGAAACTTTTCTGGTCTTCCAACTATAGCCTAGCTCTTCACAGATACCTTGGAATGTCTTGAGCCTTGTCCCGCTCATCCTGCTGTCTTTTGCGCTGCATCCCCCGGTGAACCTCCCAAGGTTTGATTCGACAACCAGCATTCCCAAAATAAAATCTTTGCGAACTCCGCTTGCTTTTGCCGCAAAAGAAGCCGCATCTTGGACATCTTTAGCATTATAGGCTTTTCCTAAATAACCGGACAGATTGCTTTTCAATTTTGAAAGTTCCGCTTGAAGCTCGCCTATTGTCGCTTCCTTTTTAGCAATATCTTGCTGGGTATCTACTTTATCAGTCAGCAAATCCTGTTTCTGGTCTTGCTTCAGATCCAAAAGCTTTTCGTGGTCTTGTTTTGTTTCCTCAATTGACTTGGCTTTATTCTCTATTTCTATCTTTGACTGCTTGATGTCTTCAATAGCATCATATACTTTTTGATTAAGCGTGATAATATGATCGGCTTCGGAAAAAACCTTCGACAAATCATCTTCATTTAACATAGAATAGAGTATCGGAATTTTTTGATTATAATAAAATTCCTGGATAAGGCTTCGCAAAGATTCCTTTTGCAAATTAATTCTTTCTGACGCAAGTTCCAGTTCTTTTTTGCTTCTCACGATGTTCTCTTCTGCCTGTCTAATTAAAGCCTCGGTTCTCTGGATCTCATATTGAGTAGAATTTACGGATTTTTGTATACTTCCCAGTTCTTGCTCCAGCTTGGCTTTTGCTGCTTCTTCTTTGCTTATTTTGCTTTCGATTTCGCTTATCGAATCCGCGGCAAAAACAAAATTATTCCCAGAAAAAATCTGAAAAAATAAAACTCCGGCAACCGCTAAAATTGCCGCTGTTAAGGGCAGTATTTTATTTTTATTATCTCTTTTCACTATTTAAATAATAGCATTTTTTGAAAAATTTATCAAAAAGAGCCCCGCCGCTCGCAAGCAGTGGGACTCTTTTAAAGTCAGGACTTACGCATTTGACTATGACAAACCGTTTTCGGAGGCGCAATTAAAAATTGTCCGTTATTGCGCCGGAGCTACGGCTTTGGCAGAGGCAAATGCGTAAGTGCTAAAAGTATTAAAGGCTATTATTATTTATTTTCTTCCTTTGTTCGCCTAAGCTTTGGCGTCGGTGGATTTTTTATCTGTTTTTTTATCTGTCGTTGCCTTGGCATCGGAAGGCTTTTCTTCTACGGCGCCTTCTTCAGCTGGAATTTCTTTGTCTGCTACTCCTTCAACTTTCGTCACATCTTCTTCCACTTTTTCTTCAAGGGCCGCCAGCTCTTCTTCAGATCTCGGAGGAGTTACCAGCGCAACAACTGTGTCAGCTTCTAATAATATTTCAACTTTTTCCGGAATTTTAATATCAGAAACTTTCAAATGGTCTTCAAAAGTTTTTATTTCCGAAATATCCAATTTGAATTCATGAGGAAGATCTCCCGGCAGGCATTTAACCGGTATCGCATTGACATTCTGGACCAAAATTCCTCCAAATTCTTTTATGGCTGGCGATTCGCCAAACAATTCAACGGGAACTTCGGTTTCAATCTCTTCATCCATCCTGATCTGGAAAAAATCAATATGGGAAAACTTATCAGTGATTGGATCAGCTTGGGTTTCGTGAATTAAGGCGTTTACTTTGTCTTTCCCTTCGATATCAAGTTCGATAACGGTGCTTTCTCCGGCTTCTTTGAAGACTTTCCCAAACTCCAAATAATTTACCCAAAGCGTCCTCGGTTTGATTTTATGGCCATAAACAATAGCCGGAATCATTCCGTTTTTCCTGAATTTGTTAAGATTCTTCCCAACTTCTTCCCTGATTTTCGATTTAAGGTTGATTTTAGTCATAAAACTTTCTTGTTTCTCCTTTATAATTCTTAAAATATTCATGAACTTCTATCACATTATCGGTAGAAATTGCTTCTTTTTTAAATAGATTCTTTGCTTCTTCCTGCTGAAGGTCGGTTAGCATTCCCAGGCTTACAATTCCCATTTTTCCCGATGAAATGAAAACTATTGACGAAATTTTGCAGTTTTCGCAAGTAACATGAAGAGTAGTCTTGTTCATTTCTTCTTCAAGAACAAGGATTTTTGCCTGTTCATATTTCCTTCCGCAAACCGGGCATTTCACCAGATTTTCCAAATTGTTAATTGGCATTTTCATATTTATCCCTCACCACTTTTATCCAAGTGGTTATTTTAACCTCTTTCTATAGTATAAACCAATAGCTAATAACTTTCAACTTTGTTCGATGAAAGTGGTGAGGGATAAGCATTAAGAAATTGTATCGAAAAAATTAAAAAATGTCAAGAAAAAAGGGCGGTGATGCTTTGATGTTTCCCGCCCCCCGTTTTTAAACCCCGTATTAACTTCTTACGGACAAATTCCACCGTCACACTCCATGCCTTCGTCAAGTGGAATTAGTCCTCTTTTTAATCTTTTTTCCGGCTTTGGCTTTTTATCCATAACCTCCGATTCCTGCTCGCCGTCTCCTCCATGAAGAGCAAGGTATTCTCCTTGCTCTTTTGAAAGAAGTTCGCCTCCGTTTGTTCCGTCAAATCCTTTCTCTTTTGCCATTTCCCCTCCTTGTTTTTTTACCGCACTTTTATTTTGCTCTCCTCAACAACCCGAATAATGCAAGTAAAAGAGCAACCATTAAAAGAATTGCTGAATGAAAAAACCCAGACGTTTTGATGCTTTCAGTTTCCATTTCAACCCCCTCTTTATATTTTGTAATAACACTTAATAGCTTATTTAAGCCACTAATTAACTATAATAGCATATTGCCATTTTTTTGGCAATAGCGTTACAAAAGTTTTTCTTGTTTGGGCGAAGAGTCTTCTTTTTCGGATTCGGAATTGAATTCTATCCTTTTTTGGAGATGATAAAAATAGAAAAGATAAATAATAATTCCCGTTTCCGCGATTATTTTCGGAAACCAAATATTGTTTCTCGCGACATCCAATTTGTCCCAGGCAAAAATAGCTAGAAAAGTATAAACTATTTCCCAAAACCATTGTGTTTTTCCGCTTTTAAATCCGAAAGATAGATTGAAAAGTAAAATGAAAAGATAAGCGCCGAAAAGAAAAACCCAAAACTTCTGCGGATAAATATCTCCCTTGTCCGCCGTAGCTTCTTTAGGAGTGAAAGCAGGTCTCTCTGTATAAGCCGCTTCATCATCAATCCTGGGAAGAACTTTTCCGGGAGCATTTTGGGCGCTGGCAGAAAAAGCAAAACCAGCCTGCAAGAAAGCAGCAAGCAAGAGAATGATAAAAGATAAATAAAATTTTCTCATAATTTCACTACTGGGTATAAATTTCCCAAGAGCCTCTGATGAAATCAGAGGCTCT
>JAZDKA010000037.1:0-3764 GCA_043803385.1 Patescibacteria group bacterium | reverse complement strand
TGCAGGAAGCTATAAAATTTTATACCGGAAATTTAGACGCCAGAATTGATGCCAGCGCGGAAAATAATAATTCCTGGAAGATGGTAAAAGAAAACGAAAAACATTGGCTGGAAAAAATGCAAGATTCATTTGCATCTCTGGCGGAAAAAATTTCTGATGCATATTTTGGGACTAAAGTTAAGACAGAAGAGGAAATGCGGGAAGAAGCAGAAAAACGGGAGAAGAAAGAGCGGGAGGATAGAGAGAAAAAACAAACAGAGGAGATTGAAAAATTAGTAGAAGAAAAAACAAGACCAGAAAGGAAAGCTAAGGAAGAGAAAGAAAAAACCGAAAAAAACGCAAGAAAAGAACAAAAGCTACTTAATAAAATTTCTGAAAAAGGGGAAGAAAAAAAAATCGCTTTCGATATTCGATACAGAATTTCTCTATACAATAATGATATTTGGAAAAGCATAAAAGACAAGCTAGTCTCAGAAGAAATAAAAAGAGACAAGAAAATCGGAAAAAGAATTAGCGAATTGATAAATAGGTCAAAAAAAATATTCAAAGACGAGGCTTATCCCAAAATTAATGAAACTATGGAGCAGTATACCAAAAGAATTATGGAATTAATTTATGGTAAAAATAAAAAAATAAACGAGATCTTAAAAAATGGATGAGGATTTAATTAAAAAACTGGAAGATGAAACAAAGGAAGACATGTCAGCTGCTTTTTTGAAAGCGGTTTCTTTAGCGCTTTTGGAAAAGCTTAATGATCAAGATCGGTACGAATATTTAAGAATGGTAGAAGAAGGGGCTGATTCGGAAAAGTTGGAATCTTTTTTAAGGGAGAAAATAGCCGAGTATGATAAAATAGTAGAGGATATTTCTTCTGACTTTAAATAAATTAATAAAAGAAAAAATATATGGCAGATACAATTAAATCCAACTTAGAGCCAATTGATGAAAAAGATCTTGATTTAAAATCAAAGTTTTCAGGATCTTCAGAAAACGGAATACCAAATATCGAAAAACCGATGGATGTTCCAATAAATAAGGAAGTTTTTCCTATGCCTGAAAAAGAGCCGGCTAAAGAAATAATTTCCGCCGAAAAAGACAGCGCTTATAACAAGATTCTATCCAAGGTAAAAACTCAAACAAGCGATGATACTCCCCACGAAGAAGTGAAATCAGACGCAGAAAAAGTTTACAAAAAACAAGATGCCGAAAGCCAAATTCAGCATCTAGTTGACATTGCTACCAATAAGGGAGTAATTCATGCGGTAAAAGTAGCCAGGCACTTGGAAGACAACTATGTTTTGGATATGTTCCATGACAAGCTGTTATCCGACGAACTCCACGACGCTTTGATGAAAAGAGGAATGATAGAGGAGATATAACTTTAAAATCCAAAATCCAAATTTCCAATGCCAAATCAATGCCAAAGCTTAAAATCCAAACATTTGACATCTAGTCATTTGAGCTTGGTTAGAAGTTTGTCATTTAATATTTGAATTATTTTTTATGAATTTTGATTTTAACTTAATCTTTATTCCTGTCGCTTTTATTCTCGGAATAGTCTGCTTTATTACCGGAGCCTATATAATGCTCAAGAGTTTTTTTGGCTTCCGCGCGCAGATAAAAAGGTCGGTGAGCATGGATTTGGAAGTGGTGAGAGTTTCGAAAATATACAAAAAAGATGAGGAGAAGATAGCCGGTTCCGAAAGAGATGCTTGGAAAACAGAAATCGGAGCCATGGAACAGCTCTTGGTGACGCTTGCCAATATTAAGAAAAATATCAGTTTTCTAAAGAGGATTTTTTATGGGCATCCCCATATATCGCTTGAGATTGCCAATCCATCCGGAAGCGAAGAAATCTTCTTCTATATTTCCGTTCCGAAAAAATTCAGGGAAAGCATCGAAAAACAAGTCTTGAGCTTTTTTCCTAATGCATCACTGGAAAAAGTTCCCGATTATACCATATTCCATCCCGGAAATTTCACTTCCGCGGCGATTTTGAAGCTGAAAAATAAATTTATTCTTCCCATAAGAACCTATCAAATGATGGAAGTCGATCCTTTGAATGAAATTTCCAATTCACTTAGCAAGTTAAATGAAGAAAAAGAAGGCGCGGCAATTCAAATAGTTTTGGTTCCAGCCAGATTTGAATGGCGAGGCAAAGGAAGGCATGTCGCCCACGAGATGCAGCAGGGGAAAAGGCTTAATGATGTTTTTTCAAGATCCATTACTCATAAAATTGGCAAAGAGCTGGGAAAAGGACTTTCTGAAGTTATTCGTACTACGGCAAGCAAGGATGGATCTGTTCCGAAAGATGAAAAAACTGTCCAGCTCACGCCTGAAGAACAGGAGCTTATCAAATCAATAGAAAAGAAATCAAGCCTGTCTGGTTTCAGGGCGAACTTAAGGATTATTGCTTCAGCCGAAACCCAGGAGAGAGCGGATGAGATCTTAGCCCAGCTTGAGAATTCTTTTTCCCAATTTGAAAATTCGGATATCAATTATTTTCAGGTTCAAAAAAGAGTAAAAGGAAAGAAAACAGCCTTTGATTATATTTTTCGAAATTTCGATGAAGAACATTCCATTATTCTGAGCACGGAAGAAATTGCCAGCATTTTCCATCTTCCTATTTCCACGACCGAAACTCCGAAAATCAAATGGCTTAAATCCGGCGCGGCGCCTCCTCCGCCCAGCCTTCCCAAGGAAGGAATCCTTTTAGGTTTCAATGATTATCGCGGAGCAAAAGCGGAAATCAGGCTTACTGATGATGACAGAAGAAGGCATTTATACATCATCGGCCAAACCGGTACGGGAAAATCCAATCTTCTTAAAGAGTTAGCAAAGCAGGACGTTAAGAACGGCAAGGGAGTCTGTGTTATTGATCCTCACGGGGATTTTGCTGAAGATATTCTCACCGCTGTTCCCAAAGAAAGAGCGGAAGACGTTGTCTATTTTGATCCCTCTGATATTGAACGGCCATTCGGGCTTAATATGCTCGAATATGACCAATCAAAACCAGAACAAAAAACTTTCGTTATTAATGAAATGATAAATATTTTTGATAAGCTTTATGATCTCAAACAAACAGGAGGACCGATGTTCGAGCAATATATGAGAAACGCCATGCTTCTTATTATGGATGATCCGGAAACGGGCTCGACTCTTATGGAAATTTCAAAAGTTTTGGCGGATGAGGAATTTAGAAAATTAAAGCTCCAAAAATGCCAAAATCCGGTAGTGAGGGATTTCTGGACGAAAGAAGCGGAAAAAGCCGGAGGAGAAGCGGCGCTAGCTAATATGGTTCCCTATATCACTTCCAAACTTACCACTTTCATCGCCAATGATATGATGCGTCCAATTATCGCCCAGCAGAAAAGCACGCTTGATTTCAAGGAAATTATGAAAAATGGGAAAATTTTGATAATCAATCTTTCTAAGGGGAAAATAGGGGAAATAAACAGCCATCTTCTAGGAATGATTGTTGTCGGAAAACTTTTAATGGCAGCCTTGGGCAGGGTGGATATTCCGCAGGAAGAGAGGAAAGATTTCTATTTGTATATTGATGAATTTCAAAATGTTACCACGGATTCCATTTCTCAAATTCTTTCTGAAGCCAGAAAATACAGGCTGGATCTGATTATCGCCCATCAATTTATCGGCCAGCTTTCGGAGGAAATTTCCAAGGCGGTTTTTGGAAATGTCGGATCGCTGGCATCATTCAGGATAGGGCCCGAAGACGCTGAATTTCTGGAAAAACAATTTGCTCC
>JAZDKA010000036.1:0-7242 GCA_043803385.1 Patescibacteria group bacterium | reverse complement strand
TTCGTGAAGGGTCCGGAAGAGAAGTCTTCATTAGTTGAAAAGCAAATTGCCGAACCGAAATTGAAATTTTCAATGAAAGGGCTTTCCTGGGAAAAGGGAGACAGCAAAGAGCCATTTGCTAAAATTGACAATAAAAAAATAAAAGAAGGAAGCTGGCAATTTCCGCCACTGGATCTCTTGGAAGAATCTACTGGACAGGCCAAAGGAGGAGACGTCAAAAAGAATGCAGAAATTATTCAGAAGACTTTGGGACATTTTGGAATTGAAGTGGAACTGGCGGATATTTTAACCGGACCGACAATTACCCAATATAGTTTTCGTCCGGCGGTGGGAATAAAACTTAGCAAGATTACCGTGCTTAGCCAGGATCTAGCTCTGGCTCTCGCTGCTCATCCGATCAGAATTGAAGCTCCGATTCCCGGAAAATCTTTGGTTGGGATTGAAGTTCCCAATAAGTCAGTTGCGACCGTAAGGCTCCGGGATTTTCTTCAAAGCGAGATTTATAAAAAGAGAGAATCGAATTTGACGCTTTCTCTCGGAAAAAATGTTAGCGGAAGTTTTATTTTCGGCGATCTGGACAAAATGCCCCATCTTATGATTGCCGGTTCAACTGGGTCAGGAAAAAGCGTTTGCATAAATTCAATATTATTGTCCCTTTTATATCAAAATTCTCCAGAAGACTTGAAACTTATCTTGGTCGATCCAAAGAGAGTCGAACTTTCGCTTTACAACGGAATTCCCCATCTGCTTTCAGACGTGGTTGTTGATAATGGGAGAGTCGTTAGCGCTCTAAAATGGGCGATAGGAGAGATGGAAAAAAGATATGTACTTCTTCAAGAAACAGGCTCTCGAGACATAACTTCCTACAATCAGAAAGTTTTGGCGGGAGAGAAGAGAAAAATAACTAATCAGGAAACTGGAGAAGTAACTGAAGAAGAATTAAACAAGCTTCCTTATATAATAATAGTAATTGACGAACTGGCGGATCTTATGGGTTCTCATGGAAAGGAAGTCGAGGGAGTTATTATTCGCATTGCGCAAATGGCTAGGGCAGTAGGAATTCATCTCATTATTTCTACCCAAAGGCCAAGCGTCGAGGTGCTTACTGGGCTTATTAAGGCTAATATTGGAACCAGAATTGCGTTCAAAGTAGCGACGCAAATAGATTCAAGAACAATTCTGGATACCGGAGGAGCGGAAAAACTTTTAGGAAATGGGGATTTGCTTTACTTGGCAGCGGGACCGAATGGAATCAGGCGCCTCCAGGGAATTTTTGTTTCCGAATCAGAAGTTAAAAGAGTAGTGAAATTCATCAAAAACCAAAAAGTAGAAAGAGGCGAAGAGCCGATTGGAGAAGATATTATACGGAGCGCAGAAAAAGAAAGAGGATTCGCCCAGCAAAAAATTAATTTTGAAGCTTTCGATAATTTCGAAGGAGCAAATGAAGACAGCTTGTATGAAGAAGCGAAGAGAGTCGTATCGGAAGCAGGAAAAGGTTCCGCATCTCTTCTCCAAAGAAGGCTTCGGGTGGGTTATGCGCGCGCAGCGAGGCTTTTGGATATTTTGGAAGAGCGCGGAGTAATCGGCCCTCCGGACGGAGCCAGACCAAGGGAAGTGTATCTCGGAGAAGACCGTCCGAATTATGAAAATCCAAGCCAAGATCAAGGAGTTAGAGACAAATGGCAAATTTAAAATGAATTATGAATCATGAGTCATAAATTAAGAATATAAGTGTTTTGCTTTTTGAAATTGAAGATGATACCATTGGAATATGGTGAAAAATGGTTTTGTAAAAAAGAATGTCGGAACATTAACTTTGGGGGAGCGTCTTAGCAAAATTAGGAGCGAAAAAAGGATAACACTGGGAGAAGTCTCCAAAGGAACAAGGATTCAAGCTAGATATCTTGAATATTTAGAAAATGGGCAATACGACAAACTTCCTGCTGATGTTTATGTGAAAGGATTTCTTCGAAGCTATGCTCAATATCTTGGAACGGATGAAAATTATCTTATAAAACTCTACGAAAGGGAGCGGGAAATCCACAAGAACGTCAAAAAAGAAAAACCGCGGAAAAGCTTATTCGATCCGATTAAATTTTCAGGACTGGCAATAACTCCTAAAATTATATTTGCCATCCTGATAGTTTTTTTTATCGGGCTCGGATTTTTTTATCTCTACCGCGAATTGAGTATTTTTATTTCCAGTCCTCGATTGGTAATAATGGAACCGGCAGAAAATTTTTCTACTGCTGATAAAACGATAAAGATTGAAGGAATAACAGAAAAAGACGCAAAGCTTTCAATTAACGGCCAGCAGACTATCATCGATGAAAATGGAAAATTTTCTGAAGTCTTGATTCTCCAGCCGGGACTTAATAGCATAACTATAAAATCGGTAAATAGATTTGAAAAAGAGTCAGAAAGAGTCATCACTGGAGAAGCTAGATTTGAAAATATTAACGGAGAAGAAGCTAATAACACTTCTCCGGATCAAAATCAGGACACTTCGCAAAACACTCCTGAAAATAGCGAAAAGAAAATACAAATCGATGTTTACGGAGACACTAAACCGGCTTCAATAACGGTTAAAGCCGATGATTCCGTGGCTTATAGCGGAACAATAAATCCCGGAGAAACAAAAAGTTTTGAAGCGAAAGATAGGATATCCATTTCGGTCAGCAAGGGAAAATATGTCGGGATCAGGGTAAATGGAAAAGATTTGGGAACTTTGAGCAAGGATACAAAACCGGTGAATAATAGGGTTTTCCTGGCAGAGTAGCTGTGGATAACTTTATTTGACAAGCAATTTCGAAGTGATATAATATCACTATCAATCGAATTAATAAATTAACGAGTTAACGAATTAAAGAATTATTTATTCTGGAAACTCGCTAATCCTTTAATCCGTTAATGACTAATAAATTAATAAAAACTTTTATGGCAAAAAGTAATATAAATACAACAACAGAAAAAAATGAAAAAAATAAAAGTGATGTGGAAAAAGTAGTGGAAGAAATAAAAGATAAGTTTGGGGAAGGAATGTTAATGAAGCTGGGAGAAGTAAAAAGAGTTGATGTTGAAGCGATTTCAACCGGATCAATCTCCCTTGATGTCGCTCTGGGAATCGGAGGCGTTCCAAGAGGAAGAGTTGTTGAAATTTATGGGCCGGAATCATCGGGAAAAACAACTCTTTCGCTTCACATTATTTCCAATGCCCAGAAAATGGGGGGAACAGCAGCTTTTATTGATGCCGAACATGCGCTTGATCCAGAATATGCCAAAAAAATCGGAGTGAAAATTGATGATTTGCTGATATCCCAGCCTGATAATGGGGAGCAGGCGCTCGATATCGTTGAAACGCTGGTGAGGTCTAACTCCATTGATATTATCGTAATAGACTCTGTCGCGGCACTCACGCCAAAGGCGGAAATTGAGGGGGATATGGGAGACCAGCATATGGGCAGACACGCCAGGCTGATGTCGCAAGCGCTTCGAAAACTCACTGCTATTGTTGCGCGTTCTAATACTATTGTTATTTTTATCAATCAGATTAGGATGAAAATCGGAATAATGTTTGGCAATCCGGAAACAACTACCGGAGGGCAAGCGCTCAAATTTTATTCTTCAGTTCGGATCGATGTCCGAAGGATTGCGCAGATAAAGAAAGGCGATGAAGTAGTAGGCAACAGGACAAAGGCTAAGGTAGTCAAGAACAAAGTGGCTCCTCCATTCAAAACCGCGGAATTTGATATTATGTATAACGAAGGAATCTCACTAACTGGAGATTTGGTAGATACGGGAGCAAAATTCGAGGTAATAAAAAAATCCGGAAATACTTATGTCTTTGGCGAAGTAAAACTCGGAGTCGGACGCGAAGCGGCCAAAAAATTCCTGCAAGAAAATCCCAAAGTCGCTTCAGAAATCGCCAAAGCGATAAAGGGAAAGTTGAAAGAATAATTTTTAAAGATTGCGAATGTTAATTAAAGATGAGTATAATAATTATATGGAAAAAATCGAAGAGATAAAAGCTAAAATCAATCCAACTCTGAAACAATATGATGTTTTCAGGTCTTTTATTTTTGGCTCTTTTTCAAAAAATATTGCCAGCGAAAACAGCGACCTCGATTTAATAGTTGAGTTTGAAGGAGAAAAAAGCCTCCTGGATTTGGTTTCTCTGAAGCTGAAACTGGAAGAAAAATTAGGAAGGGAAGTCGATGTTTTAACTCCCGATTCGATTTCTCCTCGAATCAATGAAATAATCCAAAAAGAAAAAATTCAAATTTTATGAAAGATTATCAAATATTAATCGATCATATTTTGGAAAGCATAGAATGGATAGAAAATTACACAAAAGATATTTCCAAAGATGATTTTCTCGCGTCAGTTCAGATTCAGGATTCAGTTATTCGGAGGCTGGAAATAATCGGTGAAGCTGTTGGTAATTTCCCCGAAGAAATAGAGAAAAAATATCCTGATGTAAAATGGAGAGAGATTTCAGGAATGAGGAATTTTCTTATTCACGAATATTTTGGCGTAAGCATCTCTCTTGTCTGGAACGCAGTTAAAAAAGATATTCCCGTGCTGAAAGAGCAGATGAAAAAGCTAAAGAAATAATTTATTTATAATTAATTTAAAATTATGAGTGAAAAATTTATTAATCATCCTGCTTATAATGATGGGTTAGAAGAATATCCTCATCCGGAAACAGCAAGAGAAACTGAAGAAGCAAAAAAATTAGCTTTTGTCACTGACAAAGAAGGCGCGAAAAAAAGAATAAGGGAATTTGGAATTTCAGAAGAAGATAAGACTCTAGTTAATAATTTAGAAAATAATGAACGCAAGGAATCTTTTTCTCCCAAGGAGATAGCATACGGTTATTTATTGCTTGAAGATCCCAATTTACTTAATAGAAAAGATTTGATTGAAAGTAAACAATATTCTGCTCACCTAGCTATGTATTTAGCAGAACTGAAGGAGTTTTCTGGAAGAAAAAATTTTATAGCTGATATTTTAGAGACCTTAGGAATAAAAAAAGGAGAAAACAAAGAGTATGACATTAAAGAGGTCAAGAAAGCTATGGCAGAAAGGGGATTCGAGTTTAAATATGTCAATCCAGGAACAGAAGATCTCCAGGCTTTTGTAGAGGTGAAAACTAGGGGAAGGTCTATAGAAGATAGAAGAAAATGTACTGGAACTATTATTCCTAGAATTTATTATAAGGGAGAAGAACTAATAAATGGCGTAGCAGGCCGTGCAGCGCATTGATTAAAATTTTGTGAACAAATCAATTATTTAAAAGTGCTAATTTTTGCACGGGTATTGCTAAAAATTAAATAGTGTAGTAGAGTTAGAAAACAATCAAGAAAGTCCAATCTTGCCTCGCTCTACTTTCAGCAGAGATAAGGCAGGAATGATCCATTCAGGGGACTTTCTTTGAGTGGATTTAAATTACTCGCTAATCAAGTGCGAATTTAAAGCTAATAAAATCGAATGTTGGTTTAATTAAAATTAGCACTCATTCGCTAAAATTAGCTCTTCATTCGTGAGTTTTTATGATTTACGAACTGTGCTATCTGGTGGGGGAATCAAAAGAGCAGGATCTTCCCAGAATAAAAGAAGAAGTGTCGGGCATTATTTCTAAGGAGGGCGGGAAATGGTTGGAACCTCGAATTGACGAAAAAAGAAAAATGGCCTACAAAGTCGGAAAAGAAGTGAGGGGGATTTATGTCGCCCAAAGGTTTGAAATATCGAAAGAAGAATCTGAAAGCGATGAAATTAAAAATCCCATAGACAGCATAAATCGAAAAATGAATCTTTACAAAGATGTTTTAAGATTTATTATCATTAAAGCAGATGAGCTTCCGGAATTGAAAGCCAGGGAAATTAGAGAAAAAGTTAAAAAAGATTTCAGAAAACCTGCTTATTTCAAAAAAACCGAGCCAGTTATTGCCAGAGAAAGGAAAAAAGAAGAAATAATTGAGGAGAAGAAAGATGAAATAAAAACTGAAAAAACCGAAATTAAAGAACCTACTCCTGCTGAAACTCCGAAGACTGAAGAAAAAACGGGGGAGAAAAGCATCGATGAAAAAATAGACGAAATACTAAACATTTAATAACTCGCTAATTTAGGAGCGAATTTAAAGCTAATGAGTGCGAATATTGGCTATAATTCGCCAACATTAGCTCTCTATTCGCGAGTCATTTATGAATGTTAACAAAGTCATGCTAGTCGGTCGTTTGACTAGAGATCCGGAAGTGAGAACAACCACTTCGGGACAAACAGTCGCTTCTATAGGGCTGGCAACGGGAAGAACCTGGACTGACAAGCAAGGCCAAAAGCAGGAAAAAACCACTTTTCATAATGTGGTTTTCTGGGGAAGGCTGGCAGAAGTTGTCGGACAGTATTTAATCAAGGGACAGGAAGTTTTTATTGAAGGAAGATTGGACACCAGGACTTATACCGGAAAAGACGGCGTGGAACGAAGAATTACGGAAATTATCGCAGAAAATTTTCAGTTTGGATCGAAACCCCAAGGAGCCAGCCGAGGAAATTATTCCGCTCCGGCTGTAAAACCCCAAGAATCCCAAGCTCCAAAAGAAGAGCAGATTCCTACCATCAATCTGGATGAGGAGCAGGGAGAAGTAAAGATTGAAGACGTACCCTTCTAAAGGTAACTCGCTAATTAAGTGCGAATTTAAAGCTAATAAGAGCGAATTCGCTAAATTTCGCTACAATTAGCTCTTTATTCGCGAGTTTATTTATGGATAAGATTTGTTATTTTTGCGATCAGAAAATGGATAAAATCGATTACAAGGATGTTTATATGCTCCGGCGTTTTATGAACTCCCAGGGAAAGATTTATCCTCCCAAAAAATTCGGGATCTGTTCCAAACATCAAAGAGCTTTAGCGAATGCTATTAAAAAAGCCAGAGTGATGGCGCTGGTGCCGTTCGTAATCAAATAACTCGCTAATTAAGAGCGGATAAAAAGCTAATAAAAGCGAATAAGTAAAATATTTGCACTCATTCGCTAAAATTAGCTCTTCATTCGCGAGTTTCTATGCTGACGATCAGTGAAATTAAAATCGGAAAAAACATCATTTTTAATAATGATCCATACAAAGTTTTGTATACGGAACATTCCAAGATGGGACGCGCCGGAGCGGTGCTTCGAACAAAACTAAAAAATCTTCTGAATGGTTCGGTTTTGGAAAGAACTTTCCAAGGCGCGGAAAAAGTAGG